>JAOUKH010000069.1 GCA_029882685.1 Cyclobacteriaceae bacterium
AATGTCTTTATTTCAAAATGTCAATGCGGCAAGTCCACCTTGCCAAATATTACGAATGCGCTCACTCCCGACCTGTCGGGAAGCTACTTTCGCTTATTAAAAAGACATTACTTATTAATGTCTTTACTTCAAAATGTCAATGTGGCAAGTCCACCTTGCCAAATATTACGAATGCGCTCACTCCCGACCTGTCGGGAAGCTACTTTCGCTTAATTTGTGTACAACACTAGTTTTTTTATTGCTCAGACTCGTTTGTCTCGCAAATGGAATGCAAATTTAAGTAAGGGTTTTAAATTTGCAATACGTTTTCAATAAATATTATACTGTTTTTGCCAATTCCTTAGCTTCTGCTTTATTTTTAGAAATTTTTATATGTTTTGGCACCCCTTTTAAGTTCCAAACAAGTCCCAACCAAGAGAAAATTTTTAATATGTAAAACGTAATATCAATTTCCCACCAGAAAAACCCCTGCCGAGCTGCTACTTCGTAATAGTGATGGTTATTGTGCCATCCTTCTCCAAGGGTAATTAAAGCTAGGATTAAATTGTTTTTGGACTCATCCCCTGACTCATATCTTTGGTTACCAAACTTATGCATGATAGAGTTAATTGAAAAAGTACCGTGATATAGAAAAATAGTACTTAAAAAGAAACCTATAATCAAACATGATAAACCAGCAAGAGAAAATATGTTATTTATACTTCCCGTGTTTACCACAGCTCCAACAAGCCATACAGATATTGCTAACATGAATGGAGGAATGAGGTGGTATTTGTTCAGCCAAACTAACTCAGGGTATTTTGCATAATCGTTTATAACTTTATAATCTGTTGTTTTATAGTCAGGCCCCATAATCCAACCAATATGGGAATACCAAAAACCATAAAGCTTCATAGAGTGTGGATCTTTTGGGGTATCACTAGTTCTGTGATGTACTCGATGATGAGACGCCCACCACAATGCTCCTTTTTGTAAAGAAGTTTGAGCCATGAAAGCAATAATGAATTGAAAAACTCGAGATGTTTGGTAACTTCTATGAGCGAAATAGCGATGATACCCACCAGTTACCCAAAACATTCTTGAAAAATATAGAAACGCACATACAAGCCAATCAAATAATGTAGCTCCAGTCCAAAACCCTAATACTGGTATAAGGTGTAAAATCATAAAGCCTATTTCCTGCTTTAATATTGGTTTACCTCGTTTTTCTACTGCTAGCTGATTTTGCCCCTCCATATTGGTTGTTATTTTTACGCAAAGTTATTGACAAAACATCTAGATTAAAAAGAAAGTGCAGAAAATCAATGCATAATTTTATAGACCCAGCTGATGAACATAACACAAAAATCAAACTAGGATTTCGTTTAGGTTTGGCTGTTCAATATGAACCCCAAAGTTGATGTTGCTGGTTTTTATGATACTTCTCTGTTCACCATGCTCTAATTCATCATGTCCATGAAAAATCATTTTTTGCATAGTTTTTAAAGTGTAAACATTAATTATACCAGCATCAGGATTATGTGATTTTTACAAAACCCGTTAATAAAGTTTTCAACAAAGTGTATCTTTTATAAGTTTTCTCATTTAGTATTAAATTGAGTATGCGAAATGAAGCTTAAAAGTTACATACAGCCTATTGATAATCCAGTAAATATACAAACTGAAGAAGCACTAATTAGTGCAGCACAAGATAACCCCAAAGCCTTCAAAAAACTCTATGAAAGGTATTATGGAGCTATTTTTGGATTTGTATTTAAGCGTATTAATGATAAAGATTCAACCGCTGATATTACGCAACAAGTTTTTCTGAATGCGTTAACCAATATCAAAAAATATAAACATAAAGGGGTTCCTTTTTCAGCTTATTTATATCGCATTGCTATAAATGAATGCAATGGATTTTTTAGAAAAATGAATAACACAAGATATTTAGTTGTAGACGAAGAATGTAAAAATTCTTTAATAGATGAATTAATCCCTAGTGATGATCATGATGTTAAAATGAATCAATTAATAGAGTTACTAAAAAAGCTTGACGTTAAAGAAATTCAATTATTAGAATTACGATTTTTTGAAAACCATCCATTTAAAGAAGTAGGGTACATACTGAACATTTCGGAAAACCTTGCAAAGGTTAAAACATACAGATTGTTGAGTAAAATGAAAAAAATGTTAGGGAGATGAAATTAAAAATAAAAATTATAGACAAAGTGCCTGTGGCTTTAGAAGAAGAAATTAAGTCCTATATGGATTTTGATGGCCTTTTTAAACAGCACGAAATCAACAAATTCGGACGAGTAAATCTTTACAAAAACAGTCTCATCACTATTGGTATTATTATAGGAATAGCCACTGGTTTGTATTTTTTGTCCAACAGAACTTATATTGATAACAGTAATGATTTGGATAAAACAACTATTAGTAATACCAATACCCTTGAAAAGGAAAAAAGCAGGGAGATTATAAAAAAAGGCTTAGAACTTAATAACTCTAAAGAGCTTATTGAAATTCCACCAATTAAGGGTGTTGATAAAGAGGAGAAATTTACAAAAAATAAAGTTGTTGAAAAAGAACAGAAAATAGAACCTAGTGAGAAATTAACAGTAATAGATGACCAAGAAACAGCCCCAGAAAAAGAACAAACCTATGAATACATTGAAGCATCTCCAGTAGAGGGGCTCCCTTACCTTTACGCCTATTTTAATAAAAACCTAACCTATCCCGATGAACTAAAAAAAGATTCAATAGAAGGGGTCGTTTTGGTTAGCTTTTCAGTTTTGAAAGATAGTACTATCGCCAATACTGTAATTATTCAGTCACTAGGGGAACAATTTGATAATGAGGCCATTCGAGTGGTTAATGGTATGCCGAAATGGATTCCTGCAACGGTAAATAACATACCTGTAAATAGTAAACTTTCTGTTCCATTAACTTTTACCATTAAAAAGTAAACGATATGAAAACGAAATACATATTAATCTTCTTTCTGACAATCCAAAACTTTATTTGCTATTCTCAAACGTTTGAGGTTATAGATAGTATTACTATTAAAAAGGATAACATTCTTAACGGACAGTGGGCTGACATTAACAATGATGGAACACTTGAGTATATAGCTTTACTTACTGATAAGGACTCAATTAACGTTGGTGTATTTAGCATTAATAATGGTAGCTTGAATTTTAATATAATTATTTCAAAACTGTGTTCGGATGCTCAATTCATGGTGGAAGATTTCAGTCATGATGGATTGCTTGATATCCTCATTTCCACATCTTCTAATTCAGAAAACAAACTTGAATTATATGTAAACAATGAATCATTGGGTTTTGGAGATGAAATTGTTGAAATAGATAGTGTTTTCACTCATCAGTTTATCACAGTAGATATTAATAGAGATGGCCTATCTGAAATAATTGCTATAACTGAGGATATTAATAAGACTTTTGAAACTAAAATATACACCTACACTAACACGAAGTGGGATACTTTATCTCATGATGTCAGTGATTTTATAACTGCTGATATTTTATCTATTGACGTGGATAAAGATGGTTGGCAAGATTTACTAATAGGTGGAAAAACTACATTAGGTGAAACTGTTCTTGAGTTTTATAAAAATAATAAAGATAGTTTAATATTAGAAAGTAACACATTTGATTACCCAGTAGAATTAAAAATGACAAAAGCTGATATAGATGCTGATGGAGATTTTGATCTATTCTTTCATGGTGATCCAGAACAACATTCACCAATTAGTTATTATGAAAATACTGGCGGTCAATTTAAAAAAGTGGATTTGATGATTGAAAGTGATTCCGTATCTTATCTTTTTGCTGCGGACTTAAATTCTGACGGGTTTTGTGATATAGCTTTAAATACACATTCACCTATTAACGAAAGAAATATTATAAAATTTAATAATGATAGTTTAAATTTTTCAACCGAAGACTTTATTAACGCTTCTTTTCAGGATTTTGGAGACTGGGACTGGGATGGTGATCTTGACCTCATTCAAATTTCATCCAATGCAGATACATTAAAAGTTAAGTTGTTCGAAAACACAATACCTGAGTCAAACGTTGGCCCAGCAAATGTTTCAGTATCACGTGTATTCCCAATGTTTAACGATGTAGTATTACATTGGCAGCCAGTGGTGGACGATCACACACCAGATGCAGCGATCACTTATGATCTTTATTTGAAGTCAAATGAATTAGTCCTATCTCCAAGTTTTGAAATAGATCATGTTTTTCGAACGCTGAGAGCTCATGGTAATCAGTTTACGCTTACTCAGGCCTTATATTATGATCTTCAGCCTGGCGTGTATGAGTATGGGATAGAAACTGTAGACAATGCGTTTTATGCATTGGGGTGTAAAGGATGGGGATCTGGAGGAGAAGGTGGAGGCGAAGATATTCATCGAGGAAAGTTTGTTATTTGTGAAGAGGTACTTACCTACGAACATACTGTTTGTCAAAATGAAGAGGTTATATTATTGAGTCCTAATGGACAATTAGGGGATTGGTATTCCTCCCTTTACGGCTATATAGGTATTGCAGATTCCTTATTAGTTACAATTAATGAAGATGTAAACATCTTTTTTTCTATGAACAACTCACTAAATTGTAGTGACCAGATAGCATGGGTATTTACAATTGGTGATGGAGTTGTCGTCAATGATCCATCAAGTTTTTGGGCATGTAAAGAAGAAATCCTAGAATTTGATGTTGGTAGCTTTTGGAAAACTGTACAATGGGAATCATCTACTTCAGGAAGTTTGGGAGATGAAAGTAACATCAATTATGTTGTACAACAAGTTGATACCCTTTCAGTAACTAAGGAGTCATTTCAGGGCTGTGTTTTCACAGATACTTTTGTCATAAATATTAGCCAACCCCTACTTTCCCTCAATAGTAACGTTCATAAAATCCTCAAAGGAGAAAGTGTGCAATTAATTGCCAATGGGGGAGTAACGTATTCATGGTTTCCAATCGATTATTTAAATGACTCTACTATAAATAACCCAATAGCTACCCCAGAAATTACCACCACTTATGTAGTTAATGCTACAGATTCTATCGGGTGCATGTCTAGTGATAGTGTTTTAGTGATTATAGAAACAAAAGCCTTTATTCCTAACTTATTTACCCCAAATAGAGATGGTAAAAACGATGTGTTAAAAATTTATGGGCTAGAAGATGTCGCTGAATTTAGTTTTAAGATATTCAACCGATCAGGAAGTTTGGTGTTTGAATCTGACAGTGAAACAGAGGTAGTGAATATAGGGTGGGATGGCTCTTGGAAAGGTAAATCACAGCCTAATGGGGTTTATTATTGGAAAGTATCGGGTACATATAAAAATGGTTATTCGATAACCCTAAATGGTGAAAATTCTGGAGCTATTCATTTGTTAAAATAAAATAAGGATGAGAGTAAAGCTTCTCGTTGTATATGCATGTTTACTGTTCTTTGGCTCTCTAAAAGCTCAGTACTATCAATATTCGCAATATAATTATGCTTCTCAACGTGTGAACCCTAGCTCAATTTCTTTGGATGATAAAGCAACAGCAAACTTTATATATAGAAGTCAAAATGTTACTTCTGATTTAAAGTTAAAGTCATTTTTGTTTTCTGTAAAGTATCCTATAATTGCTAAAAATGGTGGAAAAAGATGGTCTTCAATTGGACTAACTGTTGGGCAAGATAAAACGGGACAAGGAGGAATTTTAATAGCAAATGAACTTGGATTAACTTATGCAATTAATCCAAGTATTGGAAAAAATCAATCATTGAGTATAGGGGCAAAAGCAAATTATCAAATGCGAAAAATTGATGTTTCCAATCTGCATACTGGCAATCAATATGTGCCAGGCATTGGGTTTACAAATGGTGGTATAGACGAAAATTTAAACTCGTTTAATACCAATTTTTTATCGTATAGTGGTGGGGTATACTGGCAAAAAACAACTAGAAGAAGTGAAAAATCAGCACATTTAGGTATTTCATTATTTGATTTAAACAAACCTAACGAGAGTTTTTTTGGTAGCAATAGCAATCTGCCCTCAACTTGGGTAATAGCTGGAGGAATAAAAGTTTATGAACAACAGCAAATATTGGTGTACCCAGAAGTTTTATACACCTACTCTTCGTTAACAAACACCTTGAGTATAGGTACTATTATACAATACAGTCTAAAAGGTACTAACGTTAATTTTCCTGCTGATCGCATCAATTTTCATACAAAGTATTTACTCAATGAGGGTGTAATGTTAGGGATACAATTTTATGGCAATGGGTACTCATATGGAGTTAGTTATGATGTTCCAATAAATAGTCGTGTTGCTCATGGAGGTGCATTTGAAATTGCTGCTGAGCTTTCTACATTAGTTGAAAGTAGATTTAAACAAAAAAGAAACAAAAGAAGAAAAATAAGCAGAAACAAGAGAAGAAGAACCAGCAAGAATAAAAAATCAAAACACAAATCAACAAATATAAAGAAAAAAGAACAGGTTCCAGTGAAAAAGATATTGGCAAATAATGATGAGGAAAAAGAATTTATTGTTGAAAACACAGTAAAAAAGGATACAACCACATTAAACGAATCATCAACAGATGGAATAGCAATAATTGGCGATATAAAACATGAGCCATTACCCCTTGAAGAATCAAAATTAGTGTATAATTTTGGTTTCGATAGCAGTACACTGGATAAAGAAATGGAAAACTATATTCAAGGAATAATAGCTATTTTGCACAATGATAAATATATAAAGATTAAAATTGTAGGACATACTGATAATATTGGTACTGAACAATATAACGTAGGCTTATCAAACAAAAGAGCCAATATTATTAGAGATCAATTAATAACTAATAATATATCAAAAGACCGAATTATTTGCGAAGGTAAAGGCGAAAAACAGCCCTTAAATGATAATTCAACTCCTCATAAAAGGTTACAAAATAGGAGGGTGGAAATATTCTTTTATTATTAATTTAAAACGGAAATCTATAAAGGAAATGTCACGTCCTAAAATATGGCTACAGGTTAAACATTAATTGAACTTCTAGTTGCGATCTTAGCATTTTTTGAAAATTGACAAAGCATTGATCAAGATAAAACTCATCTTTTAGAATTCCATTTTACAAATTCTAGCGTTACAATACTTGAAAGTCCTAATATGAAAATTACAGTAATTAAATTGTCTAGTAATGGATTCAGGTCTTCTAAAAATAGGTCTGCGAACAATGTTACAGCCAAAATAATGTACAAAACTTTCTCGAACTTAACGAGTTTATATGCCTCCGTACTTTTAAGCCAATTCCTAAATTTCTCATCGTCAGGGAATTTCTGAGTTAAAGTTTTAAAATCTTCAACTGCTTCCTTGTAGTTTTTTGAATAAAAATTGACCACAGCTCTATCGAATATTAATGTTTCATAATATTTAATATCCAGTAAATCCTTTTCATTGTAATCAGGGTGATTCTCAAACAGCTTAAGAGCCTTGTCGATTTCAGGCTTTGCCTTTGCGTGACTTTCGTTATGAATTAAACTGTGGGCATAATCACTTTTCAAGCGAGTTACTCTATCGTAGATAATTTCATTAATTGATATGTTTTGCCCTTCAATTAGTATTCGGTTATGATCGAAAAACTCAACGAATTTTCTGGGTTCGTGATGAAGATTTTTACTGTATATTGATTCGTATAATTCGTTGAAGTCGTTTTGATAATTTCTCATAACGCTACGGTATAAAACGTTGCGGATTCCATCCGTAGCAAATGAAACTAACCATTTAGCATAAATGTACAAACTTAATAGCACCCAATCTTAGTCCTTTTGAATTGCCAATGAGGATGATTGATGCTTCCATGTTTGTAGTATTTTGATTCATAGTGTAAAACGATTATATATCTAACACACTTAATTCATAAAAATATAATGATCAAATTATTACATACTCGCTGTATTAGCAACTTCATTCCAAACTCTCCACACATTTTTATGACAAATTTTTTCAATTTCTTCTCTTGAATAGCCTCGTTTTAGTAACTCGTAAATTAAGTTAGGATATTGAGAAACATCTTTCAAACCAGTAGGTAATGAATCTCCTACACCATCATAATCAGAACCAATTCCTACATGATCTACTCCTGCCAAATGAACAACATGATCGATATGATCGGCAACTTTTTCTACAGTAGAATAATGCTTTGGATTCTGTAGCGTAAATTCTTCAATAATTGCTGCAGCAGAAGAATCTGCTCGGGTTAAGTTATTAGATTTTAATAAGGAGTCCAGCTTTACTCTATTAGCTTTATTTAAATTTACTACGTCACCATCTAAGAAAGATGACCCAAAGTTTATTTGAATAACCCCACCTTTCTCTCCTAGTAATTTTATCATATCATCGGACATGTTACGCTCAAAACCAGGCGTAAAATTTCTGCAAGAAGAATGAGAAGCAATTACTGGAGCTGTGCTTAGTTCCATTACTTGATAGAATGTGCTATCAGAAATATGAGAAACATCAATCATGACACCCACTTCATTCATGCGTTGCACCACTTGTTTACCAAACTCACTTAATCCATTCCAAGTTCTGGTAGTGTCGTAGGAAGAATCGCAAATAAGATTGTCTTTGCTGTGCGTCAACGTGATATATCGAATACCTCTTTCATGAAAGTAATTCACGTTGTCTAAGTCATCTCCAATAGGTGCACCATTTTCCATTCCCATTGGTAAGGAAATTTTTCCTGTTTCGAAGTTTTTTTCTACTTCAGCAGGCGTATTGGCAAGTGCATATTTATCGGGAAACGAATTTGTAATATCTATAACAGAATTAATCAAAGAGTCGGCCAATTCTTTTGCTCCACCAGTTTTTTGATAACGAGCAGGAATGTAAACAGACATAAAAGGAGCATTTAACCCACCTTCTTTAGCTCTAACGTAATCGAAATCTCCTTCTTCAGTTCTTTGAGAAAGGTCTGGCATAGGTTCACCCTCGTTATAAAAATGTCGTAATCGGTAAGGCACATCTATATGTCCATCTGTAATTATTACTTCTTCTGCTATTTTAGTTGCTAAAGCTTGTAATTGTTCATCAGAAAGCTCAGTATCTTGCTCTATTTTATTATTAGGTTGGTTGCATGAAAAGACAAAACTTGTAAGTAAAAAAAGGAATAATATATTTTTCATAGAAGTGTATTTTTGAATTGCTGTATCTTCGAAAGTAAATAAATATTGACAGAATAAAAATTGCATATGCCTGAAAGTAAAAATCTATATACAAAAGGTCAATTAGCATTGAGGAACGGTCAGGATATGGACGAAGTTTGGTGTGCCTACAAAGGAAAAATTTATGATGTGTCCAAGTCGAAGTTATGGCGTGATGGAAAACATTATGAGCATTGGGCAGGTCAAGACTTGACCCATGAGTTAAAAGATGCCCCACATACTGTTAATGTATTTGATAAGTTTGAAGTGGTAGGTAGTTTAATGTAATACTATGACTGAGCTAAAGTAATATGCAGGCTGAGATTCCTAAAGTCAAGTGTCTTTACGTAACAAAATATTATCACTATTTAAAAAAAACATACAATCTTCAATCAACAAGTTATAAGTTTTCATCCAAGTATTTCTTGGGCAATGTAGCATATTCGTCAGAGAAATATTTTTTCAGTAGGGCAACATAGTAGTTATGTGGCTTGTGTTGAAATAATGTAGGAGCTTTTTTATATAAACGCTTATCTAAAAAATGACCATCACTACCCCGTTTATAAATTGCCATTAACGAATCATTTTGAAGAATTGATGAATCCTTCAATATTTTGGGATATTCAAATGGATTGAGTTCTATTGTTGCATTTACTTTTTTGTAATTAATATCTTCCACGTATGTTGGCATTTTAACTGAGCCAAGTTCGTTAGCAATTTGATTTGTAAGAGATTGACTTATGGATTGCACATAGCTAGATACCGTTTGCTCATACTTTTGCATGAATAAGCTCATCAAAATACTTTGTTTATCAATTGTTCCATTATTGAAATATGTGTTGATGTTTTCTGCTGAAAAGAATTTACCATCCGCATAGGTAACAGGTAATTTAGGAATAGGATCTGCTGGGTTAATAATGCTAAAGTTACTATTATTAAATGTAAATCGTTGATTATATTCATCAGTAAAAGCCTTATTCCCCACCATAGGGTGTGCAAACACGTAATTTTTAAATCTATTTTTTGAAGAGATTACTTCACTAGGTAAATTTTCCAAGTAGGCTCTAAGCATTATAGCAAGAGACCCACCCTGACTATGTCCTGTTAGTATAAAATTGTAAATGCCCAATGCGTTTAAATATTTGATTTGCATTAATAAACTTTCAGATAAATAAGCAATTCCTAATGCGTATCCAGCATGAACAGCAGCGGCAGTATCTTTCGCAAAAACATAATTGAATTCGGAATCTTGCATTTTAATAACACCTTGTGCGGGTATCATGGCCGAATATATATTTTCCATCCAACTCATCATTTTATCAGTTGAACCTCGCATATTTATTACTCCAATTTTTCCTTTTGTGTACACCTGAAATTTATTATCCATGCCATGTATGCCAGAAGTATATTCTTTTTTATAACCTTCAGGTAATATCTTTTTATCTGAATTGTATAAATTAAGATAGGTGAAGCTATTGCATATGGCGATCATTTCTTTTGCCTCTTGAGGCTTAAAACCATATTCGAGTTGTGCATAGCTCGTTAAGTTTATAATGGCAAAAAATAAGTAGGCAGCTATTTTTTTCATATTAGTATATTAGTAATGTGTTCTAACGATTTCTTTAAAATATATTGTATTTCGACAATCTCTTCAATAATAAAGCCAATCAAGTTATTGAGTGTAAAATTGGTTCAATAAATTCCAACGAATACCTTTACAGTTCTTAAATTACAATAAATTGATAATAATAGCAGATAGCGGTTCTACAAAAACAGACTGGCGAATAATTAATGATGATGGAAGCATTGATCAGGCTAAGACCATTGGGTTTAACCCTTTTCATATAGGGGTTGAAGAAATCACCAAGGAATTAGAAGCCAATTTAGCTCCTCAAGTACATGGAAGCCCAGATAAGGTATATTTTTATGGATCTGGTTGTTCCTCAGAAACAAATAAATCCATTATTAAAAATGCTATACTTTCTATTTGGTCAAAACCTTCTATTGATGTAGAGAATGATCTATTAGCTGCAGCAAGAGCATTGTGTTTAGATGAAGAGGGCATTGCTTGTATAATGGGAACGGGGTCAAATTCATGTGATTACAATGGTAAAGAAATCGTAAAAAACATTCCACCGTTGGGGTATATTTTAGGAGATGAAGGAAGCGGGGCTGATTTAGGAAAAAAACTACTAAAGGAATATTTAAGAGGAGCAATGCCAACCCATATTGCTCAAAAGATAAATGAAAGGTTTGGGTTAACTGTAGAAGAAGTTTTGCGAAAAACTTACAAAGAACCTTTACCGAATAGATTTTTAGCTTCGTTTGCCAAATTTATTTTTCAAAACGTAAAAGACCCTTATCTATATAAGTTAGTATATAATGCTTTTTCGGTATTTTTTGAAAACAATGTAATGCAGTATGAGAATTATAAAAACAAGAAAGTACATTTTACAGGTTCTGTAGCTTTTTACTTTAGCAATATTTTAAGACAAGTAGCAAATGATAAAAACATTATGGTAAAAAATATAGTGGAAAATCCTATTGCTGGGCTTACACTTTACCATCAAAAATCATTGATCGACTAACATGCACAATATTGAACCTTATTATAATTGGCTTCAATTTTATAATTCCTCAGAAGATGAAAATTCCCCTTTTTTTGAAAAAGAGTATAATTTTGATCTGTATTCAGAGAATATATATGGGTATTATATAGATCCTGCATGGGACAATATGGGTTCAGAAACACTATATATAAAATTACTTTTTGTTGATTATGAATTAGGGAATGCTGTAATAGAAATGATTGGAGAATGGAACGATACCCTTAACAATGACATTATGCACCTGAAGCGTAATATTATTGATCAACTGGTTTACTTAGGAATCAACAAGTTTGTGATTATAGGAGAAAATGTACTCAATTTTCATGGGTCAGATGATAGCTATTACGAAGAGTGGTTTGAGGAAGTTGCTGATGGCTGGATAGTTGGAATTAATTTTCATGAGCATGTTATCGATGAGTTTAAAAACTATAATATTGATAGTTACATAAACCTAGGAGGTGAATTGCAAACATCTAAATGGCGAACTTATACTCCTCATCATTTTTGTAAGATGATAGATTTACTTATTGTAAAACGACTTTCTTTATAATTCTTCTATAGGAGCAATGGCTGAAATTAAGTAGTTACGTCCTGATTGTAAGTCTTTGCAAAGCACTCTACTTCTTCTCAATTTAATTTTCTCAAAAACACGATTGTTAAATTTAAATGAATCTCCAGTGTTTAAATCGATTAACAATTTTTCTGACACATCTTTATCATATTTTCGGAGTGCTATTACCAGTCTTTGATCTGACTGGGATGAAGCTTTAGGATTTATCATATGGTTGGCCAAAGGTCTTAAAACATCATCAGGAAACACGTCTAAGTTTAACAGTGGGAGCATTAATTCACGAAATATGGATTTCCATTCTTTACCATGTGGAGTTATTTTTCGACCATTCCTAACCACATTTACGCAGTGAGCAACTTCATGGATATAAGTAATTAGAAAATTATAGGGGTTTAAATTACAATTAATGCTGATATAATGACAATTTTTTGTCACATCAAATCTATAATCCCCAAATTTTGATATTCTTTTTTTAGTTAATCTTAGATTGAAGTTATAGCTATTCCATAATTCTGTGCAATATGGCAATGCCAAATCAGGGATATGATTGCTAAGTAGATTATGTATATTATTTAAGCTCATAAAAAAAGCTTTAGCGATGTACGCTAAAGCCTCAATACTTTACATGTAGAATAAAATTTCTTATTCTTCAGTAGCAGCTTCTTCAGTAGCTGTAGAATCAGCTTCTTCAGTAGCTTCTTCCACTGCTTCTTCAGCAGCTTCTTCTACTATTTCTTCAGCAGCTTCTTCCACTACTTCTTCAGTAGCAGTTTCTTCTTCTACTGCTTCAGAGCTTTGTCCTCCACCGCATGCAACAAAAGCAAAGGCAAATACCATTGCTAATAATAATGACATTAATTTTTTCATAGCGTTAATAAATAAAAGTTTTAGGTTTATTTCAAATCAAATATATCAAACCTTTAACTCCCAAAAAAGTTATTTCTTCCTAAAAAACAACTTTATTGGTACACCGTCCAATTTAAAGTGTGTTCTGAGCTTGTTTTCCAAGTACCTTTGGTAGGGTAATTTAATATATTGTGGCAAGTTGCAAAAGAAAGCAAAACCAGGGGTTTTAATGGGTAATTGCGTTATATACTTGATTTTTATGTGTTTTCCTTTTAAAGCTGGAGGTGGATAATGCTCAATTTCAGGAAGCATTTTTTCATTAAGTAATGAAGTAGAAATTTTATTATTTCTGTTATTATTTACTTCAATTGCAAGCTCAATAGCCTGAAATATGCGCTGTTTCTTCAAAACGGAGGCAAATATTACAGGGATAAATGTAAGTGGAGCTATTTTTTCTTCTATTGATTTCCTGAAATTTTCATGTGTGTTATTACTTTTTTCAATTAAATCCCACTTATTGACCATTATAATCATCCCCTTTTGGTACTTATGTGCTAAGCTTATGATATTCATGTCTTGAGCCTCTAATCCACGTTCAGCATCAATCATAATAACACAAACATCGGAATCTTGAAGTGCCTGAATAGCACGCATTACTGAATAAAACTCGATATCTTCATGCACTTTAGATTTTTTTCTTACTCCAGCTGTATCAGTAAGTATAAAATCTTTTCCATACATAGTATAACGAGTGTTAATAGAATCTCGGGTAGTACCTGCTTCATCCGTAACTATTGTTCGATCTTTTCCTAACAATGCATTTAAAAAGGATGATTTACCAGCATTAGGACGACCCAAAATGGCTATTTTTGGTATTCCCTCATCAGGATTTTTATCCCCTTCAGTTTCAAAATGAGAAACTACTGCATCAAGAACTTCTCCCGAACCTGATCCATTTGCTGCTGATAGTGGAAACACTTCTCCTAACCCTAAACTATAAAACTCCCCAATCATAAAGGTTCGCTCTGTATTATCAGCTTTGTTGGCGACAATATAAACAGGTTTTTTTGTGACACGAATTACCTTAGCGAAGTCTTTATCAAGCCCATGTAGCCCTTCAAAACAGTCAACCATAAAGATAATTACAGAAGCCTCGTCCAAGGCTATTTCTACTTGCTTACGAATTTCTCCTTCAAATTTATCATGAGAACCCGACACATACCCACCTGTGTCAATGGCAGTAAAATGTTTCCCATTCCATTCTCCATAGCCATAATGACGATCTCGCGTTACTCCACTTTCATCGTCCATTATCGCCTGCCTTTTTTCTACCAAACGATTAAAAAATGTCGATTTACCTACATTAGGTCTCCCTACAATTGCTACTATATTTGCCATTTTTATTTTGAATAATTAATAATAGATAATTTTAACATGTAACATTATCTAATTACTATATCCGAATCCTTTTAATTTTTTATCTTTTTTTCTCCAATCCGATTCCACTTTTACGTGTGTTTCCAGAAACACTTTTTTGGAAAAAAATGCTTCCATGTCTAGTCGAGCTTCAGTCCCTACTTTTTTAAGTGCAGCACCTTTGTTTCCTATTAATATTCCTCGCTGACTTTTACGCTCTACATATATCTCTCCTCTTATTCTAATTATCGTGTCTTCTTCTTTAAACTCCGTAACCATTACTTCGCAACTGTAAGGCACTTCCTTTTTGTAATTCAAAAATATCTTTTCTCTAATTATTTCTGCTGCAAAAAAACGTTCGGGTTTATCCGTTAATTGATCTTTTGGAAAATAAGGTGGATGGACAGGTAGCTTACTAATGATGCATTCAAATACCTTATCAATGTTCTCTCCTTTAAGTGCTGAAATCACAATAATGTCATCGTATTTCACGTTTTCCTTCCAATAATTTATTTTATCTTCAAGCTGAGTGCCTTTTGCTAAATCTGATTTATTAATGATTAAAATAACAGGTACATGTACTGCTTTTAGTTTATTGAGAAGTTCTTCGTCTATTTTCTCGTACAAGTCGGCTACTAAAAGCACTGCATCGGCATCATCCAATGACATATTTACAAACCGCATCATCGATTGATGCAATTCATATTCTGGTTTTAGAATACCCGGAGTGTCAGAATAAACAATCTGAAAATCTTTTCCGTTTATTATCCCCATAATACGATGACGAGTAGTTTGTGCTTTAGAGGTAATAATAGATAGCTTTTCACCCACCATTTGGTTCATAAGGGTAGATTTGCCCACATTGGGTTTTCCAATGATACTTACAAAGCCTGCTTTATGAGAAATATCTGTCATGAACTAAATTATTTCGCAAAGGTACTTGTTTTATATTTACGAACCATCTACTTTTGTATTCCCTTTCAAGAAAACATAGCTTTTGAAAAGGAAATATCATCTGAAAACGTTCAGATTTTTAATTAGACTAAGGTCGGAAGAGATAATCTTCTTAAAAATATATCGCGGGGTGAGTCCCGATGTAATCGGGAGTAGCTCGTAAATTGAGTATTAATTACGAGTGCACTTTACAGCGATATAGTGAAAATATATCGCGGGGTGGAGCAGTTGGTAGCTCGTCGGGCTCATAACCCGAAGGTCACAAGTTCGAGTCTTGTCCCCGCTACTAGTAACCCTTCAAGTAAGCCAAGAAAGGCAGATTTGAAGGGTTTTTTTGTGCCTTCCGTAAACGAACCGTAAACAGATTTCGTAAACAACCTGATAAAAGATGAAACAAAACTACTTGATGGAATATTTGTAGTTTGCGGAGACAAGAATGGCAGATATAACCATCGTCAACCTCACTTCTTTTAGTTTTTCTTTGATTTCTTTAAGGTCTAATTCCTAGGAACTACTCCGATTTAAATAACTGTAATTCGTTTATAAATAGGTGTGTATACACTGATAAATATCATGTTTTTTAGAATATATAGGTCATAGTTGTTTTTTTATTTACTTTCTATATTTCAGAAATATTTAATTACAACCTAAAACCAAACTATATGTTATCTAAACAACAAGCGAGGACATTCTTCTTAGGTGGTACGGTAGTTTCCTTTTTAATATTTCTAGGATTATCGTGGCACACTTTGAGTAAAGAGGTTCCTAAAAAAACAAATGAAGAAAACTTATCCGAATCCGTAATTCGAGGTAAAGTTATTTGGGAAGAGAACAATTGTATGGGCTGTCATACAATTTTGGGTGAAGGCGCATATTATGCTCCTGAACTCACAAAAGCATATCAACGTAAAGGCGAAGCTTACATAAAGACTGTACTGATGTCGAAAGAACCTTGGGCTCCTCGTGGTAGAA
>JAOUKH010000070.1 GCA_029882685.1 Cyclobacteriaceae bacterium
TTTTTCGTTATATGAAAAGTGATCAACTATAGGTCTACCCTCTGTTAATGTTCCTGTTTTGTCAATAAAAATAACTTCAACGTCTTTAAGGTTTTCTAATGATTCTGCATCACGAATAAGAACACCTTGTAGAGCTGCTCTTCCTATGCCCACCATAATAGCAGTTGGAGTAGCTAATCCTAACGCACAAGGACATGCAATAATTAATACTGTTACTAATATTAACACAGCATAAGTAGATTGCGGAGGTGGCCCTAAAAAGTACCAGATAGCACCACTACCAAGAGCAATTGATATTACAAGAGGTACAAAAACACTTGAAATTTTATCAACTAATTTTTGAATTGGGGCTTTTGAACCTTGAGCTTCCTGCACATACCTGATAATTTTCGATAATGTAGTTGTACTACCTGTTTGTGTAGCTTTAATATGTATTACGTTACTACTATTTACTGTTCCAGCAAAAACTTTGTGCCCTGTAATTTTCTCTGTTGGTACAGGCTCTCCAGTAAGCATACTTTCGTTAATAAAAGAACTTCCAAAAACAACTTCACCATCAACAGGTATAGTTTCTCCAGGTTTTATAAGTACAACATCGCCCTTTTTTACGTCTTTAATATTAACAATAGTAGGTTTATTAATAAATAAAATTGTAGCTTCATCGGGTTGAAGACGTATTAAATTTTCAATCGCACCTGATGTTTTTTGTTTAGCACGCTCCTCAAGTAAGTTGCCTAATAATATAAGTGTGATAATAACGACAGCCGATTCGTAATATATGTGAGCTTCAAGACCATTTTGTAATAATATTTCAGGAAAAATTGTATTGAAGAGACTAAACAAAAAAGCGACACCTGTACCAAGTGCGATAAGCGTATCCATTGTAAATGTTAAGTGCCTTGCTTTTTTAAATGCATTAATGTAAAAATGAACACCTGAATAGAATAATACAGGAATGGAAAGTAACATCTGTACCCATGGACTATGTGGTACTGGAAGCATAAACATAGAAATAATAAAAACAGGAATAGAGAATGAAAGTGCAACAAAAAATTTCATTCTTTGTTTGTCAAAAGCTTTTTTTAGTTCCTTACGCTGTACTTCTGGATCAATAGTGGATAATACCAATTCATACCCAATTTCGGATACTGCTTTTTGGAGCTGAGGAACTTTAATAACCTCTTCATCAAAGGATACAAGTACTGAATTTGCTGCAAAATTTACTGCTGCAGTATCTACTCCTTTTTGTGATGTTAGAATAGATTCCACACTATTGGCACAAGCGGCACAGGTCATGCCCTTAATGAGATAGTTTTGTTTGGTCATGGTGTTGTTTTCTTGTTCTAACAAAAGTATAAAATAGGTAGGTAATGAGTTTACACAATTCAGGGTAGAATTTGCACAATTATTTTTGTGGATTAGAATACTGTTTTCTAAAAACAGTGGGGGTAAATCCTGTAATTGATTTAAATTGCCTTGATAGATGAGCTGAGCTACTGTAGCCTAATTTGTAGGCTACATCTTCAATAGTTTGGCTTGTATATTTAAGAAGCTCTTTTACTTTATTAATTTTCTGATCGATTATAAAACGCTCCAAGGTAGTTCCTGTTACAGAAGAAAAAATTCTGCTCAATTTACTATAGCTTATTTTAAGCTTTTCTTCCAGTACATGTGAATTAGTTTTGAAATTACTTTCAAAATAATTACTCTCAATTAATTCGATAATTAGCAGTTTAGCATGCTCAACAAGTCTTTCTTCTTCATCTTCGACTATTGAAAAACCTGCATTGGTTAATAAACGGTTTATTTCTGGATAATTTGGTTTTCCTTCAATGATTACCTTTCCTAATTCTATATGCTTTATGGAATAGGCTGCGTTTTCTAAATCTTCTTTCACTACTCGAATACATCTAGGACAAACCATTCCTTTAATCCATATCGTAGTGGTGATCCCCGACATATTTATTTCATTGCTGATTTAGCGGTATCAAGAAATTTAATAAATGAGTCAACTTGTAGGTCATATGCCTTAGGTTGAATTAATAGATTTTCATTTGGATCAAGAATAATATAGTAAGGCTGTGCATTGTTTTGAAAACGAGTAATTTGAAAGTCAGCATTTTGTTTACCAATGGTTTTTTTTACTTTACCATCATATTCCGATGTGTACCAGTGTTCTTCTGGCAATTTTGTTTTGTCATCCACGTAAAGTGCCAGCATTACAAAGTCGTTTTTTAATCGCTTTAGAACTTCCGAATCTGACCATACTCTAGCCTCCATTTCTCGGCAATTCACACATCCATGTCCTGTGAAGTCGATAAATATTGGTTTATTCTGTTCTTTTGCACAAGCCACTGCCTGTTCATAATCAAAATATCCCTTTAGCCCATGGGGAAAGTGCAGAAAAGAAGCATATTTTGGCGACTCACATAATCCTTCATCAATTATACCACTTTGTTGTTCTACTAGAGCAGGGACATCAAAATCATGAGTTGATTGAGGTGGTAAATACCCTGCTAACATTTTGAGAGGAGCACCAAACATTCCAGGAATAAGATAAACTACAAACGTAAATATTATAGTTGCTGTGAGTAATCTAAATACGCCTACTTTTTCAAGTTTATTATCATGAGGTAATATTATTTTACCAAGTAAATAAAAGCCCATCAAAGTAAAAATTACGATCCAAAAAGCCAGATATATTTCCCTATCTAATAAGCCCCAATGATAGGCCTGGTCGGCAACACTCAAAAATTTAAGTCCAAGAGCCAACTCCAAAAAACCCAACATTACTTTCACAGAATTTAACCAACCTCCAGATTTTGGCAAACTCTTTAGCCAGTTTGGGAATATAGCAAAAAGTGTAAAAGGTAAGGCAAATGCTAATGAGAACGACAACATACCCAAAATAGGTTTTATGATTTCGCCTCCTGCTGAAAGAACTAATACACTACCTACAATAGGTACAGTGCATGAGAAAGAAACCAATGCCAAAGTGAATGCCATGAAAAACACACCAATAAGCCCTCCTTTATCAGCTTGTTGGTCTACTTTATTAACAAATGCACTAGGCAAGGTAATTTCGAAAAGCCCTAAAAAAGACAAAGCAAATACCATGAAGATGATAAAAATAAAGATATTGGGTAGCCAATGTGTTGCCATGGCATTAAGACCATCTGCTCCTAATAAAAAGGCAAATATCGTTCCTAACAAGGTATATATTAATATAATGGAGACGCCAAAAGTAATGCCTTTTTTCACCCCATTCCCTTTGCTGTTTTCATTGTCCTTCATGAAGAATGTTACAGTCATCGGGATCATAGGAAAGACACAAGGGGTAATTAGAGCTGCTAATCCTGTTAAAAAAGCTATTATCATAAACCCCCATAAAGAACTGTCTTCTTCAGGAGTATTTAATTGATATGATATTTTGTTGTTTTCATAAAACACTTCTACTTGTTCAATGGAATCTGATGTGATTTGAACACTATTATCAATAACTTCAAAAACCACAGTTTCCTTTTCGGAATCTGTTTCATTTTTTGTGTTGATTATTTCGCTATTGGATTTGTGACCTATAGTTTTAATACGCCCTGAAAAATCAAATTCATCATCGAAAGGGATACATTTCCCATCTACATCTGTACATACCTGATATTCATATCCACCTGTTACGTTCAATTTTTTAGATAGAATTTTTATTTGCTGTATAAATTGTGCGGTTTTCCTAAAGTATGTGTAATCGCATTCAAAAATTTCATCGAACTTCTTTTTAGCTCCAATGGGCTTAATTTCTCCAACCAACTCGAATGAAACATCATTGTTAAATGTAAAGGTAGTGACCATAGGACCACATTCGGGGTCGAAATCAGTGGAATATAGATACCAATCACTGTCAATTTCGACATTAAAAATCAGATCAATGGTATTACCAACTTCTACTTCATTTTTACTTACTTCATAGCTCCATAGTGCAGGTTGTAATATTTGGGCGTTAGAAGATAGGGATAGGACACTTATAGCCAGTAGCGACAATAATTTTTTCATTGTATATAAATAATTGAGTTTGTTCATTATGAAGAAGTCTACGCTATATTAAAGATTATAGTTCAATAAAAAGCGTAAGTTTTCAAAAAATGATAAACTGTGGGTTTTAGTTTTCTTGTTTTTTTAACTAAGTTTATAGTTTAAACACTATATCTATAGTTGAAATACATTAATGATCTATAGTGTTTCTTTACCTTAAACCTATTACAATGAAATCATTAGTGGAAAAAATAATTATTTTCATAATTAGCTTTGGAGTAGGAGGGTGTTATCATACTAGCATGGACACACCATTAGAAATAAAATTTAACTCTAATTCCTATGTTTTATTAGAAATATTAAATGTCCAAACTCCTTTTGATTTTAGACTTGAATATTACCCGAACCTAGCTGCCAAAAAATTACAATCTTCAAAATATATAATAAACACTGATACAACCATAATGTTGGAATTAGTTGCACACATGCCTGAGAAGCATGAGTTATTCATTGAAAAAAATAAAATACCTTTCTTTATCACTTTGGACGATACTGTAAAAATTTCCTATGATTATATTCAACATAAAACAACGTATTCTGGAGCCAACCAATTAATCAATAATTACTTGTTTGCTAATGATGATATTCAGCAAAAAATCACGACTTATTTACGTAACCTTTATCATCAATATGATATGCCTTATGAAGACCTGTATTTAAAGCTTGACTCCATAGAGAATATTGAATTGAGTCTACTTGCAACTACACAAATATCTATTCCGAAATGGTACAGATCACTGGAGCAACAAAACATTAAGTTTAAAATTGCTGAGTTTAAACTGAGCTCAGCTAGCTATCGAAATTTTCTTAAGCAAGACAAGAAAAATATTCCTTCCAAAGAAAATTTAGAGTTTTTAAATAATCTAGATTTATCATCTCCATTTAACCAGTATCTGTATAATTTTTACTCCTTTATGAATTTTTATAGTTTCTATCTAATCTATGACATTAATTATGTGAATAGTGATTCAGTTAGTTTGTTATTCAATGAAGATAGTTTATCTGCCAAAATGTTTGAATCGAGTATTGCAAATGGTTTGCCAAACTACAATTTTTCAGCTTTTGCAATACATCAAACTATTGGTGATATAGTGCGTGGAAAAGAACGAAAAAATGGCAGAATTGAATATTTAAAGTCATTTTATGAACAAGAATCAGATGCATTAGCTTATTTATTGGAAGTGGACTCTAAAATCAAGAAATATAATTTGAAGAGTGGAGACCAAGCCCCAGAATTTTTCTTAGAAGATTTAAACGGTAATTTACACAGTATTAAGGATGATATTGGCAAAATAATTCTCCTTAATTTTTACACAAAAGGTTGTATTGCATGTGTAAAAGAAGTTCCCTTCGAAAGGGAACTACAAAATAAATATGGTAATAGTCTTCAAATAATTAATGTTTGTCTCACTAACTCAAAAGAAAGCTTTAGAAAAACAATAGAAAAATTCCAGCTTGAAGGGGTCAATGTTTTTACTCAAGGAAATTGGAAGAAAATAATTGAAAAGAAATACATGATAACTGCTTACCCTCATTACACATTAATTGATAAAAAAGGGGTTATAATAAAAAATAACACTTATAAACCTAGTAGTTTAAAACTTGATGAGCTAATCAAGTTAACGCTATTAGAATAAAGATAACTTACTATTTTGTGTTACTTAACTTATATAACGTTGAATATACCAATTAGGTTAAAAACAACAACTAAACAGCCAACTCTACATTCCTATTTAAACTAATTTAAATCAATCAATCAAGTTATACTCTTTCTCAACTGATCAATTTTACCTCTTAGATTCTGAAAAAATTGATAGCGTAGTTTTTCTGAAACATCACTTAGTAGTATTGATTTCACTCTTATTTGTTCTATCCAAGAAAGACACTCGGTAGAAAAAGATGGGGAAAAGGACATAAGGGAGTTAAAGGAATTGAAGCTTACATAGGAATAGACCTTTCCTCCTGTAAAAGCCTGAATAGAGTTGTTACTTAGGAATATATCACTCTGATACATTTCAAAACTACTAGAATAGGTTTGACCATCAACGTTTATAATTTTTTTAGCAATCATTGCTTCTCGCTCCAACTTGCTGAGTAGTTCCTCTAAATCATCACAAATCATATGAGCTGATTCTTTGGATTTAAACAAACCAGATTCCAAGTAATACTCGATTTGCTTTAAAGTGCTATCTAGTGTTTCTGGAGCCCAAATTTCAGTTGATTTAAAATTGTGATAGTTTACATAGATTTTATTTGTAACCTCTTCATATGCTTCGTTGTAATCGTTGGCATCGAATTTTAGATGTTTAAATTCTTCCAGATTTAAAACCGATCGTTGCCAGAAAAACAATTTGAATCGCTTCAGGCTTTTAAATCCAAATTGTCTGAAATAGGGTAAATCCATGGCAGTCAATAAAATTTTACTATCGTCAGATTGTGATAGACGATCAAGTTGACGCTCCATTTCCTCAAGATATTGCAGAATCTCAAAATCATCCTTAAACATAGGATTAAACTGAAACGGGAAAGAACGACCTTCATAATTTATTACTGAATCGAATGATAGGTTATAATGCAGGCAAATTTTATGAATTTCACTAAAAATAATTGGCGTTGTTCCTCTTATTCTTCTGTAGGCAGCATCTAGAGTTACCCCAAGTAAGTCTGCCAATTCTTGGGCGAAATTTTTTGAGTTCTTTCTTTCCTTACACTCTTGCAGAAATTGCCGTTGTTTTTCCATGATAATTATATTTTAATAAAATATAATTTAATCAAATTTTATATCTGATTAAACAATAAATACTTGCCTGTAATACTAATATAACACGCATATGATGTTTAATATATATAAATATAATGATAAAAACAAGTTATATTATAATAGGTAAATATTTAGGATATAATTCAATTATTTATTGAGACCTGATACGCTAATATTTGTCTTGTTAATTAACAAACTACTAATCAGTAAGTTGATAACAAGAAATGTAAATAGAATGAATATTAACCATATAAAACAAACATCATGAAAGTATTAGTAAAAGAAGATATAATAACCAAGGATAATGAGACTCTATCCTACATTAAGACCTTTGAAAAAATAGCTAGTGTAGTTCATACTGAGACTACGAAGAAAAACATTCACAAATTTCAATTTAAAAATACACGACTATGAAAAAGCAACTATTTAACAATCTTTTTTTAATCCTAGTATTTATGCTAGTAACAAAGATAAGCATTAGTCAAACTATATCATTAGTAGAAGCACCTGGCATGGGTAAAGTGAGGGTAATTACTACTTTTAATATAACATTTGTATTCGAAAACATAGAACTAAAAGATGGGGTTTATTATGGGGTTGACAGAGGTGACTTAGTTCAAATATTTCCTGAAAATATTTCAGCAATACAATTAGTCCAAGTTCAAAAGCCTAGTGGTTATAAAAACAAACTATTTGTAAGTTCGGGACTTGTAGAGTTTAGTTATAAAAAAGGAGATTACGCAACGATTAACATCCATTATGAAAGGCAACTAAACATGTATATAAGTGGTCGGTTCAGCTATGGCACTTCCTTTAAAAGCTACGGTTTGATATCAGGAGACAATAATCTTGTTGCCTCACTGTCTACTGTAGCCTATAGAGCCCCTCCCTCAAAGCAAACCTTTTACTCTGCTTCACTTTGTTTTACATCTTATTTTAAATCTCATGAAAACAGGTCTCAACTAGAGGTAAATTTAGGTTATGCCGTAACAGACCAAGACGCTTATACCTATAATACGTGGAACAATAATAGTTATGTGAAAAGAAGAGTTTATCAGGGTTTTGAATTGGGGGTAGGTTATCGGTTAACCAAAGACCATTTTATATTTAGAACAGGTGTGAGCTGGCCTTATGGTAGGTATATGAGTATTGGTTATGCATTTTAATTATTTAATAAGAGAAGTAAAGCAGCATAAACAAATACTGTGGAGACGAGATTTCAGTTTTTTTTGTAATCAAAAACAGGGAATAACAATATGAGGGTTGTCAAGGTTAGGTTCTAATTTAAAACTGCCATTCTATTATTGAAATTCACCTTTTTTGATGTGGAACTTTTTATATTTAACTTTAGAAAAGCGTATTTTTTGATTTATCATTATGAAAAATTCTAAATTCATGTCGTTGGTGTTTAGCTTTATGATAGCTACAGCATCATACTCTCAAATCCAGCAATCGGAAATTATTTCTACTGATAAGGGTGATTTAACAGTATACCCTATTCTTCATGCTACTATGGCGTTGGAGTGGAATGAGTTAATTATTTATGCTGATCCTTATGGTGGTAAAGAAGCATTTGATGGTGTAAAACCTCCTTCGCTAATACTAATAACGGATATTCATGGCGACCACATGAATATAGAAACGCTAGAGTCATTATCTCTTTTCGAAACTCCTATTATTACTTGTCAGGCGGTGGCCGACAAACTACCTAGTAAGTTTACAAACGTATCTGTTTTGAATAATGGAGCAAAAACTCTTTGGAATGACATAGAAATTGAAGCCACCCCTATGTACAACTTACCTGAAAGTGATGATGCCAAACATACTAAAGGAAGAGGAAATGGATATGTACTCACACTAGGAGGTAAACGAATTTATATTTCGGGAGACACTGAAGACATTCCAGAAATGAGAGCATTAAAAAATATTGATGTAGCTTTTGTGTGCATGAACCTACCCTACACTATGGATGTTGAGGCTGCTGCAAGCGCAGTACTCGATTTTAAACCTAAGACGGTGTATCCTTTTCATTACCGAGGTGCTGGAGGTAAATTTAGTGATGTGAATAAGTTCAAATCATTGGTAAAAGATGCTAACAAAAACATTGAAGTTAAACTATTGATGTGGTATCCAAAAAAAGAATAAACCTACTTCTTCAATTTTGAAAATAAATCCCACACTACTATTCCCACACTTACCGAAATGTTAAGGGAGTGCTTAGTACCTAATTGTGGTATTTCAATACATCCGTCAGCTAATTTTACTAGATTTTCTTCTACTCCAAAAACTTCATTACCAAAAATAAGGCAATACTTTTCCTCAGTAGAAGGAACAAAGTTATTCAACATAATGCTCTCACTAACCTGTTCTACCGCATAAATTTTATAGCCTTCGTCTTTCAATCGATGTAATAAAGCACTACAGTCTTCTACATGTTCCCAGTTTACTGATTCTGTAGCCCCCAATGCTGTTTTATTTATTTCACGATGGGGGGGCTGTGCCGTAATACCTCCTAAATATAATTTTTCTACTAAAAATGCATCGCTCGTGCGGAAAGCCGACCCTATGTTATTCATACTGCGTACATTATCTAGTAAAATACATACGGGTATCTTTTTCGTGGTTTTAAATTCCTCTACCGACAAGCGGTTAAGTTCATCGTTTTTTAATTTTCTCATTAATCCAAAATTTTCAAACTACACATTTGATCTTCAAAATTAACCATTAACACATCTTCTACTTTGCTATCCCCCATTATTTCTCACATATTTGTAGAATAACGTCAATTAAATATGGCTACAAGTACATCTGTGAAAGAAACTCCATTAATGAAGCAATTTAACGCTATTAAGGCGAAGCACCCAGGTGCTATTTTGCTTTTTCGAGTGGGTGATTTTTACGAAACTTTTGGTCAGGATGCAGTAATATCGAGTAAGGTTTTAGATATTGTACTTACTAAAAGAGCGAATGGCTCGGCAAGTCATATTGAGTTAGCAGGCTTTCCTCATCATGCATTGGACACTTATCTTCCTAAACTTGTTAGGGCAGGAAATAGGGTTGCCATTTGTGATCAGTTGGAAGATCCTAAATCAGTAAAGGGAATAGTTAAACGTGGAGTAACAGAGCTAGTTACGCCTGGATTATCGTACAACGATAATGTACTTGAACGAAACCATAATAATTTTTTAGCCTCTATTTATTATGGCAAAAACAAAACAGGTATTGCTTTTTTGGATGTTTCTACGGGTGAATTTCTTACTGCAAGTGGTTCTTACGATTATATCAGTAAACTTATTCAGGGATTTAATCCTGCAGAAGTAATTTATAGTAGAGCGCAGAAAGAAGCATTTAACAACCAATTTGGAGATGAACATACCACCTTCACTTTAGATGAATGGGTATTTGGGTTTGATTTTGCCTATGAAAAACTCACACAGCAGTTTAAAACGAAATCATTAAAGGGTTTTGGCATCGAAAATCTGAGTGATGCCATTGTTGCTTCGGGAGCTATTCTTCATTATTTAGAGGAAACAGAACATCGAGAAACAGGACATATTTCCTCCATTTCTCGAATTGAGGAAGAGCGATATGTGTGGCTTGATAAATTTACCATTCGTAATCTTGAGCTAATTTCACCCCAACAAGAAAATGGAGTTCCCTTGGTTGATATCCTAGATCATACGGTTACTCCTATGGGAGCACGCTTAATGAAAAAATGGACAGTATTGCCTCTAAAAGAGATTTCTTTGATCAATGAGAGACTAGAGGTGGTAGATGCTTTTTGTGAAAACCCAGAATTGTTGATAAGTGCTGTGGATAACTTAAAAAACATTGGTGATCTAGAGCGATTAATATCAAAAGTAGCTGTAGGACGAATTAATCCAAGGGAGCTAAAACAGTTAAATAATGCACTAAAAAACACCCTTCCGATCAAGAAGGCATTAGCCGATTCTTCTCTTCCATTTTTAAAGAAAATAGCCGATCAAATTAACCCTTGTGAGTACTTAATTGAAAAGATCGATTTAGAGCTAAAAGAGGATGCTCCAATGTTGGTTCATCAAGGTGGAATAATAAAAGATGGCATCAATAAAGACCTCGATGAGTACCGTAAAATTGCTTTTTCTGGAAAAGATTACTTATTGCAAATAAAAATTAGGGAAGTGGAACGCACAGGCATTCCTTCCCTTAAAATTGCATATAATAAGGTTTTTGGGTACTACTTAGAAGTAAGCAATGCACACAAGGATAAAGTACCTGAAGAATGGATTAGAAAGCAAACATTAGTGAATGCAGAACGGTACATTACCGAAGAGCTAAAAGTGTACGAAGAGAAGATATTAACGGCAGAAGAGAAACTTATCCACATAGAACAACAAATTTTCCAACAGTTAGTCATTTTTGCTACGGATTATGTAATACAGATTCAGCAAAACGCCAGAATTTTAGCCATAATTGATTGTTTGAGTTCATTTTCCAATACAGCAGTAGCTAACAACTACATTCGTCCCGAAGTAAATGATACTGAGACTATAAATATTGTAGAAGGACGACACCCTGTAATCGAAAAACAGTTGCCTTTAGGAGAATCGTATGTTCCGAATGATGTGTTTTTAGATAGTGCATCTCAGCAGATCATAATCATTACTGGCCCTAACATGGCTGGAAAATCTGCCTTATTGAGGCAGACTGCCCTAATATGCATTATGGCACAAATGGGGTCATTTGTTCCAGCTAAATCGGCATGTATTGGAGTTGTAGATAAGGTATTTACCAGAGTTGGGGCGTCAGATAACCTTTCGCGTGGCGAATCGACTTTTATGGTGGAAATGATTGAGACTGCAAGTATTCTCAACAATTTAAGTAGTAGAAGCTTGGTACTGATGGACGAAATTGGTAGAGGTACTAGTACCTATGATGGGGTTTCTATAGCATGGGCCATTGTAGAATACCTCCATAACAACATGAACTCTAAGGCAAAAACACTTTTTGCTACTCATTATCATGAATTGAACCAACTTGCAGAGGATTTTCCGAGAATAAAGAATTTTAATGTTTCGGTGAAGGAGGTGGGTAATAAAGTTATCTTTATGCGTAAACTAAAAGAAGGGGGCAGCGAGCATAGTTTTGGCATTCATGTAGCTCAATTAGCAGGAATGCCTAATAAAGTAGTTTTAAGAGCCAATGAGATCATGCACTTTCTAGAAAAAGATAAACAAAAGAATGATACTGGAAAAAAATTAGAAGAAGTGCCAAAGAATAATTTTCAGATGAATATGTTCGAGGTTGACCCTAAATTTAAGGAAGTACAAAAAATGATTGATACCCTTGATATCAACACTATTTCTCCTGTGGAGGCATTACTCAAACTAAATGAAATTAAGTCAAGGTTAAAGGGGTAATATTTTTTTACATTTAACTTTAAACATAAAGTGGATTAATTTTTCAATGGTTTCAATAAATTAGTCTATTTGATGAAATTGATTTTCAATATTTCCTGAAGTGAAAAAAAACATATACATATTAACTATACTTTTACTAACAATAGGATCACCAGCTATTTTGGCAAGTGGAAATATGTTGCACCAATTAAGTCAAGACACATTAGGTCTCAAAAATCTAATAGATAGTGCCTATTCATTGAGAAATAAAAATTTCAAAATTGCTTACAAATTATCTACGCAAGCTATTTTAAATTCAAGAGCTTCAAATTCGGATGAAATGTTAAATTTGGCTCTTTACAATGGAGCATTACTTGATTGGAGTGATGGGCTTCATCCCAAAGCATTAGAAAAAACGTATGAGTGTATACAGCTTTCAAAAAGCCTTCATGATACTGTAGGCATTGCTAATAGTCATTCCTTACTGGGATTAATTCACCTATATACCTCAGATTACGATTCTTCCCTTTATCAATTTGATAAAGCACTTTTGTACTATAATGTGCTACGAGACACTGTTCAAATGATTAAAAATCATGGATTTAAAGGGCTGGTATTCAGTTTTCAAGGTGATTATTTGCGTGCCAAAGAAAACCTATTATCAACAGTATTATTAAAGCGCCAATATTCTATGCCTATTGGAAGTGTCCTCAATTTATCTAGCGATGAAAAACTATCTAGAAAGTATTATAGAGAATCATTAATTGACGCTAAAGAAACTACACGAACTATAGAAAATAAGGGTGAAATTTCTTTAGAATTAATCAATTCGTATCACGATATTGCTATATCGTATTTAAAACTAGACTTTCCAGATAGTGCTCTTGTTGCATATAAAAAATCAGTAAAAACAGCACAGTCAATGGGAATCCCGCCTTATTGGAATGCATTAAGTCGTGCTTACACAGCTTTGGGTCTTTATGATTCCGCAATTTTATGTAATAAAAAAGCAATAAACAATTCTCTTATTTATGGAACACGTATTAGTTTATCAATCGGATATGATGTTTTAGGCAATTCCTATAAGATAAAAGGTGATTATAAAAATGCTGTAAAGTCTTATAAAAAAGGCTTGTTATTAAGCACATCTATGGGGCATAAATATGCCAGAATGAATACATTATTGTCGATATCAGAATCGTTGTTGAAAGATAACCAATTAGATGAGGCATTTATTTATACGGATTCAGCAATAGTAATAGCCCAATTGATAGGTACAAGAAAAGGTCTATCAGAGGCTTTACTTAGCCGCTATACTTTATTCAAAGTAAAAGGTGATTATAAAAAAGCAATTGATGTAAAAGAAACCTATGATGTGCTGTCTGATAGCTTGCAAAAAGGGGAAGTACAACTAGAATTAGCAAAACTAGATTTATACAATGATGTTGAGTTAGGTAAATTAAAGATAAGTGAGTTAAATAAACAGCAGGAACTATCAGAGGCTAATTTAAAAAACCGAAATCTGATTATTGTAATAGCATTGATTATTAGCTTTTTTATATCCACACTACTTTTGTTCAACCATTTTAAAACAAGGAAATTAAGTAAGCTCAACAACAAACTCAATACGCAGCAATTAATAATTACTAACCAAAATGAAGACCTCACTAAAAGTAATAAGAAAAATAAATTATTGCTTGGAGAAATTCATCATCGTGTAAAAAACAACTTACAAGTAATTTATAGTTTATTAAGTTTACAAGAGCGCAGTATTACTGATAGCACAGCTAAAGCTGCTATACTGGATGGGAAAGAACGAGTAAAATCGATAGGGTTGATTCATAAATTATTATATCAGCAAAATGATTTTTCTGGAATAAAAATGAATGATTACATAGAAAAGTTAGTTGCAGGTCTTGTAGAAACTTTTGGTAAAAACATAGATGATTTTGACTTAAATTTTGACGTTAATGATATAAATCTAGATGTTGATACGGCCATACCTTTAGGGCTAATTATAAACGAATTAGTTATTAATGCCTTAAAACACGCCTATGAAGTTACAAAAGAACCAAGAATGAATATTAATCTCCAAGAAATTGATGATCAACTAATATTGAAGGTGGAAGATAATGGCAAGGGAGAGGTTGCTGATGTGCAATCATCGAAATCTTTTGGAATGAAGTTAGTAAACTCCTTGACTAGGCAATTAAGTGGTACTATTGATCTGGAGCAACGACATGGTTTATGTTTTAAAATAGCTATTAATGATTATAAACTGATAGGATAATTCAAATGAAGGTCTTAATAGTAGAAGATGAGGTGTTGGTAGCTGAAGATTTAGCTGCTGATTTAGAAAAAATGGGGTTTATTGTAGTAGGGATTGCTATTTCTGGTGAGGAATGTATTACTGCATTTGAAAAAAATCAACCAGATGTAGTTCTTATGGATATACAAATAAAAGGTGATTTAAACGGTATTGAAGTAGCGAAAATATTAAAACTAAAAGCAACAACACCCATTATTTATTTGACTTCCAATACGGATTCGTCTACAATGAAACAGGCTATTGAAAGTGGACCTCAGTCTTTTATATCAAAGCCTTACAATCGGAAAGATTTAAAAGCAGCTATTGAAATTGCAATTATTAATCATAACCAGAAGGAGTTAGAAAATGCCGCAAAAGACCAGCCTTTACAGGCTGTGGTTTTTGTAAAAAATGGAGAATTCTATAAGCGACTGGAATTGAATGAAATTTTATACATTGAGGCTGCAGGTAGCTATAGTACTGTTTTTACGGAAAAGAAGGAATATACTTTGTCTGCCAACCTTCATAGGTTTGAGAGTAAAATAGAAAACTCAAATTTTATCCGAATTCACAGATCTTATATTGTAAATATTTCCAAAATTCAAGGGTTTAATAACCATTCTGTTGTTGTTAATAATAAAGAACTTCCAATTAGCAGTTCACACCACGATCATGTTTTTAAATTATTTCAAAAATTGTAACAATTTTATTGGTGCAAACATGTTGTACTGCTGATTTATAAAGAGTATTTAGACCATCCTTGAAAATTATTTTCTAGTAAAAATACCCTTCAATAGTGTGTAAAGTTAGTTTGACATGTAAAATAACAAGTGCCAAAACCTCAAAATTCAATGATTTTCAACAAAATCGGGGTTTAGGTTCTTCGACCTTGAGAAATTTGTGTCAAGAAATTTGTGAAAAACCACGTAAAAATTCAAACTGTTTGAAATGTCTGCAAGACGTTGAGTTTTTGAATTTTAGGGGGTTAAATCAAATTTTAACCTATTTTTTCACAGTCCTGCCTTTGCCGTAACGGCTACGTGCAGGCAGGCTTGATTTCTTTGCCTATTTTCTTTATCAAGAAAGAAAGTAGGAAGAAAAAGAGTTGAAAGTGTCAAAATTAATTATCAAGTACTCCCTATTTATATTACTCTACATTACTAATAATATCCACTGTCATTTTTTGACTTGTTCACTACCTGTTTCTATTGCCTATCATCTCTACATTTTGTCATTTATTAATAGTGATTTTTCAAGATTATTCACAAAACAATATAGTGTTCACAAACTCTTTTCACGTGTTCACAAACTCATTTCTTGCGTTCACAAACTCATTTCCTGTGTTCGGAATTTGATGACATGAATCATACAATTAATACTTTATTTTTGCCACCTTAATCATATTAATAATTGATTTTTAAATAAAAAACCATGAAAAAACAGCTACTATTTTATTTGATAATTTTCTGTGCTTTAGTAATTAGTAAAGAAAGTTATTCTCAAAACTGGCAAAGGGTTGGGAGCGGGCTCCCTTCACACTTCGCTAACTCAAATAATGAAATTATTGAGTTTAATGGCAACATGTATAGTGTTGGATATGTATATGATGGAATTAGTACATATACTCCAAAAGTTTTCATGCTTTCAGGTGGAACATGGTCGGAAGTAGGTAGTGGCTTTACCACAACAACAACGGCTGGAGTATACAATATTAAAGCAATAACCGAGTTTAATGCGGAATTGTATATTGGCGGTAACTTTATAATGAATAATGGGGTAGATGCTGAATTTTATGATGTTGCAAAATGGGATAACCTAAATAGTAGGTGGGTGCCAGTAGGAGACGGAACTGGTGATGGTGTTGTGAATGAATTAACAGTATTTAATAGTAAACTTTATGCTGGAGGTGATTTTGGTGACTTAGGGGCTGCAGGAACTAACAATATTGCCGTATTTGATGGAACTTCTTGGGGCACAGTGGGTACAGGGATGTCAATTGAAGCGGTAGCTTTGGAAGACCCAGATCAGATTAGTTCGATGGTGGTTTATAATAA
>JAOUKH010000071.1 GCA_029882685.1 Cyclobacteriaceae bacterium
AAGTGTTTTGAAAATTATATTTTCGGCTTTAATATCCGACAATGTGTCTTTATAAACAGAGGAGGAACTCCACTTTTTGTTTTTGAAAAAAGACATATATAATTTTTTCATACCTAATAAATAATACCCACCATCAAAAGAAGGCCCAATAGCTACATCATTTGATAATAGTAATTCGAAACCATTTTGAATAATTTCAGAAGATATTTCCAAGTTGTCAGTTCCAATAATAATCACTTTTTCATATCCCATCTCAAACCCTTTCTGGAAAGAGTTTAACATTCGTTCGCCTAAATCATGACCATATTGAATATGCTTCTGGTATATGGTATTATCCCATAAATCTTCTTTGTTAATATAGTCAGAATAAAAAACGGCTTTATCACAGTTTATATTTTGTGTAATTTTATTAGTGTAGGAAAGTAGTTGATGATATATCGACAATGCTTTTTCATCTCCTAAAGAGATAGCTAGACGAGTTTTTACTTTTCCTAAGATAGGATTTTTAGTAAAAATAATAAGTAACGATTCAGTCATACACCTTCACACCTTTTATTAACCATTGCCCCCAATTTTCATTATATGTATGGACACTATCTGTTATAGTAGAGTTGTTTTTATACACAAAATTTCCAGAATTCACCCAATCGAAAATACCACCATAAAGATTGAGGACATGTTTGTAACCTAATTTTTGCAATTTTTCTCCAATTCGTTCACTACGATATCCTACCGAGCAGTACACTACAATAGTATCGGTCTTATCTATTGATTTAACATCAGTGGGTTTAAAATTATCATAGTCAATAAATTTAGCTTCTTTTATTGCACTTATTTTAAATTCTTCACTAGTGCGTGTGTCCAGAATAATGATCGATTTGTTGTTATCTATTAGTTGGTTTAAATCATCTTGGTGGATAAGAGGTACAGTACCTTTGTACAAGCTTTTTAATTTTTCATCAAAATCGGTGGGTTGACATTGAAGATTTAATGCACCAAAAACTACTATAAGGGTGTTAATTATCTTTTTCATAAAATGTTAAATTATTGAAATTTATAATTCTAGTTTCATTGGCAAATACACTAATTACTATCAGGTATTCGACAATTACTAACCATAGGTTTTCTTGAAAGTCTGTTGCACTATAACCTGCATACGTTAAAAAAATTAAGGCAGTCCAAACAACTGTAAATCTAAATTTAGTAAACACAGATAAAGCCAAAATGGTAGTTACATACCAAGGATGTAGAATGTTGGTAAATAAGAAATAGATAAAAATGATTAACATCAAAGACGTTCCTAAATCCCACTTTCTTCTCCAAGAAATAATACTTATTGTAATAATAGATATAAAAGAACTAATTGCTAATACTTTTCCAGCAGTACCTATTATGTTGTATCCTTTTACCCAAAACCCTATTTCTCTAACTATATAATAAATACTTGCATTAAATTCAAAATGTTGAAAATAAAGAGTTATACTTGATGATAAACCACTAATAAATGTTTTATCAATAAAGGGGATAAATAATACACATAACGTTATTCCTAATGAAGAAAAAAACCTAATATTTGATTTTATACTATTCTTGAATAGAAGAACTGGTAAAAAAATCAAAGGAATAAGTTTTGTACCAATTGCTAATGCCCAAAAAAGCCCTGATTTTGTGAGTTGATTTTTTTGATAATAATAAATGCCTGCCATTAGGAAAAAAATCATAAATCCCTCAAAATGCAAACTACCTGTTAGTTCTAAAATTACTAGAGGGTTTAAGAAGTACAGAAATGCATAGTGAGGTGGAAGGGAATTTTTTTTTAGCAGTTTTATCATGAAATAAAGTGTTCCAACTTCTGCTAATAAGGAAAGTACTCGAATAATAATTATGCTTCCTAATTCATTTTCTGGAAAAGGAAAAACAGCTGACAAAAAAACTAATTGAGCTACAGGAGGATAAATAGTAAAGTATTCGGGCGAATTTAGTTTCTCAAATAGAGTTTGAGTGATACCTGCCAAACCATGATGAGCAAAATTAATGTAGTAAGCAGGAATGTGAGCAAACGGACTAACACCTTGACTCAACAACCTACCATCCCATATAAAACGGTAGATATCATCGGACAGGATAGGAAGAGATGGAATTAAAATAATACGACAAATTAGCCCAAATATGAAAAGCTCTTTAAAAGTAAATGAATCATTTTTTTTGTGCAGATACCAATAACTGCCAAATGATAAAAAATAAAGAGGTAGAACAACAAAAGTTTGATGTCGCTGAAAAAAATAACTTATAAGAACGATTGCTATAAAAAATAAGCCGAAAGCTACATAACGAATAGGTGATGGTTTATTAAGCATGCTTTATTGGTTTTACAGAATTATAAAACACAAAACCAAATCCTATACTGAGCATTAAATGAAAAATAAACAACCCCCAATCGTTTAAGAAATAAGCTGAAGAAATCCCAAAAATAAAATAGAGACTCAATATTGCTTCAGAGAGCGTTGATATATTGACTTTTTGTTTAATGTAAACATTGTTCTTCCAAGAGTCATTTTTACTAAAAACATTAAATTTAGGAGTACGGATAAAAGGAGTTTTAAACCCTAAGAAACCTTCAAGTACTGCAATAGTATTATGAAAAGACAAACCCATTGATACAGTAAGGAATGCAGGAAATAGTTTGAAAAAATAAATTTTATTATTAGGTCGGATTGCTTTATTGGCAATCCAGTAATAAAATGAAATTGAAAAAAAACCAAGCAGAAAAATATTGCCTAAAATAAAGAGGGTTCCAAATTCTGGATTATAATCTTTTATGTATAGTATGGGGACACTTAATAATGAAGCCAAAAGCACGAATATGAATACCGAACTATTAAGTAAATGTAGTACGGCATGAATTTTCCGTGTTAAAGAGGCATTTGACAGAAGTACTTTCCCTAAATTTTTACGTGCAGTTTCTGCCGCACCTTTGTTCCAACGATATTGTTGCGATTTTACTGCCGACATAATAACTGGTAATTCAGCCGGGGAGACGAGATTTTCAAGATATACAAAATCCCAATTTTTCATTTGTGCACGATAGCTTAAGTCTAAGTCTTCGGTAAGGGTATCTGCAGACCATCCTCCAGCATTAATAATGGTTTCTTTTCTCCAAATACCTGCAGTGCCATTAAAATTTATAAAGCTATTAGCGAAATTTCTTCCTGTTTGTTCCACGGAAAAATGTGCATCTAAACCAAATGCCTGTAGTCGGGTAAGTAGAGAGTAATTTTCGTTAGTATGCCCCCACCTTGTTTGTACCATGCCTATATTTTCATTAGAAAAAGAAGGTATAGTTTTCATTAGAAAATCAGGTTGGGGCATAAAATCAGCATCAAAAATAGCGATAAATTCACCAGAGCATATTTCAAGGCCGTATTGCAAAGCACCAGCTTTATAACCTACTCGGTTTGGTCTTCTAATGTGATGGATGTTGAACCCTTTAAGTTTTAGCTCTTCTGCAAGATTTGCTGTTGTCTTGGTAGTGTCATCGGTGGAGTCATCTAAAATTTGTATTTCTAATCTATCTTTTGGGTATTCTATTGCGGTTACAGATTGAAGCAATCGTTCGATAACATATCGTTCATTATAAATAGGGAGTTGAATAGTTACCATTGGGTAATTAATGATTACATCAGCAGTTGTCTTAGCCTGTTTTTTTTTTGAACGCAAGTAATACCAAGTAAGGTGTAGCTGCCCCAAACTAAATATAAATATTAGGAGAAGTGAAAAAGCGTATAAAAATATAAGTACATACTCCATCTATATTGTGTATTTAAGTAAAGTCCAAATAATTTTATACCCAGCCATAATTGTACCTTTTACTGTCCCCGACACTTTAGATACACCAATTCGCTTTTTATAGTTTACAGGTACTTCAATAGTTTTAAGTTTTTTTCTTGCAGCCTTAATTTGCATTTCTACTGTCCACCCGTAATTAATATCTTTCATATTAATACTATTGAGCTTATCTAGCTTTATAGCTCGAAATGGTCCCAAGTCGGTAAAAGTAACACCATATAGAAGTTTTAGCAATTTAGTAGCTAACCAGTTGCCAAATATTTGTGGTGGAGTCATGGAGTTTTTTTCCTTGCTGCCTAATGCACGTGAACCTATCACCATGTCGTAATCATTCTCTATTATTGGTCTTACTACATCAGGTAATTGTTCAGGATAATCAGAATAATCAGCATCTAAAAAAACAATAATGTCCGTTTTTTCAGTTTGTTTATTTATGTATTCGATACCTTTTAAACAAGCACTACCGTATCCTTTACGAAATTCTTGCAGAGCAGTAGCTCCACAAGATTTAATTACTTCAAATGTATTATCTGTCGAAGCATTGTCTACTACTATTATTTCTTTCACCCATTCTTTTGGTATATCTTTAATTACGTAACCAATAGATTTCTCTTCATTATAAGCAGGAATAACTACCCGTATTATTTTTCGCATGCTTTAGATACTATTTTAATACACAAAGTAAATAGAAATTATATGAGTAAAAGGTAATAATTGTGACAAAAACCAGCAGATCAGACCCCAACACTAAACGAAAAAAATCAATGTTGTAGTTATATAGATGACTAAGCAAAAATTATTAATTTTATAACTATTAACAGCAAAAATAAGGCAAGTATACATCGATATAAATTTAAGTGAAGAATTTCCTTTTAGTTTTTTGTACACTATTAGTAGTTATTACTTTTTTTTCATGCGAAAGAAATGATTTTGGCAAATCGAGAATAATACCTATAAAGTCTGGAAAATTAGATTTAGAAAATTATGATTTAAGTACTCAATCGCCATTGATTCTAAATGGAGAATGGGAATTGTATTGGAACAAATTATTGACACCAAACGATTTTGAAAATAACTTCTCCTTAATTCCTGATACAATTATCTACTTCCCTTCATATTGGAATAATCTGGAATGGGATGGAAAAGAATATGAGAGGGGATATGCAACCTATAGGTTAAAAATATACAATGTGCGAAATTCAACCGAATTAGCTATTAAAATGCGTAATGCACTTACGGCTTATAAACTTTGGGTAAATGATAAGTTATTGATCGAAAATGGTAAAGTAGGAGCAACAGATGAATTAACATCTCCAGGCTATTTTCCTGAAATACAAATGTTTAATATCAAGGATAGTACTTTACAAATTACTCTGCAGATCTCTAATTTTACACATGCAAAAGGAGGAATGCGTGGTGATATTGTTCTAGGAGAAACAAATAAAGTTTTCCAAGTAAGAGAGAAAAGCATAATTTTTGAAATGTTTCTTATTGGCTCAATTTTTATTATGAGTATCTATCATTTTGGGTTATACTTTTTGTCACGAAATAATATATCCACATTGTATTTTGGGTCACTGTGTTTGGTTGTTGTGATTCGAATTTTGTATACGGGGGAAATGATAGTTAACAACTATTATAATTTTTCGTGGGAAATAACACAAAAATTGGAGTACCTCACCTATATAGCAACTTTGCCATTATTTCTGCTATTCGTAAAATCATTATACCCAAAACAATTTTCTAAAACTATTTTAAATGTTTTAGTAGGTGTAGGACTAGTTTTAGTGTTATTGACAATAGTTACTCCTTCATCTATATTTTCATATATAGCTGATCCTTATCAATTTATAATTATTATTGGTGGTTTGTATGTGTTTTATGTTTTATATAAATCTATAAAAACTGAAAACGAAAATTTAAGTCAGTCAGTAATTTTCTTAATAGGTTATGTTATTTTATTTATCACAGTAATTTATGATATATTTTATTATCAGTTTCTATTTCAAAGAGTCTACTTAGCTCCTTTTGGGTTATTTATTTTTATCTTTTCTCAATCTTTTTTATTGTCAAAACGTTTTTCAGCAGCCTTCAAAATGGTGGAAGTGTATAGTACTTCTTTAGAAGTACAGGTGAACGAACGAACAGTCGAATTACAACAAAAAAATAAAAGTCTTGAACATCTGAATAAAGAAAAAGACAGCATGATTGATATTGTTGCACATGATTTAAAATCTCCTTTCAATAATATACTTGGTTTAATACATCTCACAAAACTTTCAAGTCAATTAGAAGGGGAACAAAAAAAGTATATAAATCAAATGGAAAAAGTAGTTGAGGGAGGAGTTGGACTTATACACGACATACTAGATATCCATGCTTATAATTATGAAGATTTTGAGTTGAATTTAGAAAAGATTGAACTTGGTAAGTTCATTAATGATTGGAAGCAAAGATATGTTCACATGCTCATTGAGAAAAATCAGAAGTTGCATATTGATGTTGAGGATAATATTGACTTTACTACTGATTACAGAGTATTTTCTCGTATAATAGATAATCTTTTAACGAATGCGATTAAGTTTTCAAAAAGAGATAAAAATATTTGGATAATAGTATCAGTCAAAAAAGATATGTTAGAAGTAATTGTAAAAGATGAAGGCCCTGGGTTAAGTGAAGAAGATCAAAAATTAATGTATAAACGATTTCAAAAACTTAGTCCAAAGCCCACAGGAGGAGAGAGTTCTAATGGTTTAGGACTTTCTATTATTAAAACATTAGTAAATAAGCTTAGTGGTGAAATTAATTTGATTAGTGAAGTAGGAAAAGGCTCATCTTTTTATGTTTTATTACCAATGAATTTTAGTAAGTTATCATAACTTTTCCATAACTGTTAAAACTATGTGTATTAGAAACTTAATTATTATACTTTTATTTTCAGCATGTGTCTTCTCAATTCAAGGGCAGGACAAGCTTGATGATTATCTTAACTCTGATTTTCACAAGGATAGAAGGCAGCTTTTACGTGATATAATGCCCAATAATTCAGTAGCTGTATTTTTTTCTAATCCAGTTCGTAATAGAGCAAATGATGTAGATTATCTGTATCATCAAGATCCTAACTTTTATTATCTCACAGGCCATAAAGAACCACATTCTGTACTTCTAATTTTCAAAGAATTACAACTTCTTGATGGTAAAAAGTATAATGAAATAATTTTTGTTAGACAACACGATGCACTGAAGGAGTTATATAATGGTACTCGTTTGGGTAAGGAAGGGGCAGAAGATCAATTGAAAATTCAAATGGCTTTTGAAGGACCTGATTTCACAAATTATAATATTAATTTTTCAAAATTTGAGAAAGTGCTATTCTATCAATTTATAGGAGATGTTAGACAAACGAGTGAAGAAGCAGATTTGTACGATTTGATAGATCAATTTAAAACTAAAGTTAACTACCAAAATGATTTAAGTCTAGATTTAGAGCCGAAGCCAAATAACATTGATTTAACCACATTGGATAAGCTCATGGATAGGATGCGTGGTATAAAAACGGATGAGGAAATTGTACTTTTAAGAAAAGCAATTAACATATCTACGATGGGACAGGTTGAAGTAATGAAAGCGATAAAGCCTGGAATGTCGGAAACAGAAATTCAAGGTTTACACGAATATATTTTTAAGAAATATCAAGCAGAGTATGAAGGATACCCTAGTATTGTTGGTGCAGGACACAATGGTTGTGTATTGCATTATATCGATAATTATAAACCTAAAATAGAAGATGGTGAGTTAATTTTGATGGACTTAGGAGCAGAATATCATGGATATACAGCAGATGTAACTCGTACAATTCCTGTTAATGGAAAGTTTACTCCTGAGCAGAAAGCTATTTACGATTTGGTATATCAAGCACAGGAGGCAGCAATGCAAATTTGTAAAGCTGGAACTACTTTTAGTGATCTTTATGAAGCTACTGCTAAAGTAGTAAATCAGGGACTGGTAGAACTAGGAATATATAAAAGCACTAATAAAAAGGATATGATAAACCCAGAAACTGGAAGAAACCGTTACTACCCACACGGTTGCTGTCATCATATTGGTTTGGACGTTCATGATAAAGGAACATACACTGAGTTGGAAGAAAATATGGTAATTACTATAGAGCCAGGGATATATATCCCTCATGACAGTCCTACAGATCCTAAATGGTGGGATATTCCAGTACGTATTGAAGATGATTATTTGATTAAAGATGATGGATGCGAGTTGCTTTCTGATCTTGCTCCTCGTAGTAGTGATGAAATAGAAAAATTAATGAAAGAGCCAAGTGTTTTTGATCAAGTAATGTTACCCAATATTGATAAAGAGTAATAAGGATAATACATTTCTTAGTATGAGTATATTATCAAGAATAAAGCCCTTCATTTGGCGATAAATATATTAGCAATAGATCATGTATTAGATACAATAAATTATTTGTGGTACATGTTTTGCTAATTGTTTCCTGACCTTAATCACACTTAGTATGAATGTATTTTTACTCTATTATAAACAGCTCATGTTTTTCAATTTACCTTTTTCACTATTCATGGGTTTTTTGGGCTTAAGAATCAACGGTTATTTTTTTTCAGCGTTCTGGATTTCATTCCTCACCTTTGGTTTCCTGCTCTCCTTGTACTTATTCGAAACCAGACGAAAAAATGAGTATTATTTTTTTTACAATAAGGGGCTTAGCAAGTCTAAATTACTAGGTTACACATTCCTTATTAATTTGACACTATTTATATCCTACCATTTTGTAACTGATATATTTATATGAAAACACATGAATTGGAGGTTGACAGTTTATTGAAATCATTCAATAAGGCTTATATTCTTACTGATGTGTATTTAAAGTGTGTTACCAATGAAGTTGTAGGTATTTTAGGTAGAAACGGAAGTGGTAAATCAACGTTATTGGAAATTATTTTTGGCACATTAGATTCAGAAAATAAGAGTATCCGAATTGATAAGAAAACATATCATATTCCCTTTAAGGAAGGAAACTTGATAGCATATTTATCGCAAGACAGTTTTTTACCTAAAAATGTGCTATTAGGAAAACTAATAACATTATTTATACCCGATAAACAAAATCAGAAAAGAGTTCGAAATGATGAACGGGTTAAAGAACATTTGAATAAAACTAGTAGCGATTTATCAGGAGGTGAGAGACGATTTTTTGAAGTGCTACTACTGATGAATTTGCCCGCTAAGTTTGTTCTGCTAGATGAACCTTTTGCAGGCATTGAACCACTTTATAAAGAAAAAATAAAAGAGCTCGTCAATGAATATAAAAAAGAAAAAGGCTTTATTATCACTGACCATGACTATCGAAATATTATAGATGCTAGTGATCGCATTATATTGATTACTAGTGGTGTATGTAAACCAATTAATAAACTTCAGCAACTAGAGGAATATAATTATTTACCAAAAGGAACAATAAGCAATGCGATTAGGACTAACAGGAATGAAGAGATAATTAAGGAGAAAGCATTTATAGTAGATGAACAAACGTTGAATGATTTGGAATTGAATAATCCAGCACAACCAGAATCGTTGCTTGCGATTTTTGATAGTAATGGATCGAAAGGTGGAACGAGCAAATTGGTGCAAATGCTTAAATCGCCCGTTACAAATCATTCACTTCTAGAAAGTAGGAGGGACACAATAAAGTACATTCAAGAGAAAAATTTCGAACTTAATTTTGACAGGAAACATATTGATTTTATTGAGTTTTATCAGTATTCAGGTGTTACACTTTCTAGAAAAAACTCTGTTGATTCATTCTTTAATGGAATAAAAAACAAGTATAAACCCTCCAATGATTATCATATTATTAAAACGGGAATTTTACATTCTGTAAATTTTTTGGAGAATTTATCTCAGCTACTTCAAAGCACTGAAAATAAAAATTTACCTAACTATTTATCGGAACTGATTTATAAAATTCATGATATAATTACGCAAAGAGAAATTAGGAAGGTACTGTACAAAATCAAGCACAAAGGACTATTATTCTATAATTTGGGCAGTATTGATTTTCTTTTTAGAAAAACAATAAAAAATAAGATGATGCAATTGCTTGATATGTATTATGAAATTGAAGCTTACCAAGTAGTAGCCAAAACAGCTACGAAACTTGATTTTAACTATCCTGTATATTTATCTAACTCAAATCCAATTATTAATATAAAAGGACTATTTCATCCCAAATTAACTAGTGTAGTTTCCAACGATTTTAATATTAAGTATACTGATAATGTTTGTTTCTTAACTGGAGCAAACATGTCGGGAAAATCAACATTCTTGAAATCGTTTGGAATTGCAATGTATTTCGCCCATTTGGGGTTTCCTGTCCCTGCACAAAGTTTAGAAACAACTGTTTTTAATGGACTTATTACCACGATTAACTTATCTGATAATATCAATAAAGGATTCAGTCATTTTTATAGCGAAGTTAAAAGAGTGAAGGAGGCGGCTACTCAAGTGAAAAAGCATAACAATATGATTGTGATTTTTGATGAATTGTTTCGAGGAACTAATGTTAAAGATGCAGCCGATGCCTCTTTACTAATTACATCAGCATTTGCTAATATTCAACATAGCTTATTTTTGGTGTCAACGCATATAGTAGAAATAGCTGATGATTTAAATAATCTGCCAAATGTATTTTTTTCTTGCTTCGATGTGCGGCTTGAGAATAATACTCCAATTTATAATTATAAACTAAAGCAAGGAGTTTCAAAAGAAAGTTTAGGGTTGTTTATTGTGAAAAAAGAAGGAATAGTGGAGATTTTAGAGAAGGGAAATTTTTAACAATACGAAAAATAGGTCTATCAAAGTTAAATAAATTTTGTTTTGCTATCATTTGCAAAATTCCATTATTTTTGGCGTTATGAGTATATTATCAAGAAGGCTTTATAGTATTTATGCATTATTGATATTTGCGATTTCCTTCTTTATTCTAGTTATCCCGTTTATGACAATTATTCCTATAAAAAGGTGGCATAAGTATACGGGTTTACTTAATCGTATATGGGCTAGACTATTTTATACATTCATATTTATGCCTGTAAAAATAGAAATGCATCCCTCTATTAATAAATGTGAGAAGTACATTTTTTGTCCAAATCATTTCTCCTATTTGGATATTCCTACAATGGGATTTACTCCTACCAATTTTATCTTTTTGGGTAAAAATGCAATGGAGAAACTTCCTATTTTTGGCTATATGTATAGAAAATTACACATCACTGTAAATAGAGAAAGTATTAGAAGTAAGCACAATACCTTTATAAGAGCAAAGGAAGCTATTGATGCTGGAAGAAGCTTAGTGATATATCCAGAAGGAGGAGTGATAACCAAAAAACCTCCTCAAATGGCACGTTTTAAAAATGGTGCTTTTAAACTGGCTATTGAGAAACAAATCCCTATAATTCCTGTCACTATTCCTTATAATTGGATACTTTTGCCCGATGATGAGCGTTTCCTTTTAAGTAGGAATACAATGAAAGTAACGTACCACAAACCTATAGAAACTAAAGGAATGAACCTTGAAGATTTTGAATCGTTAAAAGAGAAAGTTTTTAATGTGATTCAATCAGAAATAGATAAATGTAATGAAAATAGATAAAAGTACACTTGAAAACACTGCCCATTTAGCCCGATTGGAGTTTAAAGAAGAAGATGCACAGGAAATGATGGATGATATGACAAAGATAATTACTTGGGTAGAGCAATTAGAAGAAGTAGATACTGAAGGGGTAGAACCTTTAACCACTATGTCGCACGAAGTAAATGCTTTACGTGAAGATGAAAACAAACCACATATGGATCATGACAGCGCATTAAAAAATGGGCCTAAAACGGACTCTGATTATTTTAGGGTTCCTAAAGTACTTGAATAATTTATTTTTTTGATGTCGAACGATATATTAGGTAGAGATTGGGCAAGTCCCTTCAGGCAAATATATTGGCTGCTATTGTCTATTCTGGCTAGTAGTTTAATATTTTTTTTAGTTTCTTGGGGTTTAGGATATTCATCCTCTATTTCATGGGATGTGATCGCCCAAGGAGAAGCACTTCCTTTTACATTAGACTCTTTTGAAATTGGACCTTTTAAACTCCCTCTATTAGTAGATACCTACTTACTTACCGAGCGGTTTAATGGAACGGCATTAAAACTACATACATTTCCTGCTTATATTTTTGTTGCTTTAATGAGTGTGTTGTTTGTGGTGTTAAATAGTTTTATTACCACATTAAAGAGATTTTGGTACATAGTAGCAATGGGATTGGTAATTGTTTTTTTAGTGAGTTTTCAGCTAGAACAATTACGACTATTTGGTCTGTATAATAAAATCGGGGTGATTATATCTTTTATACTCTACATTCCATTAAGTTATTTTTTTCATGCCATTAAACCCAATATACTGTTTAAATGGCGAATTGTAGGGTTTGGTGTTGCTACGGTTTTGTTTGCAGTAATAATTCATTTCTTTTCTGAGGTAAAAAGTCCGTTTTTATATTTAGCAACCTATGGGTATGCAGCACCTGTATTGCTAACCATGCTGTTTATATTGTTAGTAGGAGCCGAGATATTGTCAGGATTTGTTTTTCTATTGACACGTTCAATTAGCGTCCCTAAAAAGAATAATAATACCTTTCATTTTTTGATGATATCAGGAATTTATTTGGCGAACCTTTTTTTGGTTTTTCTATATGATGTTAATTATCTGGGTTGGAAACTTGATTTCATTAGCCCCTTCATATTATTAATAGTTTCAACTGGAGTTGGATTTTTCATGTATGCCTACAAGGAGGAATTGTACAAAAATATTTATAGTTACTACCCTACAGGAGCAATTTTATATGCCTCTTTAGCTACAATAAGTTTTTTCACAATAGGTTATCATATATTTACTGCCAATGATCCCATAGTAGAGGTTATTAAAACATTCATTTATTACAGCCATCTGGGGTATGGGTTGTTATTTCTGGTGTATGTACTAGCAAATTTTCTTAATCCATTCGGAAGAGGACTACAGGTATATAAGGTGTTATACAAGCCCCACAATATGCCTTACTTTACATATCGTTTTGCAGGTAGTATTGCTGTTTTGGCTTTGTTTTTATTAACTAATTATGATACACCAATGTTTGCCACTTTTTCATCTTATTACAATGGTATTGGCGATTTACACGCAATTAATAATGAGGATAAAATAGCAGAGGCTTACTATATTAATGGAAACATATATAGCTATGATTCGCACCGTTCATCTTATGCATTAGCATCACTGGCATTAAGAAATAATGATGAAAAAGCTGCTGCACACTATTATGCAAAAGCTATACAGAAACAATCATCAGAGCAAGCTTATATTAACCTTAGTAATGCTTTTATAGATAAAAATCAGCCATTTGAAGCAATTTTTACACTTCAGGATGGACTGGTAGACTATCCAAATAGTGATAGGATTAAGAATAATTTAGGGTTACTTTATTATAAAGTAGCTGAAATTGATTCGGCTTTTATAATGATGTCTGATGCACAAAAAGCCTATGCTACTTCGTCAACTGCGGGAGTGAATATGCTGAACTTTGTTGCTAAAGGAAATTATAGCTATAACTTAGATTCATTAATTAATTTATATGCCGACAGGGATTATTTTTCTTCAAAAGGGAATATTAAGGTATTATATAACTTAAACAATGAGTATGACGAAACAATAGATATTCAAGTGGATTCTACATTGAATTTACTTACTGCTTACCACCTTTATAATTCGGAAATAAATAAAGTATTTGGTTCAGATAGTATTCGTACAGACCATCTATTAAGTCTTGCAAATAGATGGGAAAATGGATATTGGAATGAAATGCTTGTTTTTGGTGCAGCCATAGGTCACTATTACAATGGAAATGTAATAGAATCGTTTAGACTAATAAATAATTTAGCTAATAATAATTATCAGAAGGCTGGCTACTACTACAATGTAATGGGACTTTTGGCAATGGATCAAAAAGCCCCAAGGTTAGCTGTTGATTATTTTGGTAAAGCTGATTATTCTGCATATGAAGATGGAAAACGTAATATAGCTATTGCACTTTCAGAAGCACAATTATTAGACGAAGCAATACCTGCTTGGCAGGAAATCATTCTAAGTGGAAATCCAACAACCAGATATATGGCGGAGCAAATGCTTTCGTTTTATAATGATACTTTAGCAAATACTGATACTAAAAAATATTGGAATTGGAAGTATGAAGTAGCTAAAAACAATTTTATTAAAAATGAATTAGTGAGGGAAGAGTTAACTTCTTCCGTGTATAAAAATCAGTTAGGACTTGACTTAATAGATTATCATTTGAATAATGGAAATTATAAAGAAGCTACTGAGGAGTTTGCTCTTATTGAGAATGTTGATGAAACACACTTACAACGTTATTATTGGTTGTCTATGCAAATAGCAGATATTAATAATGATATTAATCAACTAAGACAAAACATTGACAAAATTAGCTCTGGTAGATCTAATACAAACCAGCTTGCATATTACCAAATGCGTGTAGCCGACCTGTCAGGAGATACTTTGACTGCTAACAATTTTATCACTCAGTTTAGAAATAAAAATTCTTTTTTTGAAGCTGGAGTAGTTGGTCTTTCAAACTATTATCAAAAATATAATCGTCCATTTGAGGCTTACGAAGTATTAGTAAATGCTATTTTGGTAAATAAATACTCACCTAGGTTATTAAAAGCATATATTTTGCAATGTGCACGTATGGACTTTGACAGCTATGCGATTTATGAGTTAGAACGTATTAGAGAACTGATTCCAGGAGAAGATTACCAATTGTTGATGGAAGAATACCAAGAACTGTTAGTTGCTACTAGAGCTGAATTTGAAGGTTATTAATTTCATGTTGAACAGTTCATTTGTCCGTTCATATAATAGTTGACTAGATTGAATTAATTTTTATGTTTTTTCAAGTGAATATTAATATCAGCAAAACTATTTGATGAGTTTTGTCGTCTTTAAGATATCTGAATATTAAGTACTATGAGTAAGATTATTGAAACATCCGAAATTTCGAAGATATACCAAATGGGTACCCAAACGGTTAATGCTTTACAATCTGTAAGCATGGAGATTAATAGAGGGGAATATGTAGCTTTTATGGGGCCTTCTGGATCGGGAAAATCTACTTTAATGAATATTATTGGTTGTTTGGACACTCCTACAGCAGGAAAATATGTGCTAAATGACAATGACGTTAGTCATCTTACAGAAAATGAATTAGCAGAAATTAGAAATAAAGAAATTGGTTTTGTATTTCAAACATTCAACCTTCTTCCTAGAGCTACCGCTTTAGAAAATGTAGCACTACCGTTGATTTATGCAGGTCTTGGTAAATCGGAGAGAAATGAAAAAGCATTAGAGACACTGGATAGTGTTGGGCTTGCCGATCGTGCAGATCACCGTCCAAATGAACTCTCAGGTGGACAGCGACAACGAGTTGCAATCGCACGAGCTTTGGTGAATGACCCAAGTATTATTCTTGCTGATGAGCCTACAGGTAATCTTGATTCAAAAACCTCATATGATATCATGGAGTTGTTTCAACATTTACATGACCAAGGGAACACCATTATTATGGTAACACATGAGGATGATATTGCACACTATGCCCATCGTATTATCCGACTACGTGATGGATTAATTGAAACCGATATCGTGAATGATAAAATCACTCGATCTAAAAAGGTGGTGGAACAGGTGTAATCTCAAGATTACAGGTATTTATTTGCTAACCAAAATTAATAGCAAATCCTTATTATTTTAAAACGAAATTTTTCGAATCACTTGCTGAAGAATATTTCATCCCTTCGGTGTTAAGTCTAAAACTTCCTAATGGCCATTTTTTTAAGTGTGTCCGACCTTCTTGTTTTACTCTTTTCTCTCCCTCTGCTATTTTTCTACATTAGGCTATCCTTGAAAATTATTTTCTAGTAAAAATACCCTTCAATAACGTGTAAAGATATTTTGACATGTAAAATAACAAATTCCAAAACCTCAAAATTCAATGATTTTCAACAAAATTGGGGTTTACGTTCTTTGACCTTGAGTAAATTGTGTCAAGAAATTTGTAAAAAACCACGTAAAAATTCAAACTGCTTGAAACGTCTGCAAGACGTTGAGTTTTTGAATTTTAGTGGTTTAAAGCAAATTTTAACCTATTTTCTCACAGTCCTGCCTTTGCCGTAACGGCTACGTGCAGGCAGGCTTGATTTCTTTGCCTACTTTCTTTATCAAGAAAGAAAGTAGGAAGAAAAAGGGCTAAAAGTGTCAAAATTAATTATCAAGTACTCTCTACATTAA
>JAOUKH010000072.1 GCA_029882685.1 Cyclobacteriaceae bacterium
GTACGACTATCATCCAGATTCAATTCCTGCTCCATATCATCATAGTAATGTGGATTCTGATGAACTACTGTATTATGTGGATGGTGACTTTATGAGTAGAAATAATATTGAAAAAGGACAAATTACGCTACATCCTGGTGGTGTACCACATGGACCACATCCAGGAGCAATTGAAAGAAGTATTGGGAAAAAAGAAACGAATGAATTGGCAGTAATGATTGATCCGTTTGCTCCTATGAGCATTACGGAAGATGCAATGAAATTACAAGTGGAAGATTATTATAAATCATGGATTGATAAATAAACTATTTGATTATGGCAGCGGAGATTAAAGATTTAAAAAATATCCAGAACATCACTTATGGTGTGGATAAAATATTTGATGGAGCTGAAGATTTTCTCCCATTAAATGGCACTGATTATGTAGAGCTATATGTAGGCAATGCCAAGCAATCGGCTATGTTTTATAAAACTGCTTTTGGATTTCAGTCAGAAGCTTTTTCAGGTTTAGAAACAGGTGTGAAAGACAAGGTTTCTTATGTGTTAAAACAAGATAAAATCCGTTTAGTTCTTACTACTTCATTAAAGGAAGGTGGAGAAATTAATGATCATATCAATAAACATGGTGATGGAGTTAAAGTAGTAGCACTATGGGTAGATGATGCTACCAAAGCTTGGAAAGATACTACTCAGCGAGGTGCTAAATCATTTTTTGAACCTAGAAAAGAAGAAGATAAGCATGGTTTTGTAGTGCGTTCAGGAATACATACCTATGGTGAAACGGTACACATATTTGTTGAAAGAGATCATTACAATGGTGTCTTCTTGCCAGGATACAAAAAATGGGAATCACATTATAATCCTGAACCTGTGGGGTTGAGGTATATTGATCACATGGTAGGAAATGTAGGCTGGGGTGAAATGAATCATTGGTGTAAATTTTACGCTAAAGTAATGGGCTTTGCACAGATTATCTCTTTTGATGATAACGATATCTCTACTGAATTTACTGCACTAATGAGTAAAGTGATGAGTAACGGAAATGGACGAATAAAATTCCCGATTAACGAACCTGCAAAAGGAAAAAAGAAATCTCAAATAGAGGAGTATATCGATTTTTATAATGGTGCAGGGGTTCAACATATTGCTGTAGCTACCAATAACATTGTGAAAACCGTTTCGGCAATGAGAGATAGAGGTGTTGAATTTTTGTATGTACCTGAAAATTATTATGATGATATTCTTGAAAGAGTAGGAGAGATTGATGAAGATATTGAGGTATTAAAAAAACATGGAATTTTGATTGACAGAGATGATGAGGGGTATTTGCTTCAACTTTTTACAAAACCTGTAGTTGATAGACCTACTATGTTCTTTGAAATTATCCAAAGAAAGGGAGCGCAATCATTTGGAAAAGGAAATTTTAAGGCACTATTTGAGGCAATCGAAAGAGAACAAGAAAATAGAGGAACGCTTTAAATGGTAGTTATTTACTACTCCAAACCAATTCAACTAATAGCATAAAGCTAATTCCTAATAGTATACAATATATTAAAGATGATAAAAGCAAACGATCCAATATTAAAATCTTGGGTGGAAGTCCCTAGCAATTCAGACTTTCCAATACAAAATTTACCTTTTGGAATTTTTAAAACGCAGTATTTATCTCCTGGAGCTGGAGTAGCTATTGGAAATCAAATACTAGACTTAGTGTATTTGAATAGCAAAGGATTCTTTAAATCATTGAATTTACCAGATGGTATTTTTAATCAAGGGACTTTAAATAGTTTTATTGCTTTAGGTAAAGAAAAAACACGAGCTGTACGAGAGCGAATTTCAGAATTGTTACAACATGATAATTCAGAACTTAGAGATAATAAAATAGCTCGTGAAATGGCATTGATTTCCATGGAAGAAGCTGAAATGTTAATGCCAGTGAAAGTTGGAGATTATACTGATTTCTACTCTAGTGAGCAACATGCTTATAATGTTGGTTGTCTTTTTCGTGATCCTGAAAATGCACTTTTACCTAACTGGAAACATATTCCTGTTGGATATCATGGTAGAGCTTCCTCTATTGTAGTATCAGGCAGCAATATTCACCGCCCTAAAGGACAACTAAAACCTGCCGATGCAGAAATACCTGTTTTTGGTTCAAGTAAGTTAATGGATTTTGAATTAGAGATGGCGTTTGTTATTGGCAAGAGTACTGAGTTAGGAGAATCCATCACAACAGAAGAGGCTGAAGACCATATTTTCGGAGTATGTATTTTTAATGATTGGTCAGCGAGAGATATTCAGGGATGGGAATATGTTCCGTTAGGACCATTTTTAGGGAAAAATTTTGGATCATCTATTTCTCCTTGGATAGTTACGCTAGATGCAATTAAACCTTTTAAAATAGCAGGTACAAGCCAAGTTCCAAAAGTACTGCCTTACTTGGAATTTGATGGAGATAGAAATTATGATATTGATTTGGAAGTGTATATCCGACCTGAGGGTGGTGAATCAACAAAAGTGTCGCATTCCAATTTTAAGTATATGTACTGGAATATGTGTCAGCAATTGGCACATCATACCGTAAATGGTTGTAATATTAATGTGGGAGACATGATGGCATCAGGCACTATAAGTGGACCAAAACCCCATGAATATGGATCAATGTTAGAACTATCATGGAAAGGAACTAAAGCAATAAAAATGGATGATGGATCAGAACGAAAATTTCTTCAAGATGGTGATGAAGTAATCATGAACGGATATGGAGTTAAAAATGGAATTCGGATTGGGTTTGGGGAGGTGACTGGAAAAATATTACCTAGTAAGTAATATTTTAAAAAACATAACAGGAATTTATGTCTATTAAAACAATTAATCCCGAAGAAGTAAGTGTTGCAAAATTTCATGGGTATATGCTAGGAGCAGTAGCTCCTCGTCCAATTGCATTTGCAAGTACAGTGGATAGAGATGGGAACGTAAACTTGAGCCCTTTTAGTTTTTTCAATTGTTTTAGTGCCAATCCGCCTATCTTAATTTTTTCTCCTGCACGGAGGATAAAAGACAATACTACAAAGCATACACTCGAAAATGTACTGGTACACGATGAGGTAGTAATTAACATAGTTAATCATGCTATTGTTGAACAAATGTCTCTGAGTAGCATGGAATATGATAAAGGGGTTAACGAATTTGAAAAATCGGGATTAACTCAAATTTCCTCTCAGATAGTGAGACCACCCAGAGTAGGGGAATCTCCAGTATCGTTCGAGTGTAAAGTAATAGAAGTAAAATCTTTGGGGACTGAAGGTGGTGCAGGAAATTTAGTTATTTGTGAAGTACTGTTAATGCACATAAAAGAGGAAGTGTTAGATGATGATGTTCGAATTGATCCTTTTAAGTTAGATTCTGTGACACGAATGGGAGGAAATTGGTATTGTAGAGCGCAAGGCAATGCTATTTTTGAAATACCAAAACCCACTGCAATAAAAGGAATTGGAGTAGATCAAATTCCAGAACACATCCGAAATAGTAACGTACTGACAGGGAATAATTTAGGAAGACTAGGCAATATTGAGCGTTTTCCTGATGAATCGTCCATTAACGAATATAGCCATAGAGAAGATGTGAAAGAAGCAAAGCGTAAAGGGGAAATACACCTATTAGCTAAAACCCTATTAGAAAAAGGAGAAGTGGAAAATGCCTGGAAGGTGTTACTATTGAAAATTTAAATAATTATTCTTCTTTTATTTTATAATTATTTAAATTATATTGTAATAATTATTTAATTGATAAAATGAAAAAGGGAATTGTGTTATTATTAATGCTTTTCAGCATTTTTCATTCCTATTCGCAGGGGGACAATAATCTAGATGAAAGGAGTTGCATAACTTTTGGTCTTTTACAAGGAGGAGGGTCATTAGCCGGAGCTGATTTAGAGTTATTGGTAGGTAATAGACTAGGACTGCAAATAGGAGGAGGATTTGTTGGATATGGAGCAGGGTTAAATTTTCACTTAAAACCATCGATAAGAAGCAACTTTATATCCTTGGCTTATTGGCATCAAGGATTGAATGATTCATATACACAGAGTTTAGCTGGACCTACTTTTGTTTGGCGAGGGAAAAAATGGTTTACTGCTCAGATGGGCATAGGGGCAACATTAGAAAAAGGTCCTGCATGGCCAGTTGATATTGAACATCCTCCAGTACAGTTAATGTATTCCATAGGAGCTTATATCCCTTGGTAATGTTCAGATAATTATAGCATTTAAAATTGCTAAACATACATTAACAAAACCACAATTTCTGCTTTAGCTAATTTTTGCAGTTGATTTTCAAGAAATTAACTTCTTAAAAACTCAATGGAGTCGTTTATTGCTTGAAGTGCATGCTTTGGCATTTCATCAGATATATATGGGTTTACTCCTCCAAATACATGATTAGCCCCTTCAATAATTACTAATTGAGCATCTGGTTTCCAAGTATGCATATCGTATGCCATTGATACTGGGAATAATTCATCATCTGTACCATGAATAATTAGTAATGGTTTATTTAGCCTTTTTACAGCATTAGCAATATTAAAGCGATTTTCATTGTTCAATATATCAGCTTCGAGTTGATAATACATGGGCATATTTTGATCTGTACTAGGGTTGTAAAAAAATAATACACCATCTTTTTCCCATTGCTCAACGGGTTCTTTTGGGGAAATGTCTCTAATATTATTGATTGATGCCAATGCTATTGCTCCTTTAATGCGAGCATCTTCATTAGCTTTTAATAATGCTACTCCAGCTCCTCTACTATGCCCTTTTATAAATAAACTATTGAAGTCAACTTTATCGTATAATTCAAATTTTTCTGAACATAGAAAATCCAACACAGTTTCAATGTCATCAAGTTCTTTGGTGAAATTATTATTCCCAAAAGCTTCTAAGTCAACAAATTCTGTTGGATGCTCAGGAGTAGTGCCATTGTGTGAAAAATTCATTTTTACAAAAGTAAATCCATTTTTCACGTAATAATCACTCATCAAATTAAAATACGACCAATCCTTAAACCCCTGAAAACCATGTATAAATAGAACTAAAGGGGTTTTACTTTCAGTTTGTGAGTATCTATAATCAATAACAATAGGTTTATCGTGCTTCCCTTTTAATACTATGTTTTCTCTTTTAATAATCTTCATATTTCAAACATTTCAAATACATGTTTTGCAATCGCAAGTTAAGATAGTATAATTGTAGCTTCAATAAAAAACATGGCTTTAAGTTTAAGGGATATTAAGGCACCAATTGCCAAAGAGATGACGGATTTTGAAAAAAAATTCCGATCCTCCATGAAGAGTAATGTACTTTTACTCGATAAAATAATGACCTATATCGTAAAGCGCAAAGGAAAGCAAATGCGACCTATGTTTGTGTTTTTGACAGCAGGAACATGTGGTGCCATTTCTGAGTCTACCTATCGAGGTGCATCACTAATTGAACTTTTACATACGGCCACTTTGGTTCATGACGATGTAGTGGACGATGCCAATTATCGAAGAGGATTTTTTTCGGTAAATGCTCTTTGGAAAAATAAAATTGCAGTATTGGTTGGTGACTATTTACTGTCTAGGGGGTTATTGTTATCGGTAGACAATGGTGATTATGGGCTTTTAAAAATTGTTTCAGAAGCAGTGAGAGAGATGAGCGAGGGAGAACTGCTTCAAATGGAAAAGGCTCGCAAATTGGACATTACTGAAGATGTATATTACGACATTATTAAACAAAAAACAGCCTCATTAATTGCCTCCTGCTGTGCCGTGGGGGCAGCCTCATCAGGAAATGAAAATGGCACTGTGGAAAAAATGAAGCTTTTTGGTGAAAAAGTAGGTATGGCATTTCAGATTAAGGATGATTTATTTGATTATGGAAATGAGGAAATAGGCAAGCCACTAGGGATAGATATTAAAGAAAAGAAAATGACATTGCCCTTAATTTATGCTTTGCAACATGCCGATAGAGGAGACAAACGTAGAGTAATCAATACGGTTAAAAATCATAATGATAAACCAAAAAAAGTAAAGGAAGTAATTGATTTCGTGAAAAAATCAGGAGGTATTGAATATGCCACTGAAATAATGCACAAATTTTATAACGAGGCGCTCGAAATTCTAAATCAATTTGAAGATTCTATTTATAAAACATCTCTCTCGCAACTTGTTCAATATACTATTGAACGAAATAAGTAAGTATCTACATTATAGATAACCATTCTCCAGATTAATAGTCTTTCCTTATTTTTAACCAGAAATCATCTTGTCTTGCTATAGGGCTAAGATTTCTCCTCCTATGATTTGATATCTCAAATCACAGCTTACTAAATGACTACTTAATTTAATAGGTAAAACAATTACTAATAGTATGTATTTATGATTATTTATATTTTATTTTGTATATATATTGCTATATTGGTTGTGTAATGCATACTGAGTATGCTTTACATGTATAATTATGGGCAATAAAACCATCAATATGAAATCGCAGATTACAACACTTTTAGTCCTCTTTTTGCTGGCAACTTCATGCACCAATGAATCAAAGAACAAGGCTACTTCTTCTGATAGTGAATATTCAGAAAAGTACTCAGGCCCGATTATTGACATGCACATTCATGGTTATACTCAGAATGGCGGCATGTTTGGGTTGACCCATCCTACCACACTAAGAGGTGAAACATATCAGGGGGCTAAAAATATCGAAGAACATCAAAAACAGACAATCTCCAAGTTTCATGAACACAATGTTGTCAAGGCCATAGTAACAGATGGGCACGAATGGTATCAGGATAATCCCGATATCGTCTTGATTGCCGATGCAGATGAGCCACTTGATACCCTAAGAAAAAAACATGAGTTGGGAAAGCTTCAAGCCATTGCTGAAATGGCTCCATTTTATGCTGGAATTTTAGCCGATGACCCCTCTCAAATGAAATATTTTGAATTGGCGCAAGAATTGGGAATTCCTGTAGGATTTCATATTTTCCCTGGTGGACCAAACTATGGTATACATACTTTACCAGAAATATTGGGAGGAATGCGAACCTATAATGCGAATCCATTGCAACTTGAAAAAGCACTTGCCAAATACCCCAATTTAAAGCTCTACATCATGCACGGAGGATGGCCTTATATCGAAGATCTCAAAGCCTTGATGTACGCACACCCAAACGTTTATGTAGACATCGCAGTGACAAATTGGATTCTTCCACAGGAGGAATTCAATAAGTATCTCAAATCTCTTATCGATGCAGGTTTTGGGAATCGAATTATGTATGGTACTGACCAAATGGTATGGCCTCAGGTCATTAGCATAGGTATTGAGACAGTTAACAATGCTGACTTTCTGACACGAGATCAAAAAGAAGATATTTTCTTTGACAATGCAGCAGAGTTTCTTGAACTCAGTGAAGCAGAAATTACAAAACTTAAAAACCCATAACAATGACATACAAAATAGGCGAGATAGCAATATATTCAAGGGATGCAGCCCGCTTCAAAATTGTAACGGTTTTTGATAAGTTTAAAGCCCGTAATCGCCTACTTTGCATATACTCACCGTTGGCAATTCTCAAAAATAAATTCTCAACTCCATTTAAGCATGTATAGCCCTATTTCCAGTAGCAGCTAAACATGCTTCTTTTACTGCTTCCATATAGGTTGGGTGGGCATGCGACATGCGAGAAACGTCTTCCGCAGAGGCGCGATACTCCATAGCAGTTACTGCCGCAGCGATCATATCAGCAGCCCTGGCTCCAATAATATGTACGCCAAGAATTTCATCCGTGTTTTTGTCGGCTAATACTTTTACTTGTCCATCAATATCCATGCTGGCTCTGGCACGCCCTAATGCTCGAAATTGGAAAGCACCAGCTTTGTAAGCTCTACCTTGTTCTTTTAATTGCTCTTCGGTTAATCCCACACTAGCTACTTCTGGCCAGGTATACACTACCCCAGGAATAAGGTTGTAATTGATATGTGGTTTTTGTCCTGCCAATTGTTCCGCTACCAAAGTACCTTCTTCTTCGGCTTTGTGTGCTAACATAGCACCTTTCACCACATCGCCAATAGCATAAATATTATCTACATTGGTTCTTAGATGCTTGTCTGTTTCAATCTGACCTCTATCACTCAGCTTAACCCCAGCATTTTCTAACCCCAGATTATCAGTATATGGTCTTCTACCAATGGAAACCAGACAATAATCTCCTTTTATCTCTACTTTTTCACCTTTTTTATTTTCTGCGGTTACGGTTACTTCCTTTCCTTTAGTCGTTACAGCGGTAACTTTATGACTGGTTTTAATATCAAACCCCAACTTTTTCAACGACCTCCCTAAGTCTTTGCCCATGGCACTGTCCATAGTAGGAATTAAGCGATCTAAGTATTCCACTACGGTTACTTTAGCACCTAGTCGTGCATAAACAGAGCCTAATTCTACGCCAATCACACCACCACCAATTACTATTAAGTGCTTAGGAATTTCTTTCATTTCCAAAGCTTCAGTACTGGTGATAATACGTTTTTTATCAATTTTAATAAAAGGGAGTGAAGACGGTTTAGAACCCGTGGCAATAATCACTTTATCAGTTTTTATTTCAGTAGTCTCTCCTTTTTCAGGCGTGATTTTGATCGTGTTTTTATCTACAAAAGAACCAAAACCATGAAGAACTTCAATTTTGTTTTTTTTCATTAAATAGTCAATTCCTTCAGTAGTTTGACCAACCACATCCCGCTTGCGCTGGATCATTTGTTTGAAGTCAACTTTTGGTTTGCCAACATTGATGCCATGTGTGGCAAAATTATGTTCCGCTTCATGCAAATGGTGGGTAGAATCAAGTAATGCTTTTGAAGGAATACATCCTACATTTAGGCATGTGCCACCAAGCACATTGTATTTCTCTATTATTGCTGTTTTAAAACCGAGCTGCGCACAGCGTATTGCTGCTACATATCCTCCAGGGCCTGATCCTATTACAGTTACATCGTATTGCATGATATTATATATATTTTGAAATTTACTTAAAATTTATAACCTATTCTAAAAGAAGACTCAACAGCTACACCTCCATACTCGGAGCCAAAATTATGGCGAATAACACCAAATCCAGGTAAATAATAAACAGGAACTGGGATATAATCCAGTTCGTCTAAATTAATTGCAATTTTTGGAGTTATTACAATAAAAAAATCATTCTTAAATATTTTTCTAAAACTAAAAAATATTTCCACTCCATATGAAACGTTGCTTCGTGTCATATCTACTATATAATCATCGAAATAATAGCCCTCCAAAACTTTGTTTCCCACTTCATTATGATAACTGACTATTCCGCTAATACCAAATATGGTATGATCCGAGCCATTTTCATCTTTATAATAATTCGTCTGAAATCCAACACCCAATTTCATATACTTCCCATTGCTTTTATATTTAAAGTCGTCATAGAGTATTTTGTTGACTTCACTAATACCAAGTAAAACTGGAAATATGATATTCTTCCTTTGAAATATAACTTCTGGTTCAATAACGTATCCCGATCCATCAAATTGCAAGGGTATACTTTTGTGTAAATCTAAGGACAGGTATTTGTAAAATACAGGTAAATTCAATGTATCTGAATGTTGTGAATATACAAGATGAACCCTTGCTATTAGAAGTGTTGTTATGAAAATAAATATCTTCAATATATTCTTACTGTAGTAAAATAATTAACATAAGGATCAATGTCTACATTGTTAAATGTAGTACGGGAACCAACATTTAAATTATCAATATTCATTCTAATACCACATTTTTCAGATTCTACTGCTACCTTTGTTGTGTAATTGATTTCCAATGTATCAATACCTTCACTAGTCTCAATAACATATAATGTGAAATCATTATTCATGTTAATTGGAATATGACTGTAATCACCGTAAAATTCTAGTACTTTTTCGGTTTCATGAAATACTGATACTTGAATTAGTGTATCGGGTCTTTCATAATATAGTGTAATGCTAGGTTCAGCATCAGAACCCTTGCATTCTAACCATGTACAACCATAAAATACAAAAGGAGTAACAATAGTAGCAACGACAAGTAGTATAAAAGCTAGTTTTTTCATTATTGATTCAACTAAAATCGATAGCCTATTTTTATTGATAATCCAATTGCTACGGCTTCTCCTCGATTACTTGTAGTGGTAGGGCCAATGGAAAAATCAGAATCATTTGATCCATTTACTACTCCAAATCCAGGAACATAATAAACAGGAAATTTTTCGTCATTAAATCGGCTAAGAACGACTGCTATTCTTGGAGTTGCAGAAAAGAAAAAATTACTATCGAATACTTTTCTGTAAGTGAAATAAAACTCCCCACCTCTAGGACTGTTTTTTTGAGTAATGGCTTCCCCTAAAACTCCATAATTGCTAAAATCATTTAATACTATTCCTGACTCATCAAAGCTTGTAAAAATAAGATTAGTACCAATTATTAGACTACTACTTCTTATAACTTTGTTACTATAGTTAAGCTGAAATCCAATTCCAAATTTGACATAACTTCCAGTATTTTGGTAATCAAGATCGTCATAAATTTCATCTTTAATGTCGCTATACCCACCATTTATATTGTATATTAAAGCTTTATGCTGGTAACTAAATTCTGCTTCAATAACATACCCTAAATCTCTCATAAACCAAAACATTGGTTTCATCACTTCAACAGAAACAAATTTTTGTGAGGAAGGTGGTTTTGCTTCTTCATCGTTTTGTGCTTGAAGTGTTACCGTATTAGCAACAAAAATTAATGATGTTATGATGAGTAATTTTTTCATGAATAGCATAATTAAAATCTATATCCTACTTTAAGAGAAGCACCTATGGTAAAATTAAGATTACTAGTATTGTTTTCAAATACGTTTACAACACCGTATCCAGAAGCATAATATACTGGAAATAGAGGCTCATCATAGTCTGTTATTACATAGGCAATTCTGGGGGTCACATTTACAAAAAAGTTGTTCTCAAACACTCTTCGGTAGGTGAAGTAAACTTCTATTCCTCTGGAATCATTTTCTTGAATAAGCTCAGCATTTCCAAAATAAGGATTTTCAAAAACGACCACTCCAGTTTCTTTGTAAGATGAAAATATAAGATTACCACCTAAAATAATATTATTTCGGTCATCATTATTCTTAAAATAACTAAAATCTATACCTGCACCTATTTTATAATACGTACCTTGATTTCTGTATTCCATACGATTATATATGATGTTTTTTATATCATTTAATCCATATTGCAAACTCAAAACCAGGCTTTTAGAGCGGTATTCCAGTTGAGGCTCAATGATATAAGCATTGTCGATCATCAGCCACGGAATAGTTTTTAATAATTCTACAGACAAATAGAAGTGATTTTTCTTTTCCTGATAATTATCAGGCTCTTCTACATCTTGTGCGAAACTTTTCAATGTAATTCCAAAAAACACAATAGCTATTAATATAATACTCTTTTTCATTGTATTGTTATTAGATAGTTGATGAATGAATTAGGCCCTCCTGAAATAATAGCACCTGTAAATGTAGTTGATCCTAACCTCAAGTTTTCAATAGAAAACCGAAATCCACATTCAAAAGATTGTAACTCTGAAACTGGATCATAAAATATTTGCATTGTATGATTCCCCTGTGTAGTCACAAAATTGTATGTTACAGAGCTTCCATTTATATCAACAGGGATATTGAAAAAAGTGCCACTAGCACCTTCAATAGGAGGTAACTCAACACCATCTTTTACGGCATATACACTGGTTACGTTACCTCCAGCCTGATAGGCTATTTCAATAACAGGTTCTTCTGATGTGCCACCACAGAATTCATCGCACCCACTTGCAAATATTGTGAAGGCAAGTAGTATTGCGACAAGCGTGAATTGATATAATTTTTTAAACATTGCTATACATTTAATAGTAAACGGGATGGATCTTCTAATAATTGCTTAACCCTTACCAGGAAGCTAACCGACTCCCGACCATCTATAATTCTATGGTCGTAAGACAGTGCCAAATACATCATAGGTCGTACAACAACCTCTCCATCTTCAACGACAGCTCTCTGTACAATGTTGTGCATGCCTAAAATTGCTGACTGAGGAGCGTTAATAATTGGCGTTGACATCATTGATCCAAAAATACCACCATTGGTAAGCGTGAATGTTCCACCAGTCATTTCTTCAATTGTTAATTTGTTATCTCTAGCCTTAGTTGCTAAACGTACAACTTCGCTTTCTATTCCTTTAAAGTCAAGCGATTCGGCATTTCTTATTACGGGTACTACCAGTCCTTTAGGTGCAGAAACAGCAATAGAAATATCGCAAAAATCGTGATAGACTAATTCATCTCCATCGATTTTAGCATTCACTGCTGGCCATTCCTGTAATGCCACACAACAAGCTTTTGTGAAAAACGACATAAACCCAAGACCTACACCATGTTTTTCTTTAAACTGCTCCTTGTACTGCTTACGTAAATCCATAATAGGCTTCATGTTCACCTCATTAAAAGTAGTGAGCATTGCTGTTTCATTTTTTACAGACACTAAGCGTTTTGAAACCGTTCTTCGTAATGGAGTCATTTTTTTACGCTCCTCATTTCGGCTTATTCCACTATTGAAAACAGGAGCAGCAGATGGCTCTTCTGTAGCTTTAATTGATTTTGATGTAGATGCAGGTTTTTGAGCTTTTTCAGCATCTTCTTTTGTTATTCTTCCGTCTACACCAGTGCCATTTACTGATGCTGGGTCAATTCCTTTTTCAGCTAAAATTTTAGCAGCTGCAGGTGAGGGGTGTCCTGAAGCATAAGTGTCATTCGTAGAAACGGATGCTTCACTGTTGGATGCTACAGTTTTTGCAGGAGCAGCTTCTGGAGCACCTCCTTCCATCACTTCTATTTTACATATAAGTGCTCCAATTTCCAAGGTATCTCCTTCTTGAGCTACTGTTCTTAAAATACCATTCGCCTCAGCGGGTAATTCAAATGTGGCTTTGTCAGAGTCTACTTCAGCAATCACCTCATCCATTTCCACATAATCACCATCTTCTTTTATCCATCCTGAAATAGTTACTTCCGTAATAGATTCTCCTACAGTAGGAACAATCATTTCATGTATTTCTCCAGTGGTTTTTGCTTTTTCAGTAGAAGTGGTTGTAGTGGAGGTGTCTTCTTTTGCAACAGTATTAGACGCTTTAGCATCCGTTTCAATTTCACAGATTACAGCTCCAATTTCTATAGTATCTCCTTCTTGTGCTGTAATTCTTAATATTCCTGCTCCTTCAGCAGGTAATTCGAAAGTAGCTTTATCCGACTCTAGTTCTGCTATTACCTCGTCTAGTTCTACATAGTCACCATCATTTTTTAGCCATGAGGCTATGGTTACTTCGGTTATTGATTCTCCTACTGTAGGTACTTTTATTTGTAAACTCATGGGTGTTTTGTTAATGCTTTTTATGTTTTTTTATTTTCCAAATGCTGAATGAATCACATTGTCTTGTTCTATTGCATGTATTTTTGCATACCCTGTTGCTGGAGAGGCACTTGGTTTACGTGCTGCAATCTGTATACCTGTGCGCTTGTAGTACGTTCGTAATAAATATGCCCAGTATCCCATATTTACAGGTTCTTCTTGCGCCCATACTATAGTCGGATTATCGTATTGGTCGATTAAAACATCCAATTGTTTTTCAGGGAAAGGGTGTAATTGTTCTAATCTAATAATAGCAACATCTTTGCGTTTATCCTTTTGTTGCATTTCAAACAATTCGTAATAGATTTTTCCAGTACATAAAATTACTCTTTTCACCTGCTTTTTATCTGCATAACTGTCTCCAATAACCTCTTTAAATTCACCACTTGTAAATTCCTTAACTGGAGATACTACTTGTGGATGACGTAATAATGATTTTGGTGACATGTTTATTAATGGTTTTCGGAAAGACCATGTTAATTGTCGTCTTAATGCATGGAATAAGTTGGCAGGAGTGGTAATATTAGTAACAATCATATTATCTTCTGCTGCTAGTTGTAAGAAACGTTCTGGACGTGCATTGGAATGCTCAGGTCCTTGTCCTTCATAACCATGAGGAAGTAGCAATACCAAGCCATTCATACGTTGCCATTTCGATTCCGATGGAGCAACAAACTGATCAATCATTACCTGTGCACCATTGGCAAAGTCACCAAACTGAGCTTCCCATATTACCAAAGCATTGGGGTTAGCCATAGCGTAGCCAAATTCGAAGCCCATAACGCCATACTCAGATAGTAGCGAATTATAAATTTCGAATTTCTCCTGTCCCTCTTCAATATAGTTTAAGCTATTATATGGTTGATTTGTAGTGGAATCGTAAACTACGGAGTGACGATGAGAAAATGTTCCTCTTTGCACATCCTGTCCGGTAAATCGTACTTTATTCCCTTCTAATAAAATGGAGCCATAGGCTAAAAGTTCTGCAGCAGCCCAGTTCAGCTTTTTATCTTTATGAAACATTTCCTGACGTTGTTTCAACTGCTTTTCTATCTGCTTAATAGGCTTAAAACCTTCAGGTACTTTTACAAGAGCAGCAGCAATTTTGTCAACAACTTCCTGACTAACGCCCGTTTTAGGAGATTTAATAAAATCTTTGGAAGAAGCTCTTCTTAGCTTTTTCCACTCTTTTTCCATTTGTTGATACAAATAAGGCAGAGGTTTTTGTTTCACCAAGTTTAAACGGTCTTGTAAATCACTTCTAAAAGCTTTATCCATAGATTTAGCCAACTCAGCATCAACATCACCACGTTCAATCAGTTTCTTATTATACACTTCCCTTGGATTGGGGTGTTTGGATATTATATTATACAATGATGGCTGTGTAAATTTTGGTTCATCACTTTCGTTGTGGCCATGTCTGCGGTAACATACCATGTCCACAAAAATATCTCTATTAAATTTCTGTCGATATTCAACAGCAAGCTTCACACAAAAAACTACTGCTTCAGGATTATCGCCATTTACATGAAGTACTGGGGCATCGATAACTTTAGCAACATCAGTACAATAAATACTTGATCGAGCATCATCGAAATCAGTAGTGAAACCAACTTGATTATTTATCACAAAATGGATAGTTCCTCCAGTTGAATAGCCTCCAAGCTGAGACATTTGAGTAACTTCGTAAACAATACCTTGTCCTGCTACTGCGGCATCGCCATGAATAAGAATTGGAAGTATTTTATTTTGATCACCGTTATATACTTTATCTATTTTAGCTCTTGAAAATCCCTCCACTACAGGATTTACTGCTTCTAGATGCGATGGATTTGGTGCTAATTTTAAATCAACGACTTTCCCAGAAGTTGTTTTTACCTGACTAGAAAATCCCATGTGATATTTAACATCACCGTCACCCATGGTAAGGTCTGGATCAGCAGTCCCTTCAAACTCATTAAACACTTGTTCATAAGTTTTGCCCATTGTGTTTACTAGCACGTTAAGCCTTCCACGGTGTGCCATACCTATCACAAATTCCTCTACCCCAAATTCAGCTCCTTTATTAATAATGGCATCTAAGGCAGGAATTGTAGTTTCTCCCCCTTCTAATGAAAATCGTTTCTGACCAAGGTATTTGGTGTGGAGAAAATTCTCAAAAACTACAGCTTCATTAAGCTTTGATAAAATTCGTTTTTTCTCTTCTATTTTTGGATTAAAAGCTAATGCATCTTTTTCACTTTTTGTTTTAAACCATTGTAGTGTTTCAGGATCACGGATATACGAGTATTCAAAGCCAACAGTGCCAGTATAAATGCTTTTTAAAGCTTTAATGATGTTTTTTAGTGAGGTGCGACCAATGCCTAGTTCTTTTCCAGCATCAAACTCGGTATCCATATCGGCATCTGATAATCCAAAGAAATTAAGATCAAGAATAGCCTTTCTATCTTTTCTTTCACGAACTGGATTAGTTTTAGCTTCTAAGTGTCCTCGCGTTCGGTAAGCATGAATTAAGTTAAGAACACCAATTTCTTTTGGAGAGGCATCCGTTGAACCTGAAGCCCCATTATCACCGTACTTTTGTAATGAAAATTCAAACCCTTCGAAGAATTTGTGCCATGATTCGTCTACAGAAGTAGGGTCAGATTGGTAGCT
>JAOUKH010000001.1 GCA_029882685.1 Cyclobacteriaceae bacterium
AGAAAATATAAAAAATGTGGGTTACCACATCTATAGTAAGTGTATAAAGAAGTACATAGCACTTTTTACACACCGTTAGCATGGTAAAAGCCGAAAGCCACTCAACTTAGAGTGGCTTTCACTTTTTTATATTAAACCCTCATTATACAATAGAGAATACCTGCCTTGCCGGCTAGGCAGGTATTACATCCATAAATCACTGTGAAATAGACGCTTCACTTTGATTATGCGCATCACCATAGCGGTGCTATGCTTCTTTGCAAACCATCTATTTCTTTGTGCTTTATGAACTCATTACGAATTCTATTACATAATAAGGGTTAAAGACAAAAGTTTCTTGATTATTACTTCCCTAACATTGGGAAAAGCTTCTTTATTTCTTCTTCTGTTGGTTGTTTACCATATTCACAGATTTGAAAAGCTTCAGCATGACTCACTTTCTTTGCATGCGCAGTACCATACCATTTTTCCAACCCTGCCCTTACTTCATCATTAATACCATCTTTTCTAAATTGCTTAAGCCATTCAATACGTTCTTTTTTTCCTTCTGGTACATCATTTGGATATCCTGAAATCCAAGGTAGCCACTCATAAAACTGAGAAACATGTGCATCAAGACCATTGATTTTTGTATCAAAAGTTTTGTCAATGTCTATAACAATATCTGCTCTAAATGGATTAGGTCTTTGAAAATGATCTTGAAAATATAGAAATACTGCATTTTTTGCTAATGGCTCGGTGTCAGGAGCAACATTAGGAACAGAGACCATAAAAGAGGCATCTTGTACTAATACTCCAGTATATCGGTGATCTGGATGATAGTCGTTAGGTCTTGGTGCTATCACAACATCTGCTTTCCATTTTCTAATTTCTCTGATGATTTGTAAACGTACTTCTAAGGAAGGGACAAGTTCACCATCGTGGTTGTCAAGTACTTTGTATTCTTCAATTCCTAATCTTCTAGCTGATTCATGTGCTTCTTCTCTTCTTATTTTCGCTAAAGCTCCACCTCCTTTTGACTGATGTCCGGCATCACCATTTGTAACAGACACAAATTTCACTTTATGACCTAGGCTAGCAAATAAAGCGGCAGTACCTCCTGATTTAAGGTCGCAATCATCGGGGTGTGCCCCTATCATGATAATTCTCAGTTCTTTAGATTGAGCAAAGGATACTTGTCCGAAAAAGAGTAATGCAATAAAGGTAAAAAAAATAGATCGTGTCATGAGGTACAGTAGTTTAAATAGGTTTAGTATCTAATTTCTATTGGCTAATTTATAAATTAAACCAATAAGTAAACTTCAAAGTAAGCGATTTAACTCTTTCGGCAATAGGACTAATTAAATAACTATCGGTATAAACAATAAATAAGTCGGAAGCAGGCTTATACCTCCATTGAAATCGAGAATTAAGATTGAAATTTTTCGACTGTTCGTTATATTGAAATAAGGTGACAAAAAATAACTTGTTAGTAAATGTAATGTCTAACTGTGCACCAATAAGCCAGAATTCTGTCAAGTTCCATGGTGATGGTAGTTGAATGTTATTATAACTAATATTAGAACGCAAGCTCACATAGGGTTGAAACCTATACCCTAGCTCACTTGATAAGTTTAACCAAGAACCGTTTTGATAATATCCCCCAGCACGTCCTTTAAAAGCGTAAGTAAATAAACTTTGGGGTTTTGATGAAAAATTAAACCTCATGGCATTCCAGTTGTGTTTTGTACCAGTTGCTAATGTATCTTTATCTGATTTAGTAGGATCGAAAGAGCTTAATAATTCAACATACTCATCGATAAATATTAATTTTAATTTACTTCGGTTGCGAAAATTCACACTATAATGGACAAGGTTGAGATTGTCAGTCCTTTTCATGTTTTCATTGAAAAAATAGCTTGTGGATACCCCTGGTCCGTGACTTACAATTGCTCCACCTTTTGTAAAAAATAAATGACTTACTGATGAAGTCAATCTGTTATATCCATTACGAGGCACAAAACCTACTTCAGCAGAATAATTCTTCTCTACAGACTCTTCTTTGATCAGCCAGTTCCAATTGTGACTTTTGTATTCAATATGTGCAGCTTGTGTAAAACCATTCCCTTCATTAAAAGGTGAAAATGATTTTAGAAAGAAGGCCTTTCCAGTCCATAGGTTATCGGATGAAGCTAGGTTGTATTCAAGACCTATATTTCGATTATATTTTGGGTGGGCACTAAGTAAAGAATCGGTCAGTAGGGGGTAGTTAATTGATTCTTTATTAACATATAATAGTCCAATATTAGACCTACTAAATACCTTTCGTTGGAGAGATAGAATCCCAAAATTTTGACTAGGGAGACCAATATCAGCAATACTAGACGTTTGCATATCCATAGCTCCTATTCTCCAGTTTTCATTCAGGTTACCACTTATTCTTGCTCCTGCTTGAATAGGTACAGCTAGCCCTACTCTTCGAGAGAAAAATGGGCGAATTTTATCATAACCAAAATTGCTAAATAAGTCTGCATTCTCTAGGAAGAACTGTCTTTTTTCAGGAAAGTATAATTCAAACCTATCTAGGTTTGTTACCTGACGATCTACTTCTACCTGTGAAAAATCTGGGTTTACAGTTAGGTCGAGACTAAGTGAAGAAGTGAGTCCTATTTTCACATCTCCTCCAATTTTTCCTTGATAAGTAAGAGTGTCAATGTCAATATCTCTTGTTGCACCTCCTGAAACAAATGGGATTAAAGAAATATTAGTACCAGGAGATGGGGGAGGAGCATCCCAAACCAATACCCCAGCATATGCTAATGTTACGGATGGAAATTGTCTGGGCACTGGTGCCCAACTAGATTTTTCACTTGCCTTTAAATCAAGTCGGCTAAAATTTATGCCCCATTCAGTATTTTCCTGTTTGTAACGAATGGTTTTGAATGGAATAGCCATTTCAAAAACCCACTTTTCATCATCTTGCTTAACTTCTGAAATCCATTTATTGTCCCAATTTAAGTCAACTTTATTTCCGTTTGACATCGTTCCGTCCCATTGAGCTCCTGCAGCATTAGCTCCAAATGCAAATCCTGTAGTCTGGTTATGAAAAGGATCTATAGCGACTAGAAAATTATCATTTTGTCCAAAAGAAAAATCTCGTCTAAGAGATTCAACAAAATAGGGGCCCTCCATGCTGTTATAACAAATAGCTACCATGTAGATATACTGGTCATCGTATGTCATTCGAACTTCTGTGCGGGTTATTGATAAACTAGTATCCATAGGGGTTACCATGAAAAAGTCAGAAGTCGCATCTGCATTTTTCCATGCCTGCTCGTCTACAATACCATCAATAGTTACTGGAGATGTGGTTTTGCGAATATTAAGACGAAAAGATTCATTTTTTTTCTGGGCATTTCCTAATAAAGTGACGAATCCTATTAGTAGTGTTAAAAAATATTTATTCATTTTATAAATTGGATATCAGATGATAGTATTACAGTGTAAATAAAGATTGCTTGATTTAGAATTGATTTATTTCTTAAACTATAATTAGAAATTGCAGTTTTTATTTTTGAGGAAAAGGAAACGTACTCAAATAGAAAAAAATAAAATTGTAAATGTCACCTCTTAAGGGCGACAAAGATACACTATTTCTTGTCAGATGTGTAATAGAATTAAAAATGCTTTGAAAAAACACCCGCTAATGTAAGATTAGAAGTGTAATTATTAATTACTGCCTTGTTTTCAATGTAAAAAATATAAGAAGAGTAATAGTTGGTGAAAAATAATCGTGCAAACCAGTATATGGTTTGCACGATTATTACAAAAGTTAAATATGAATTTAGCTGTTACGCTACTTTAAGCTTACTGTATTTTGAGTTACTAAATTTCTCTTCAGCATAAGCTCTATTGATAACTAGTACTTCTGTATTTTTTTCAGAAGGTAATTCAAACATGGCATCAGTGATTATTGCTTCACAAATGGAACGAAGCCCCCTTGCTCCAAGTTTAAAATCTATAGCTTTTTCAACAATAAAGTCTAAAGCACCATCTTTAATGTCCAATTTAACATCTTCCATTCCAAATAATTTCGAATACTGTTTGGTAAGCGCATTTTTTGGTTTGGTAAGGATGTCTTTAAGCGTTTTTTCATCTAGCGGATTTAAGTGCGTAAGTACAGGAAGTCTACCAATAAGCTCAGGGATTAATCCATAACTCTTTAAATCTTGAGCAGTAATATATTGCAATAGATTATCTTTGTCTAACTCTTCCTTATTACTAATATCATCTTTACTAGAAAAACCTAATGGTCGTGTATTTAAACGATTAGCTATATGTCTGGAAATACCATCAAAGGCACCACCACAAATAAATAGTATGTTTTCAGTATCCACAGAAATCATTTTTTGATCGGGATGCTTCCTTCCTCCTTGAGGTGGAACATTTACTGAAGTACCTTCTAAAAGCTTAAGCATTGCTTGTTGCACACCTTCACCACTTACATCTCGGGTAATAGAAGGGTTATCTGATTTACGTGCAATCTTATCAAGCTCATCAATATATACAATACCTCTTTGAGCAGCATTTACATCATAATTAGCAGATTGAAGCAATCTTGTTAAGATACTTTCTACATCTTCCCCCACATAACCTGCTTCGGTAAGTACTGTTGCATCGGCAATACAAAAAGGAACTTGTAATATTTTAGCTAAAGTTCGGGCTAAATATGTTTTTCCTGTACCTGTTTCTCCAACCATAATGATATTCGATTTTTCAATTTGAATTTCATCATCATCATTTTTTTGCATCAGTCGTTTATAGTGATTATAAACAGCCACAGAAAGTACTTTTTTAGCTTCGTCTTGTCCAATTACAAATTCGTCTAAGAACTTTTTCATATCCTTAGGCTTAATGAGGTTGAATTTAGGAGAAGCTCCATCTTCTTTGGATTTTTTTTCGTCTTCCAAGATTTGATTGGCTTGTGCTATACATTTGTCGCAAATATGCGCATGTATTCCTGAGATCATTAAATCAACATCTTTTTTATTTCTTCCACAAAACGAGCATGTTACTTCAGCCATAATTCTTCCTTTTTGTTAAATAAAGGTACACAATTTACCTTATATTATTTTTTTCGTTCTAAAACTTCATCAATAAGACCATATTTTTTAGCCTCTGCAGCCTTCATCCAGTAATCTCTATCTGAATCTTTTTCTATTTGTTTATACGATTTTCCAGAATGTGATGCTAATATTTCGTACAAATCTTTTCTAAGCTCTTGCATTTGCTTTAGTGTGATTTCCATATCCCTAGACTGACCTTGCATACCTCCACTAGGTTGATGGATCATAATTCTTGAGTGGGGGAGTGCAGACCTCTTTTTATCAGCTCCTCCAGCTAGTAATACAGCACCCATTGATGCAGCCATGCCAGTACAAATAGTTGCAACATCTGGATTTACATACTGCATAGTGTCATAAATTCCTAGCCCAGCATAAACAGATCCTCCTGGACTATTGATGTAAAGCAATATATCTTTCTTTGGATCTACTGATTCTAAAAACAAAAGCTGTGCAGTAATAATATTAGAAATATTATCGTCAACCTGCATTCCGAGGAAAATAATTCTATCCATGATCAAACGTGAAAAAACGTCAATCTCACGAAAATTAGTTGGTCTTTCCTCAATAACTGAGCGAGTCATATTGTCAATGTAATGAGAATAATCGTCAAAAGTGGATCCATTAATTCCTTGACCCTTAACAGCAAACTTTCTAAACTCATCTTTATTAATCATTGTCATAATTTTATATCTAAATGTTAGCTTATCAATATTAAAAAGAAAAGGCGAATTTGTAAACAAATGTCATAAAAAAGCCCTGACAAATGGTCAAGGCTAATTTTAAACCATATTAATTTCAAATTAGTTCAAAACAATTTTTTGAAATTCATCAACGCTTACTTTTTTGTCGTTTAACGTGATGTTTTCTTTTATATAATTGGTAATTTTTTCGGAGTGAACTTGTTGAAAAACTTGCATGTAGTTATCACCGTTATTCCCTTTTAAATAATTATCAGCAAATTCGTCCATTTTGTCTGCCATTTGTTCAGCCATAGCTGCACCACCAAACTGCTCCATAATCATCGACTTTGCTTTATCCACCACTTCCTGATTATCAACTTTTAGCTCATTATCTTCAGCTATCTTGTTCTTTATTAAGTCCCATTTAAGGCTTTTAACAGTAGCATCAAACTCTTTGTCAACATCTTCGGCTGTTAATTTTCCTTCATTGGTTACTAATAGCCATTTTTTAAGGAAAGCACTAGGCACTTCTATTTTTGTTTTATCAACAAAATGATCCTTAATTGAGTTTTCCAGATAAAAATCAGTTTCTCGAGAGTAATTTCCACTAACTGTGTCCTTTATTTTTTCAATAAATTCATCTTCAGACTTAACAGCGTCTTTTCCAAACACTTTATCGAATAGTTCCTGATTTATTTCAGATGGTTCAACTCTATTAATATTCTTAACTGTAAAGGTGAATTTACCCTTTAATGATTTAGCTTCTTCTTCTGAGATATTTAAAAGTGAAACAATGATAGAGGCATCTTTAAATATTTTATTAATCTCGAATTCTATGACGTCATCCTTTTTTACACCAATGAAATTTTTCTGTGCCTTCTTTTCTACAGTACTAATTTCTACAAGTGTATCGTTAGATATTTCGCCTTCTAATTGAGTAAAAGTTCCAAAAAGAGAATCTTCATCTTCACTAACTTCGGGGTTAATGGACTTACCAAATTGTTTTTTGAGGTTAGTTACAGTTTCTTCAACTGTTTTTTTATCCACCTCAATAGTATATTTTTTTACTTTTTGTTTTTTTGATAAGTCGTACTTGAATTCATCAATTAACCCTATTTCAAAATCGAACTCAAACTCAGTTTGTGTATCCCAATCAATTTTTTCTGCATTTTCATGATTCGGTAAAGGCTGCCCAATGATGTTAAGGTTATTTTCTTTTACATAATCATTCACAGAGTGTGAAAGAATATGATTAACCTCTTCAACCAATATAGATGAGCCATACATTTTCTTAATCAATCCAATTGGCACTTTACCAGGTCTAAAACCTTTTATATTTGCCTTTTTTGCATAATCCTTAACTTTTTCTTCAACTTTATGTTGATAATCTTTCTGGATTAATTTAATTTTAATAGAGGCTTCAGTAGCGTTTTTTTTCTCTAATTTGATGTCCAAAGCAGTAAAGTTTAATTATAATGAAAATTAAAAAACCCCCAAATGCAGTTAAAAAAAATGCAATCGGGGGTATTTATTTTGTGTGCGGATGGAGGGACTCGAACCCCCATGCCGTGAGGCGCTAGATCCTAAGTCTAGTGCGTCTACCAATTTCGCCACATCCGCATTTCTTAATTTCGGAGTGCAAATATAGTAAATGAAAAATTATTCTTCAATACTAAATGATAAAAATTATTTTTACCAGTTGAAACATTAAACACACACATGATAGCAATCGATTTAGAAGAAGAAAGGAAAGAAATTGTCAGAAGATATAGAAGGTTATTGCGTAAGTCGAAGCCATTTTTAAAGTCAGGAGATGCAAAAATCATCAAAAAAGCATTTCACCTCGCTGCTGATGCACATAAAGATGTTCGTAGAAAATCTGGTGAGCCATATATTTACCACCCATTAGAAGTAGCGCAAATATGTGTAGAAGAAATTGGCCTAGGAACAACGTCAATTGTATCGGCTCTTTTGCATGATGTAGTGGAAGATACTGAGTGTACTATTGAAGAAATTGAGCAGGAGTTCGGTCATAAAGTAGCCACTATTATTGATGGGCTTACTAAAATAGCAGGAACATTCGAGTATGGGTCGTCTCAACAAGCGGAAAACTTCCGCAAAATGTTGCTAACTATTTCTCAAGATTTAAGAGTAATTCTGATCAAGCTGGCCGATCGACTGCACAATATGCGGACACTTGATAGTATGCCACGCAACAAACAACTTAAAATAGCTTCTGAAACCATTTATATATATGCACCCCTGGCACACCGCCTTGGACTATATACGATAAAAAGCGAACTGGAAGATTTATATTTAAGATATTCTGAACGAGATGCTTTTAAGGAAATATCTAATAAAATTAGCGAGACAAGTGCTAGTCGTACAAAGTTCATTAACAAGTTCATAAAACCTATTAAAGATGAACTAACAAAACAGGGTTTTAAATTCTCTATAAAAGGAAGACCCAAGTCTATTCATTCAATTTGGAATAAAATGCGTGCGCAGGATGTTCCATTTGAAGAAGTATATGATTTATTTGCTATAAGAATCATATTAGAAACTACTACAGAGAGGGAAAAATCAGATTGTTGGCAGATATATTCTATTGTTACTGATTTTTATCAACCTAATCCTGATAGGTTGAGAGATTGGATAAGTACCTCTAAATCTAATGGATATGAATCATTGCATACTACCGTGATGAGTAGGTCTGGTCAATGGGTAGAAGTGCAAATTAGATCTAAAAGAATGGATGACATTGCTGAAAAAGGTTATGCTGCACATTGGAAGTACAAGGAAAGTGGAAAATCAGAAGAATCCGCATTAGAGCAATGGATAGGTAAAGTAAGAGATATGTTGGGGCAAATTGATTGTACTGCACTAGAATTTGTGGACGAATTCCGTTCTAACTTATTCCATACAGAAGTTTTCGTATTTACACCAAAAGGAGACTTGAGAATACTTCCCCATGATGCTTCGGCACTTGATTTTGCATTTGATATTCATTCTGAAATAGGTGTGAAATGTATTGGAGCGAAAGTGAATCAGAAAATTGTTCCTATTAATTATAAATTGAATAATGGGGATCAGGTAGAGATTCTTACTTCAAATAAACAGAAAGCAAATGAAGATTGGCTGCGTTTTGTTGTGACTTCTAAGGCTAAGTCGAGAATAAAGGACGAACTAAAATCCGATAAAAAACATATTGCAGAAGAAGGGAAAGAAACTCTTTTGAGAAAGATGAAGAATCTCAAAATTGAATCTAACAATGAAACATATGAAAGAATGAGAAGATTCTTACGTGTTGATACACAGTTTGATCTTTATTATAAAATAGGCATACAAGGTATCACCAATCAAATTCTTCGTGATTTTAAAGAAGAAAAAAGTACTCGTCTAAGCAAGAGGGGTAAAATGTTAGGTGCATTAGATGCTAAAACTTTTGAGAAAAAATTAAAAAAAGCGAAAGGTGATGGTAATGATATGTTGCTAATAGGAGAAGATATGGATATAGTGGATTATGCCTTGTCTGTTTGTTGTAATCCTATACCTGGTGATGATGTTTTTGGTTTTGTGACAGTTAGCGAAGGAATAAAAGTGCATAGAACATCATGTCCTAATGCTACTGAACTAATGTCAAATCATGGACATAGAATGATAAAAGCGAAGTGGACCTCTCAACAAGAGCTTTCATTTGCAACAGGTTTGAAAATTACAGGTACTGACAGGGTGGGTTTAATTAACGATGTTACAGGTATAATTTCTCGTGAACTAAAAGTAAATATGAGATCATTAGCTATTGATACCGATCATGGGATTTTTGAAGGTACAATAAAACTGTATGTAAACGACACAAGGCATTTAGACAAGCTCATTACAAAACTTGAAGGGGTTGATGGGGTTGAAAAAGTAAATCGTTTCGATTAAAATTAAATAATCACGTTAGTATATTTTATATAGTTCTATATTTGCAAAAGAATAAATTAGGTTTATTTATGGTGCTTAATGAGCAGGTTTTTGGGGAAGTAAAAGAAATATTTACATCGTATCTCGAAAATAAAAATCTTAGAAAAACTCCAGAACGATATGCTATCCTTGAAGAAATATATTCAAGAACTGGACATTTTGATGTAGAGTCGCTCTATATTTCCATGAAAAACAAGAACTATATGGTAAGCCGAGCTACCGTATATAACACACTTGATCTACTAGTAGAGTGTGATCTTGTTTGTAAGCATCAGTTTGGAAAAAACTTAGCACAGTATGAGAAATCATATGGTTATAAGCAGCATGATCATATACTAATGACTGATAATGGGAAAGTGATAGAGTTTTGTGATCCTAGGATTCAAAATATAAAAAACACATTGGAAGAAATGTTTGGTATAGATATCATGCATCATACCTTGTACTTTTTTGCTAAAGAAAAAGGAAAAAAACAAAAAGACTGACCTCATGACTTATACAAGTGAAATTAAGGAAGGAATTTTAGTCGTGAATCTCACTGGGGATTTAATAGGTGAAGATAACGGGTTTACATTGTTAGAATTAGTTAATGATACAATTTCGAACAAAATAATTAAATGTGTAATTAACATTTCTGACCTGAGATATATAAATAGTAGTGGAATAGGTGTATTGATCACAGTGCTAACTAAGTTTCGAAATAAAGGGGGAGAAGTTTATCTGGTAAAACCCTCGGAGAGTGTTAAGAAGCTTCTAATTATCACGAAACTAAATGCTATTTTTAATGTGTCTGAAAAGATAGAAGAAGCAATTTTAAAATTAAAAGAAGTAAGTTAATGAAGGTAGATGTTTTATTGGGTCTTCAATGGGGAGATGAAGGAAAAGGGAAAGTAGTAGATTTTTTAGCTCCTAAGTATAATGTAGTAGCTCGTTTTCAAGGAGGTCCAAATGCTGGACATACCTTGGAGTTTGATGGGATAAAACATGTGCTTCATCAAATACCTTCAGGAATATTTAGACCAGATATTAAGAATGTGATTGGGAATGGTGTGGTACTTGATCCAGTAATTTTCAAAAAAGAAATTGATGCATTAGATCAGTATAACACTAGTGTAGAAGCAAACCTGTACATATCTAAAAAAACTCAATTAATATTACCTTCACATCGATTGCTAGATGGGGCATATGAAAAAGCAAAAGGAGATAAAAAAATTGGATCTACATTAAAAGGAATAGGCCCTACATATCAGGATAAAATAGCACGAGTAGGTTTGAGAGTAGGTGATATTTTGAGTGATAATTTCCAAGAGAAGTATGATAAGTTAAAATCGAAACATATAGAAATTTTAAGTTACTACGATTTTGAATATGATATTACGGAATATGAATCTCAATTTTTTGAAGCTATTGAGTTCCTAAAAAAGTTTAACCTAGTAGATAGTGAATACCTTATTAATAATGAATTAAAATCAAATGCATCAATACTTGCTGAAGGAGCTCAAGGATCATTACTAGATATAGATTTCGGTAGTTATCCTTTTGTAACAAGCTCTAATACCATGTCGGCAGGAGCCTGTACTGGTTTAGGAATTGCTCCAAATAATATTGGAGAGGTTTTTGGAATTTTCAAAGCGTATTGTACACGGGTTGGGAGCGGTCCTTTTCCTACTGAATTATTTGATGAAGTAGGGGAGAGAATTCAAAAAGAAGGCCATGAATTTGGAGCTACTACAGGGCGACCAAGGAGATGTGGTTGGGTAGACCTTCCTGCACTGAAGTATGCAATTATGCTTAATGGAGTTACTCAGTTATTTATGATGAAGGCTGATGTTCTAAATGCATTTGAAGAGATTAAAGTTTGCACTCATTATAAATTAAGTGATGGTACGATTACTAATGAGCTTCCATATAATTTAGTTGATGAAAAAGTAGAACCTGTTTATAAACCTTTTAAAGGTTGGAATCAGTCGTTAGAACATGTTAGTGAGTACGATCAATTTCCAAAAGAACTTGATGAGTATGTTAAGTTTCTGGAAACTGAATTACAAACACCAATTAGCATTATATCTATTGGTCCTGATCGTACTGAAACAATTATTCGAGATATGAGTTCTTAAAAAATTAGTAATAAGCTTTAAGTTACAGAGTGACTTAAAGCTTATTAAGGGGAAAAGTTAATTTTGCGTTTTCAAAACTCCCATCAATAAAAACAGCCATCCTAAAATAAAAAATATCCCCCCGATTGGGGTGATAGCTCCTAGCCATCTTACGCCTGACAAACATAATGCATATAGTGAACCTGAGAAAAACAGAATTCCAGCGATCATCATGTAAGAAGAGTAGTTAAGCCAGCTACTTTGTGTTTTATAGAGTAATAAACCAATAGCCAAAAGCGCAAAAGTATGATAAAAGTGATATTGTACGGCAGTTTGGTAGGTGCTTAAACGCTCTGTAGCTTCTAGTTTAGCTTTTAGTGCATGTGCCCCAAAAGCACCTAGTCCTACAGCAAGTGCTCCAGATATTGCAGCAATGGATAATATGAGTTTTTGTGTCATTTTTATATTTGTTCAATAATTTCAGATACTTTGTCCATTTCTTCTTTGGTATTAAAATAATGAGGAGATAAACGCACTACCCAATCTATTCCTTTTTTGTTAAAATCTATTAAGCCCCATTCAGTTTGACTTATACTAAAGTAAACATTATTTTCCTCTAGATTTTTTGTAATTTTCTCTAATGATTTCCCTTCTTTTCTAAAAGTTAATATGCTACCTGTTGTTGATCCTTTGTCATATAAATTCACACCAGAAATTTCAGATAGGTTTTTTCGTAGATGCATCATCAACTTTTTATTGTAGTCTTGAATGTGTTCTAGCCCAACAAGGTTGGCGTAATTTATTGCTTCTTTCAACCCCATAACCAAAGCGAAAGGTGTTTCCCAAGTTTCGAATCGTTTCGCTGTTTTTAACATTTCGAAATGATCTACTCCTTTCCATACCGCCCCACCCCCATCTATCATTAAAGGAGAAAAATCTTCTTCAAGTAGTCTGTCCGATACAAACAAAAACCCCGTCCCTCTTGGTCCGCGCAAGAATTTTCTTCCGGTTGTTGTTAGAAAATCGCATTTGATTTTATTTATGTTGATGTTTAATTGCCCCACGGACTGACAAGCATCTAATAGGAATATTATTTGCTTCTGATGACAAATTTCTCCTATTGCTTCTATATTTTGAATCAAGCCAGAGTTTGTAGGAATGTGGGTAACAGCAACTAGTTTAGGAGTATGCTTCTCCACTAACTTTTGAAAATCCTCAATATCAAGATCACCATTTTCCAGATTCTTAATTCTGATAATTTTGATGTCAAATCGTTTTCGTAAGGATATAAATTGAATATGGTTAGACGAATAATCATCATCAGTAGTTATGATGACATCATTTTTCTTAAAGTGGATAGAGGACAGTGCTTTTATATAAGCATCGGTAGCACTATTAGTAAAGGCAATATTACGAGGAGAGCAGTTTATTAGTTTAGCCGCTTGTTTATAAAAATCATCCAATTCATTTGCATTTACATCAGCGACCTTATAACCGCCAAATTTTTCTTCCTCGTGCAAATAATAATTGATTTTTTGGACTACTGACGATGGCATCATAGAAGACCCCGCACTATTTAAAAACACCTTGTTGCCATAGTGTGGAATGTCTTTTCTAATTTGTGTAATATCTACCATTTAAGTAGTATAATTTCTTTCACCAAAAATGGCACTACCTACACGAATTAAAGTACTCCCTTCTTCTATAGCAATTTGGTAATCACCACTCATGCCCATGGATAATTCTTGCATTATTACATTAGTTGGTAAATCAGATGCAGCTAATTTATCGAATAACTGTTTTAAACTTCTGAATTCTAATCGTATTTTGTCCAAATTAGAGGTGTTGGTAGCCATTCCCATTAAGCCAACTATTTTTATGTTTTCAAGTATTTTTAATTCCTCACTTTGTATCAATGGTTGTAATTCCTCTGGACTTAGTCCGAATTTTGTTTCCTCATCAGCAATATAAATTTGCAATAAGCAATTGATGGTTCTGCTTTGTTTTAAAGCTTGTTTATTTATCTCTTTCAATAATTTTAAACTGTCAACTGCATGAATGAGCGATACAAAAGGTGCAATATATTTTACTTTATTGCTTTGTAAATGACCAATCATATGCCACTCAATGTCCTTTGGTAAATTCTCGTGTTTCCGAGCTAGTTCCTGAGCTTTGTTTTCACCAAATACACGTACACCCAAGTCATAAGCCTCCTGAATCAATGCTTCGGGCTTAGTTTTGCTTACTGCTACTAACTTTGCGTTGGTTTCAGAGACGATTTCGTTGAAATTATTGATGTTATTTTCGAGTGACATTGTGACGTTATTATTTAAACTCAAAAGTACATGCTTTCACTACAATAAAAAGAACATTTGTAGAGAGATTTTACTTAGCTTTCAAAAAAAATAAATACCTTTTCGCTACAATCAATAGGGATAAAAAAATAGTTAATCCTGGAGTACATTACTCAAGAAAGTCGATTTTAAAAATAGCCATAAGAGTAACAATACAATTCCCCAAGTGAGGTATATTTGATAAAAGTCAGAGGTGTCTTTGTATCTCGATTCTTTAATTTCAGCTTTTTCATATTTATCGATAAGAGCAAATACATTCTGCAAAGCTTTATTGTCTGATACACGATAAAATTCTCCTTCCCCTATTTCTGCAATTTGGCGTAGTGTAGTTTCATCAAGAGAATTTTCCACCATATTAGGTCTGCCAAAAAAATCTTTCCCCATAGGCACTTTTCCTTCTTTACCAATAGCAATACTATATATTTTAATGTTATAAGCAGCAGCTAATTCAGCTGCGGTAATGGGATCTATATTACCAGCGGTATTATCTCCATCACTTAATAATATCATCACTTTCGATTTAGACTCAGAATCGCGCATGCGGTTAGTAGCAACTGCCAATGCACTACCAATAGCTGTCCCTCTACTTTCAATCATATCGAAGTGAATTCCCTTGATATGTGCATTAAGTAGGTCATAATCTGTAGTTAATGGAGATAATGAATAGGCATCCCCTGAAAATATCACCATACCAATACGATCCTGAAACCGTCCTTCAATAAACTCAGTAGCTACACGTTTGGCAGCTTCTAGTCGGTTGGGTTTGAAATCTTCAATCTGCATTGAGTGAGAAATATCTACTACTAACATAATGTCAATTCCTTCAGTCCATTGGTCTATTTTTTCGTTCGTTTTTTGTGGTCGAGCTAGAGCTACAATAAGCAATGCCAAAATTAACATTAGTAGAATGTCAGGAATAAACCTTACAAGTGTAAAAGCAGATTTTTGAATGTCTTTTTTAGGAAGTGCTACTGGTAGTTTTTGATTCAGTTTTCCTTTTATTAACCATCTAACAATAAAAATTAGAGGGATAATAATTAACCCATAAAGCCATAAAGAATTTCCCCAAGAGTAATTGTTAAAAATGCCAACTTGAAACCAATCTAGAGAGTACCATGGCATATCACTGTTGAATTGTTCATCCATTTTTCACCTCCTCTTTCTTCAGTTCATTACGTTGTTGAGCAAATTCCTTTAATATATGGAAATGAATATTTTCTGTTTTCATAGCTCCATAAATCCATTTATCAATATCCATTAGTATTTGAAGTACTTCGTTTTTCTCAAGGTTGTATAATTTGTTTACCTCTTTGGTAGTCATTTTAGTATATGGACGCTTCTCTAATTTCTCTAAATATTTTTTCCAAAGGTATACTACGTTTTCAATTCCTTCTACTAACGATTCAGAATGAACAGCATTTACAGCAACGTCAAATTGTATTACAAATTTTTTAAATTTTCTATTCAGTTTACGTATTTTCCATGCTTTTTGAATCTTTTTCCCAAAAATCAGAATTAAGGCAATTATAATAATAGTTAGAATACCCAAACCTATAAGAAGGTATGGGTAATTAAATTCTGTAGAAACATGTAAATAAGAAGTATTTTCTTTTAGCTGAATAGAATCAGGTATTTGATGGATAAGTTCTATAAGAAATACTGAATCTCGTTGTGCAAAATACCGTAATGTGTCCTTGCCATTTATTTGAAAAATGGGCAAGCTTAAATACTGGATGCTATCAACTTCGAATGTTGATAAATAATAAACTACACTATCCAAACTTTCCAGGCTATCCGATTTTGTAGTGTAATACTCTTTTTTTTCAAATTCAAAAGGGCTAAAATTATATAGAGAGTCAGGAAAAATGACACTAATATCTTTGCTGTATTTAGCAGAGAGTGTATAAGGGATGGAAATTCCAATTTTCACACTATCTTCTTGAAATGCTCCTTTGGGTAGTATGTCTTGCCCCATTGCACTAATGGTGAGGAGTAAAAAAGTAATGATACTGCTTATTGCTTTTTTATACACTTTTAAATGATTGGTTTCTGATTTTGAACATTCGGATAAGTTGTGGCACATAATTTTCGTTTGTATCCACGGAGAGAAAATTTATTTGGTGTTTTTTGCAGAAGATTTGCAATTCACTATTCTTGGTTATATAGGTGTCGATAAGTTTTGAACGGAAAAAGGATGACGAAGTATTTACCCATACAGTTTTGTTATTCTCTTTATCTAGAATTGGGATCATCCCAAGTTTAGGCAATAGTGTTTCTCGTTTATCTGTTATTTGTAATACGATTAAATCATGCCTTTTTGCCATGGCTTTAAGGTTATGATGATAATCTTCATCAATAAAATCTGAAATGATAACAATAACTGCTCGCCTTTTCAACGTTTTCATAGCAAATGTTAAAGCTTCATTAATATTGGTCTTTCTTGACTTAGGTTTTAGATCATAGAGCCTATTGATGATTTCATAGGCTTTCTTTTCTCCTTTTGTAGGTTTAACATAAAGTTCACGAGTATCGGAAAAACACATTACGCCAGTTTGACTTGACTCCTTTGAAGCAGCCAAAGCCAGAACGCCACATATTTCTTTGCCGATGTCTAATTTTTGCATTCCAGGAGTCCCTATTTCTTCAGAGGCACTAACATCCAACATAAAAAAGACCACTTGCTCTTTATCTTCTTTGAAAGTTTTTACAAAAGTACCATGCCCTTTTGCAGACACATTCCAGTCAATAGACCTCACATCATCTCCATACTGATAGGCACGCACATCTTCATACTCAAGCCCTGACCCTTTGAAGACAGACCGAAAGTCACCTTGCATCTGTGTATTCAATGCTTTTCTAATCTGAATTTCGTATTTTCTTAATTTCTTTATAATCTCCCTCATTGGAATGATTTTTGGACTTTAAAATTAGAACAAATTATGGTAATTTTCGACCGTAATAATTTGAATTATTTTTGAGGCATTTATTCAGTTTAAAAGGTAAGTACTTTCTTTTATAGTGTTCAAAGAAAAGGGTCAAATATTACAAAATGAAATATTTTAGAAAAAATTGATTGTGGACAAAAATATATTTTAAACTTTTGAAGTGTTTTCTTTGAGAAACAATTATTCTACACCTACTATAAAATAATAAATTAATGAGAACGAAATTTTTGTTGTTGAGTTGTGTTTTACTTTGGTCTTGTGCAGAAAAGAATGAAATCCCTAATAACATTTTTAATCAGGAAGAAATGGTGGATATTTTATTAGAAGTATATGTCGCACAAGCGAAAGTATCCGTAGAGCGTGGTTTGAAAAGAGATTCTTCTGAGATACTTTACGAGTATTATCAGAATTACATATTTCAAAAAAGAGAAATAGATTCAACAGATTTTTACAATAGTCTGACATATTACTTTGAACATCCCGTTGAATTTGAAAAAATAAATGAAATAGTGCTTGACTCACTGAATTTACGACTGGAGAAAATGGAAGCACAAGAAGAAAAAGATAATAAAGGAAAGAAGGAATTATCAAATAGCATTCCTAAATAAATGTTATACCCCAACGATATAGAAAAAAAACTCGATGTTGATAAAATAAGAGTTTTGTTATCTTCTTATTGTCAATCTACTTTAGGAGAAGGATATGTGGATCGATTACAATTTTCATCTGATATAGGCCAAGTTTCGAAATGGCTTACTCAAACTGATGAATTTAAATCCATATTGCAATCGGGTGAAAGCTTCCCTCATAATCACTATTACAATGTTTCTGATTCACTAAGTAAGGCAAAAGTTGACGGAGTTTTTTTATTGGAGGATGAATTTTTGAAAATAAAAAACTCATTAGAGACTATATTAGAGTGTATCATCTTTTTAAAGGATGTTGAAAAATACCCACAACTATCACAATTGGTCTATTTGGTGAGTATTGATAAAACACTTATCTATTCCATAGACAAAGTAATTGACGAAAAAGGAGTAGTTCGTGACGGGGCAAGTTCAGCGTTAAAAGTTATCCGATCAGAAATTAAGAAAAGCCAACAGCAATTGCGCAAAACCCTCGATAGTATTTTTCGAACATCGAAGGAAAAGGGTTATGTGCCTGAAGGAAGTTCACTTACAGTTCGTGATGGTAGGATGGTAATCCCCCTACAAGCAGAACATAAACGTAAGTTAAAGGGTTTTATTCATGGTGAATCCACCACTGGGCAAACCATTTTTATGGAACCTGCAGAAGTGTTGGAAGCCAATAATCAATTGCGAGAATTAGAGTATGCAGAACGTAGAGAAATAATAAAATTACTTACAACACTAACTGACCAAGTTCGTAATCAAATAGAGCCACTTAAAAACGCATATCGTTTTTTGGGAATAATAGATTTTATAAGAGCAAAAGCAAAATTAGCTATGCTTTTAGAGGCAGAACTACCCGAAATTATTGATACTCCCTCAATGAATTGGGAAAATGCCAGACATCCATTACTTTTTCTTTCCCATAAGGAACAAAGTAAAAGTGTTGTCCCACTAAATATTACCCTTGATAGTAATAATCACCTATTATTAATTTCAGGACCTAATGCTGGAGGTAAATCAGTATGTTTAAAAACAGTAGGGTTGTTACAATATATGGCACAATGTGGTTTACTGGTATCGGTTCAGGAAAACTCTACTTTGGGTTTGTTCGAAAGCATATTTATTGACATAGGTGATGAGCAATCTATAGAAAATGATTTAAGTACATATAGTTCTCACCTTACTAATATGAAGCATACACTAAAAAATGCTTCGGATCGTAGTCTAGTGTTAATTGATGAGTTTGGTACTGGAACCGAACCCAATTTTGGAGGAGCCATTTCTGAGGCTATACTTGCAAAAATGACACAAAAAAAGGTATGCGGTGTAATAACTACACACTATTCTAATTTAAAAGAATTTGCTGATAAAACTGCAGGAGTGCAAAATGGAGCAATGCGTTTTGATATTCAAAAACTAGAGCCGCAATATATTCTTGAGATAGGAAAACCAGGAAGTAGTTTTGCGCTAGAAATTGCCCGAAAAATAGGGTTGTCGCATGAGGTAATTAATAAAGCGAAAGAGTTGGTTGGTCAAGAGCATACCGATATGGATAAACTACTTCGTGATTTGGAGCGTGATAAAACACGAATTTTAAAACGTGAGAAATCCTTGAAAGAAAACGAGCGAAAACTAAAGCAACAATTAAGTAAATATGAGCAACTTAACGAAGAAATAGGAGGAAGGAAAAAGGAAATAATTAACAAAGCAAAAGTGGAAGCGGAGCGATTGTTGTCCGATACTAATCGGCAGATTGAAAAAACTATACGCCACATTAAAGAGAATAAAGCAGAAAAGAAAGAGACCAAACGAGTAAGAAAAGACCTTAATCAATTGAAGGATAAGGTTAAACCAGAACAAAAAAAACAAAAAGGCTTAGCCATTGAAGTAATAAAAGGAGAAATTGAAATAGGAGATTTTGTAAGATTAGTAGAGCAGGATGTGATAGGTGAGGTAACCGCTAGAAAAGGTAAAGATGTGGAAGTATTAATTGGTCAATTAAAATCGAATATGAAAGTCAATCGTTTAGAGCGAATTTCAAAAAAAGAGGCTAAAACCACCCTTCGAAAACCTAAACGTGAAAACTTAAAGAGTATTGATCTTAATCAAAAATTATCGAAGTTTAGTTCTACCTTGGATGTAAGAGGTAAACGTGCAGAAGAAGTTTTACCAATGTTGCAGAATTTTATTGATGAGGCAGCTATGTTTAACCAAAACGAAGTAAAAGTTTTGCATGGAAAAGGACATGGCATTTTACGTGATCTAGTTCGTGACCGATTGAAAGGAGAACCAAACGTTGCTTCTTTTGCGGATGAACATGTTGAGCGTGGTGGAGCTGGAATTACTGTTGTAGTGTTGAAGTAATTTGTCGAATAGAATTAAATGAGCTAATTGAAAAGAATGTTTAACATCCGTTTAAGGTTTATTTTAACCTATTATAAATCAATAGAAAACCCTTTCATCAAAATGACGTTGTTTTGCATGAACAAGATATTAAACTAAAACTATGAAAAAAGGACTATTTACAACTGTGATGGTAATGGTTTTAGCAGCAAATACCTTTGCGCAAACTGCTAATTTACGTTACAACATTGATCTTAATGACAGAGAGGACGATACCTTTAAGGTTACACTAGAAGTGGATAAATTAAATGAGGAAAACAATGTCTATCAATTTGCTTCTACAGCTCCAGGAACTTATCAAACTATGAACCTCGGAAGATTTGTTTCTGATTTTAAAGTTTTTGATAAAAAAGGAAACGAAATTGAAACGAAAAATATTTCTATAAATCAATGGGAGATATCAGCTCCTAAAAAAGTAAAAAAAATAACTTACGAGATTGCAGAAACTTGGGATACACCTGTAGAAGAATACCCAATTTACAAAATGTGTGGTACTTCAATGGAAGACGATCACGTACTTATGAATGCACATTGTATTTTTGGATTTCCAAGCGGATTACAAGATGCACCATTAAGCATAAATTTGACTTATCCTGAAAACTGGGAGGTAGGTACAGCATTGAATAAAAATGAATCGGGTGCTTTTTATGCCAATTCTTACGATCATGCTGTGGACTCACCAATATTATTAGGTCGTTTAACAAAGGCCACTACCGACTTAAACGGAAGTAGTATAGAGATTTATACTTACTCAAAAACTGATCTTGTGTCTTCCGAACAATTATTAAGTTCAATGTCGAACATGCTAACAGCAGCAAGTGAATTCATGATTGATTTTCCCGTAGATAGATATGCTTTTCTTTATCATTTTGAAGATGAAAGTTGGGGAGCTTGGGAGCATTCATACAGTTCAGAATATGTAATGAAAGAACAAGAGTATACAGGAGAATTTAAACAGGGAGTTATTGATATGGCGGCACATGAATTTTTTCATGTGGTTACACCATTAAACATCCATAGTGAATTAATTGAGCAATTTAATTTTGTTACACCAACGCCTTCTGAACATTTGTGGCTGTACGAAGGAACAACAGAATGGGCAGCTCATATGATGCAACTTCGAAATGGACTAATAAGCTTAGACCAGTATTTTGCTATGTTGCAGAAAAAATTGATAACCGATTCCTATTTTGATCCTGAATATAGTCTTTCAAAACTAGCACTCACTTCTTTTTCAAAAGAAGGGCAACAACAATATGGTAATATTTATATGAGAGGTGCTATAGTAGCAGGATTGTTGGATATACGATTACTAGAACTGTCAGAAGGAAAGAGAGGGTATAGAGAGGTTATATATGAGTTATCTAAAAAATATGGGCCTAACAAAGCTTTCTCTGAAAAAGATTTCTTTGCTGAATTTGTGGAGTTTACCTACCCTGAGATTGGTGAGTTTTTTGATATGTATGTGAAAAATGCTAACCCATTACCCATAGCTGAATATTATACGAAATTGGGAATTATATATACACCAGAAGTGAAAAAAGGTCAATTAGTGGTTGATTTAGGTGGGCATTTAGCTGTACCTGATGGTAAAATAAGATATGTGAAAATTAGACCTGAATTAGAAAAAATGGGTCTAAAAGTAAATGATGAACTAATTGGAATTAATGGAGAAGAGTTAAGTTTGTCAAATGCTAATCAACTTATTGGAGGGTTAATGCAGAAAGAAATTGATTATGAGTATGAAGTAAATGTTAGAAGAGGAGAAGAAGAATTGACCATTCCATTGAAGCTGCTTTCAAAAGAAAAGGTCTCCAAATTTTTATTTGAAATAGATAAAAATGCTTCTGATAAACAGAAGGCACTTAGAGAAATTTGGATGAAAAACATGTAGAAAATTTACTGTCGGATGTTATTCAAACCTATAAAATATATGCTTTACTTGTCGAAGGTGTAATAATATTGGATAATTTCCTCATCTGAAATAAAAAGGCTAATTCGTTTTAGAATAAGTCTTTTTTTGTTCTTAAGAATTCTTTCCATATATTTTTGAATACGATGAAAGGTAAATTCAAAAAAATACTACTGTTCACTTTTCTAATAATTGCTAGTTTTTTAATAACTACAAGTAGTAGTATGACTTTTCGTCAATCCGATAAAAAGACGATAGCTTATTTTGAAAAAAAGAATCAAAAAGCAAATATCAAAAGGTTGAATTATGAAGGTAAAGAAGTGAGGTATGTAGAAGTAGGGACAGAGAAGAATAAAAAAGCTTTAGTAATTTTTGTACATGGGGCACCTGGATCTTCAAGGGATTTATTATTCTACCTTTCTGATAGTATATTGTTAGAAAAAGCAAGGATGATTTCTTTTGATCGACTAGGATACGGATATTCCGATTACGGGAATGCTGAAATATCAATTGAAGAACAAGCCAAATTGGTTAATGCATTTGTAAAAGAAGCTAAAGAGTCTACTATTATTTTAGTTGGACATTCATTTGGAGGACCTATAATTGCCAAAGCTGCAATTATGAATACTAAAATAAGTGGAATATTGATGTTAGCTCCTGTTAATGATCCCTATAATGAAAAAATATTGTGGGTATCCAATTTTGGTAAATGGAAGTTAACTCGTTGGATGATGTCAAAGGCATGGAAAGTAGCTACTGATGAAAAGTTCACCCATGAGCAGGAGTTACTGAGGATGAAAGATGGGTGGCAGAAACTTCGAGTGCCAGTTGTACATATACATGGTGGAAAAGATTGGATAGCACCTATTAGTAATGTGGCATGGAGTGAAGACAATATTCCTAAAAAACATCTTAAAATAATAAATCAAGAAGAACTAGATCATTTTATTCCTTTTAAAAATCATGATTTGGTGGTTGAACAGATTTTGGTTCTTCTAGAAAAATAAATTTTACCATTAATATTAATGATAATGTATAGTAAATTAAGAATGTTATTTATTACTGTCTGAATTTAGAGAGTCATAGTGTTTGTAAATAGTTATTAAGTTTTCTTTGTCCTTTATTTTTAAATGATTCTGTTTTATAAATGTACTCATTTCTGATAGCTCACTTTTAGAGATATTTTTTGAAAACATTTTTTTCTTACTATTTATCCTAAGAGCGTAATCTATAGTTTTGTCTAAAAAATAAAATTCGGTTATGTCTTCTATTTTGGCTGGCCAAGAGGTTGATAATGAGGTTTTGGCTTTTTGTTCTTCTTTAAATTGTTTGACTTTTCTTATTAATAGTGTGAAGTTATTTCCTTGATAAAGAACTGTTAAATATCCTAACATAGTAGTACCATTTTCATTAGTTTTATATGGTTGAAACATATATTTTTCTTCACCAATCGTACAACTAATGTCTGGATGTCTAACTAAGTATTCAATTTCATCTTTAACTTGTATTTCAATTTCATCCCTAAAAGCATTGTACCTAAGTAAATAGTTGCGTTTTGTTTCTTTATTATTATCCAATAATTTACCTAATACAAAAGCTTTATTATAATAAGAGTTACCCAAAATTTGTTCTTCTTCAAAAGGAGTAAATACTCTATTTGCTTTGTATCTTAAATCTGTGAGTGCATCTCGTAGTCTGTAATCCCATTCAGAAGCATTTGAAAACCCATCATATATGGAAGAACGATTGTCAATAGAATTTTGAGAATTAGCTACAAAAGGAATAACAATAATTAAAAATAATAGATATATAATTTTTATGGTTTTGTTATTTAAATGAAAAGTAACTCTCATGATAATACGTATATTACAATAAATGTATAAAAAACAATACAAAATAACCATATGTATATATTAAAAGAGGACAAATTTAAAATAGTATCCTAAATAAATTAATTATACAGGATAATAACACTTAAAACTATTATTATATAAATGATAATTTATAGGTGCTCTTTGAGCAGAACTCCTTGAAATTGTGGTTTGTCCCTTGTTTTTATTCTTCCAAAAGGCTTGCCAATCTAAGCTATGTTGATCAAAATAAAATTGACATTCCGACACTAGCAAAAAATGTTACACCAACAACCACTACAATTGGAATAAGCTATAATGTCAAGAATGTCAATCATGTTTTTTTCTTTTTAGTTCATCAACTAAAAAGAAGTAATTAATTTTGGTGCAACTCCCCCAGTAGGAACATTTTTAAACAACCACTAAATACTCTCACTACGCACAAGGCGAGGAAAAAATGAGAGATCCTACTTGGAAAAATTAGAGGAGCTGCACCTCCATTAATCTACATTATCATGAAGGAATTTATTATTCCCTAAAATTTGATTGTCATCATTCAAGTTATACCGAGACACATGAGGCTCGGATGAATGTGGCACGTTATGCAAACGCACATCTTTACGCAAATATGCTGGCACATCTAATTTTTGTTTAAAATCATCAGACTCTATTACAGGTTTATTAAGACCTTTTAACTTTCTGACCCTTTCTTTAGCCTGTTCCTCAAGCCTTGACTTAGTGTTGATCACTTTCATCATCCCTTCTTCGTCAATACCTTGATCTGTGTTAGATTCTTCAATCTCAAAATCGTTTTCTAAACTGTTAAATAATACATCATCGTTTTCTTCAGGAAATTCTTTTGGAGTTTCTTCAGGATCTAATTTGTTCGAAAATGAATATGGTCGCTCAGGAACTTCTTCAGTTAGATCAGGATCAATAGTCTTTAATGTTATTTCATCTGATGTATTTCTTTCAGGTTCTGCATTAAATAAATCGAATTGATTATCTTTTTCCAGATTGAACACTTTAGGTTGTTCATTATCAACTGATTTTTTTTCAATTGGTATTAATCGTTCAGACTTATCTTCAAAACCAGTAGCTATAACTGTTACTCTTATGCTTTCTTCTAACTCAGGATCCACACCATGTCCAAAAATTACTTCAGCTTCATCTCCTGCCATTTCTTGAATATATTCAGTTATTTCTGTAAGCTCATCCATTTGTAATTCAGCTTGGTTTCCTGAAATAATAGACAATAGTATTTTCTTAGCTCCTTGGATATCTTTATTGTCCAATAGGGGAGATGCCAGAGCTTCTTCAGCTGCTTTTCTAGCTCTATTCTCACCTTTGGTTTCAGAGGATCCCATTACAGCAGCCCCAGCGTTATGAATTACAGTACGAACATCTTGAAAATCTACATTTACAATACCAGCTACAGTAATTATTTCAGCAATACCTTTAGCACCTGTTGTCAATACATTGTCGGCCTGACTAAATGCGTTACCGATGGTAAGATTACCATATATTTGTCTCAGCTTATCATTTGAAATAACTAGTACAGTATCACAATTGGCTCTTAATTCATCAATACCATCTTGTGCTTGTTGCATTTTCTTTTTTCCTTCGAAGGAGAATGGTGCAGTAACAATTCCTACCGTAAGTACATCCAGTTCTTTAGCTACTTGGGCAATTACTGGGGCAGCTCCAGTTCCAGTTCCTCCACCCATACCAGCGGTTATAAATACCATTTTGGTATCAATTCCTAAAAACTCTCGAATATCTTCTTTGCTTTCTAGAGCAGCATTTTTTCCCACTTCGGGATTTGCTCCTGCTCCTAAACCTTCGGTAAGATTAACCCCTATCTGAAGGCGGTTAGGTACTGGACTACTTTTTAAAGCTTGCAAATCTGTATTGCAAATAACGAATTCTACATCTTTAATACCTTGATTATACATATGGTTTACGGCATTACTTCCTCCACCTCCAACACCGATTACTTTAATAATCGACTTGTGGTGCTTTGGGATATCAAACTTGTAAGTTGAATCTGACATTATTTTGTTAGTTAGTGGTAGTTTCTTTTTTTAATTAATTATTTAATAACTAATAATTGTTTTCTAACTGATCATCAATTAGTAAACCTTTGGTCTTGTTTAGAATTTTCTTGAAAAAGTCTTCGCTCTTCAACTCCTTTTTTACTGAAGCAGCATTCATATTGTTGTCAACTTTCACATCATTGTATCTGTTTTCGCGTTCATCTAATGCTCTAAATCCAGAAAGAACTAGCCCAACTGAAGTGGCATACATTGGACTTTTCACACTATCCATTTTACTTTTACCCAAATGCTCATTAGGATAACCTACACGTGCATCCATGCCAGTCATATACTCTACTAATTGCTTTAAGCAATTGAGTTGAGATCCACCACCAGTGATAATTATACCACCTGCTAATTTTCCATCAAATCCTGAAGTAATAATTTCAGCATGAGCTAGCTCAATTATTTCTATCATCCTAGCTTCTACAATGTGCGCTAGATTTTTTATAGATATCTCTTTTGGCTGCCTATTTCGTAAGCCAGGTATAGATACTATTTCATTCGGACTAGCTTCTTCGGCAATTGCTTTTCCAAACTTAGTTTTTAACAATTCAGCTTGGTGTTGCATAACCATACAGCCTTGTTTGATGTCAGAGGTGATAATATTACCCCCAAAAGGGATTACAGCAGTATGTCGTATAATATTATCATGAAAAACAGCAACATCTGTTGTGCCGCCTCCAATATCAATTAAGCAAACACCAGCTTCTTTTTCCTCCTCACTTAGCACAGCCAAGCTTGAGGCCAGAGGTTCTAGGATTAAGTTTTCTATTTCTAACCCAGCACGTTTCACACATTTATTAATATTGTTAATGGCATTTGTTTGTGCTGTGATTACATGAAAATCAGCTTCTAACTTTACCCCCGACATTCCTACTGGATCCATAATTCCTTCTTCGTAATCTACTATATAATCCTGAGGCATTACGTGTATAATTTCGCTCCCTGGCGGAATCACTATTCTGTACATGTCATTGGTAAGTCGGTTAACATCTTCGATAGTGATTTCGTCATCTGAAGAATTCCGAGTGATACTTCCATGATGAATAGAGCTCTTAATATGTTGTCCTGCAATACCAACATTTACTACTCTAATATCAATGCCCGATGTATTTTCAGCTTCTCTTACTGCTTTTTGAATTGCGGTCACGGTTTTGTCAATGTTTGTTACTATGCCTCGGATAACACCATCTGACTCGGCTTTACCCATGCCCAAAACCTCGAGTTTCCCAAACTCGTTTTTTCGACCTACAATCGCACATATTTTTGTTGTGCCTATGTCTAGGCCAACTACGATTTTGTCATTTTCCATATTATTCATTTTAGTGGTTGTTTATTGTTTAAGCCAGTCTTCCATTCTGACTTTGGTTTTCATTGTTTCATTTAATCTGCAATAATTTGCCCCTCATATTTGAGGTTTACTTTTTCGTAATAGTTCCAGCCTTTTAATGGCAATATTCGTTTGTAAAATATTTTTAACTTTTTAAACTTCTCTTCTATATCTTCTATCTGACCGAATTCCACATACTGCTTCGTGATTTGTGGATATATAATAACTTCTCTGTTTTCAGATATTTCTATTTGAGCAATCTGAGCTTTCCAAAAATTATCTTTATTAATAAATTTGATCATTTTGAATAAAGCTGGATTTGTTTGAAGTAGTGACGTTTCTGCTTTTATCACTTCTTCTCCACCCTTTCCGCTTATTAGTACAACTCGAGAGTTAAATTTGTTAGTTACAGGTAGTATTTCACCCTCTTCGGAGATGTATGCATCTTTTTTTTCACTTCGTATAATCCTTGCAATTGGTCTTCTGAGATTAGCTTTAACGATCAGATTTCCTTTTAAATCCTTAAATACTTCTGTTTCTTTTACATAAGGAGAGGTTAATATTCTATTTTCAATTTCTTTCAGATTTATATCATAGAATGGTTTTCCTATTATCACGTCATCTCCTCCATGATTTAATAAGTTTATTACATCTTGTTTGTCGATGTAATAGTTTTCATGTTGATTTTCTATAGTAACGAAAATGTTGTTGCAAGTCTCTGTTCCATACTCTCTATTAGCAAATGCTATTAGAAAGAATAATATCATTACGCTTAATAATACCTTTACTGATTTCGCTATTTTAAATCGTTTAAACACTATAATTTTTAGTTAGGCTATTTTTAATTTTATTTACAAACTGATCGATATCTCCTGCTCCAATAGTAACTACTACTTCTAATTCTTTTTTTTCAACCTCCTTCATTAAGTCCTCTTTAGTAGTAATAATTTTTTCTACTTCAATATTTTTATATATAATTTCGGAGGTTACCCCATCAATGGGTAGTTCTCTTGCAGGATAAATATCCATTAGTATCACTTCATCAGAGTAGTTGAGACTTTTAGCAAAATCTTCTGCAAAATCTTGCGTGCGAGAGAATAGGTGTGGTTGGAAAATGGTAGTAAGCTTTTTATTAGGGTAAATAGCTTTTACCGATTTCAAAAAAGCTTCAATTTCAGTAGGGTGATGAGCATAATCATCGATGTAAACTACTTTATCGGAACGAACAATATATTCGAACCTTCTTTTTACTCCAGAATAAGAAGATACAGCTTTTCTTATTTCAGATTCTTTTACTCCCACTTGTAAAGCAACAGCTATTGCTGCTACCATATTTTCAACATTATAAAAACCAGGGACGCTCGAACTTAACCTATTAATTTTATGACCTCCACCACAGAAGTCAAACTCAAAAAATCCGTTTGTTATATTTAGGTTATCGGCAAAAAATAGCCCCTGATTAATGCCATATGTATTAATCTCTACATCGAAATTATGTGGGTTGATTTCATTTGTTAATTTTTCATTGATATATAATTGACCATTGCTTTTCATCTGACTAATAAATTCTTTGAATGAATTTTTTAGTTCGTTTTTATTTCCATAAATATCTAAATGATCGGCATCCATAGAAGTGATAATAGCCATGTTTGAATGAAGGGTCAAAAATGACCTATCAAATTCATCAGCTTCTACAACTGCAATGGTGTCTTCTTTTAACTCTTCGTTTATTATTAAATTAGAATTATAGTTGGTAGATATACCACCCATAAATGCAGTGATATCTTTTCCAGATGATTTTAAAATATGTGCCACCATAGATGAGGTGGTAGTTTTACCATGAGTACCCGCAACTGCAATGGTGTAAATATCTTTTGTAATTAGCCCTAGTACCTCAGAGCGTTTCATAATTTCTAACCCTTGTTGTTTCAGGTATGTAAGTTCTTTATGCTGACTTGGAACAGCAGGGGTGTAAACTACTAATGATTTTGATTTATCAACGAGTAGACCTGAAGGAATATGATCAATACTATCTTCATAATGCACGGTTATACCTTCACTCTCTAAGCTTTGTGTGAGGGGTGTATTGGTTCTGTCATACCCATACACTTCTATACCATTTTGGTTAAACCAACGAGCAATAGCACTCATTCCTATACCACCAATCCCTATAAAATAGACAATATGTAAATCTTCTATTTTCATGTTATTTGTTGTATTGCTACTTTCATTATATTATTTGCTGCATTCGGCATTCCCATTTTTGAAATATTGTATGCCATCAATTGACACATCTTTTCGTTGTAAACTAACCCAATGACTTCATCTACCAATTGACCGACTGCATTTTTATCTTTGATTAGCTTAGCAGCCTCATTTTTCATCAATGCCATTGCATTTTTGGTTTGGTGGTCTTCAGTCACATTAGGTGATGGAATCAGAATAACTGGTTTTTTTGCCAAACATAATTCTGAGATGGACAATGCTCCAGCTCTAGATACAACTACATCAGCAGCAGAATAAGCCAAATCCATTTCTTTAATAAAGGCACTCATTCTCACATTAGTTGTATTATGGCCAATGAGTTTATTCTTCATTTCATCATAATAGAACCTTCCTGTTTGCCAAATTAGTTGTACATCTGTGTCAATTATTTTATCAATATCTTTAATAATGGCATTGTTAATAGTGCGAGCACCAAGACTCCCCCCAAGTACTAGTATTGTTTTTTTATTTTCATCAAACCCAAAATGTTTTATAGCCTCATCTCTTTTTCTTTCAACATTTATAATATCCTTTCTTACAGGATTCCCTGTCAATACTACCTTTGTTGAGTCAAAATACTTATCCATTCCTTCGTATGCTACGCATACTTTTTTCGCTTTTTTTGACATTCGTTTGTTGGCAAGCCCTGCATATGAGTTTTGTTCTTGAATAATGGAAGGAACGTTCATACTATTGGCAGCCATCATTATAGGTCCTGATGCATATCCACCAAAACCTATGACTACGTCAGGTTTAAAATCTTTTATTATTTTTCTAGCTTTTAAATAACTAACTATAACCTTTAAAGGAAAAAATATGTTTTCAAGAGTTATTCTTCTCTGAATTCCACTTATCCAAAGTCCAACTATGTTATAGCCTGCCTCAGGTACTTTTTGCATTTCCATCTTTCCATTTGCCCCAACAAACAAAATTTTTGTTTCAGGGTGCTTATCTCGTATGGTATTAGCCACAGCAATAGCAGGATAGATATGTCCGCCAGTTCCTCCTCCAGTTATAATAAATCGATATGGTCGTTGTTTATCCAAAAGTTGAATTGTCTACAGTTGTTTGTGTTTTATGTGATTGTTTTTAATCATAATTCTGCTTTAGGTACATTTCTAATTTCTTGAACTACAGTTTTCCATTCGTTATCAGTGTGACCACGACTTACACTTAATATTATTCCTAATGAAAACCCTGTAAACAATAATGAGGTACCCCCCATACTAATTAATGGTAGTGGCAGACCAGTTACAGGACCTAACCCAACAACTACACCCATATTTACCATTGCTTGTAATACGATGGCAAAACTGAGTCCTGCTGCCAACAGCCCTCCATAAGCTTGTTCACTTTTTGACACACCTTTCATTCCTCGATACAGTAAAATCAAGTATAGTAGTAATACAGTAATACCTCCTGTCATTCCATATTCTTCAATAATAATTGCATATACAAAATCAGAATATGGTGCAGGCAAAATATTGCGTTGTGTACTTTTACCAGGCCCTTTACCTACTATCCCACCAGATGCTACAGCTATAAACCCATGTTTTGCATGAAAACTCACTTCATCTTCATTAAAAAAACTTTCTATTCTACTTTTTGCAGTTGCTCCCCGTACCCCAAATTCTAGAGCTAACACACCTGCAAGACTTCCTACAAAAATTAACATTGCTAAATATTTTACTGGAACTCTTCCAATAAACATCAATAACATACATGTTGCGAAAAGAAGAATAGCTGAAGAAAGATTTGTTAAAGCAATTAATCCGCAGATCACACCACACCATATTAATATTGAGATAAATGATTCTTTAAAAGAATCAATATTTTGTTGACGTTTTGCCAACATACTAGCCAAACTTGTAATAAGAGCTAAACTGGCTAAATCAGAAGGCTGGAATGTTTTATTAATAATTGGGATTACAATCCAACGAGAAGCATCATTGATGGTTGTTCCGTTTGTAAAAGTAAATATCAAGAGAGGCACACTTACCCATAGTGCAAAGCGGGATAGTTTTGAATAGTATCGATAATCTATTTTATGTGCAGCCCACATTGCACCTAAACCTAAAAACAATAGAATAGAATGATTAATCAAATAACTTTCAGGGTTGGTCATATTTTTGAAAGCTAGTGTACCTGTAGCACTATATACCACCATAATGCTGAATATGGATAAAGCAAACACAACTATCCATATCACAGGATCACCCTGTAAATGTTTATCTGTCCATTGTTTTACTTTTTCCATCATACTAGTTGCTATAAGTGTTTTTTAAGTTCAATACTGCTTCTTTGAATTGATTACCTCGATCTTCATAATTGTTAAATAAGTCGAAACTTGCACATGCTGGAGAAAGTAGCACTACATCATTTGCTTTAGCAGAATTCATTGCAGAGTCTATTGCCTGCTTCATATTATCTGTTTCAAGCATATTTACTATTTGATCATGAAAAGCATTTCTCAATTTTTTATTATCTTTTCCTAAACACACTAATGTTTTTACTTTATTGTTTACCAGCTTCATTATTTGTTGGTAATCATTTCCTTTGTCTATTCCTCCAGCTATCCAAACTAAACTATCATTAAAACTCTCTAAAGCATACTTGGTAGCTTCAACATTAGTGGCCTTTGAATCATTGTAAAAATCTACATCTTTAATAGTGGCAACATATTCCAATCGATGAGGTGCATTTTTAAATGTTTTTAGTCCACTTCTAATATCTTTTTCTGATACACCAACTTTGAATGCTGCTAATACAGCAGCCATAGTGTTGATGAGGTTGTGTCGACCTTTTAATGTTGTTTCTCTTTGTTTGATTTGTATAACTTGCTGATTAATGTTAAAAAGCATTTCATCACCAATAACCCTTGCTGACTGAGTTGTATCTTCTGATAAAGTAATTGGATGTTTTACACCTTTATAGGTTTCGGATTCTATCTTATATTTAATATTCTCATCGTCATTAAAATAGATAAATGAGGAGTTTGATTTTAGATTTTCTATTAATCTAAATTTAGAATTAATGTATTTTTTAAAGTCATTGTCATACCTATTAAGGTGGTCAGGAGTGATATTGAGCAAGACTGCTACTTCAGGAGAAAAAGTATCAATTCCATCAATTTGGAAACTACTGATCTCTATTACAAAGTAGTCTTTGTCATCTTTAATCATTTGTTTTGCTAAACTTTCACCAACATTTCCAGCAAGTCCAACATTAAACCCTGCTTGTTTTAATAAATGATAGATGAGTAGTGTAGTAGTAGTTTTTCCATTTGTGCCCGTTATGGCAATAATTCTCGCATTAGTATATCTACTGGCAAATTCGATTTCGTCAATAACACTGATGCCTCTTCTGATAGCTCCTTGTAATATTTTTGCCGACTCTGGTATTCCAGGGCTTTTAATAATTGTACTCGTTTCGTAAATCTTTTTTTCAGTATGCTGTCCTTGCTCATAATCAATTCCTAAATCTTTTAGTTGCTGAATATATTTTGGCTGTATTGTACCTATGTCTGAAACGAATACATCATACCCTTTCGCTTTTGCTAATAAGGCTGCTCCTGTGCCACTTTCACCTGCTCCTAATATGACTATTCGTTTATTCATTATCTAAGTTTCAAAGTAGCTAATGTTAGTACTGCTAGTAGTATTCCAATAATCCAGAATCGAATTACAATCTTTGATTCTGGCATATCTGATTTTTGATAATGATGATGTAATGGTGCCATTTTCAACACGCGTCTACCTTCACCATATTTTCTTTTTGTGTATTTGAAATAACCTACCTGAACAATTACTGATAAACTTTCTATTAAAAACACACCGCATAGAATAGGGATAAGTAATTCCTTACGAATCACTAATGCAGAAACTGCAATTATACCTCCAATCGAAAGGCTTCCAGTGTCTCCCATAAATACTTGAGCTGGATACGAATTATACCATAAGAATCCTAAGCAAGCTCCTACAAAAGCAGTTGAAAAGACTACTACTTCTCCTAAATTAGGGATATACATTATGTTCAGATATTCTGTAAAATCAGTTCTTCCTGATATGTAAGCCAAAATAGCTATAGTAATTCCTACAACTGCTGAAGTGCCTGCAGCAAGTCCATCTAGTCCATCAGTAATATTTACTCCATTAGAAACCGCTGTGATTATAAAAATGACTATTAACACATAAATAACCCACGTGTAATCAGTGCCTATAAATGGGATGAGATTATCGTAATTCAGCAAATTATCTTTGAAAAAAGGAACAGATGTTATATTCGATTTTACCACATTAAACCCCTCTCCAACATATTCACCGATCATAACATCGGGATGAAAAAATAGTGTTAGTCCAACAATAACCCCAATACACACTTGCCCTAGAATTTTAAATTTACCAGCTAATCCTTCCTTATTTTTTTTAAAAACTTTTATGTAATCATCAAGGAAACCAATAGCTCCTAACCAAATAGTAGTGATTAAAAGTAGGATAACATAAATATTATCAAGCTTTGCAAAAAGTAGTGTAGGAATTACAATAGCACTTATTATGATAATTCCTCCCATGGTAGGAGTACCTTTCTTCTCCATCTGACCTTGTAGACCTAAATCTCTAACCGTCTCCCCAATTTGCTTTTTTTGAAGTATTTGGATTAATTTCTTTCCAAAAATGATGGTTATAAGAAGTGACAATATCACAGCTGCACCAGCTCTAAAGGAAATATATTGAAATACTCCTGCACCGATTAGGTTAAATTGCTGATCTAGATATTCAAATAAATAATATAACATGCTTTATTTCTAACTTATTAAGTTCAACATTCTTCCAAGTACTTCTCGGTCATCAAAATGATGTTTTACTCCTTTGATTTCCTGATAAGTTTCGTGTCCTTTTCCTGCCACTAGTATTATATCATTTTTTTGTGCTAAAAGGCAGGCTGTTTTTATTGCTTCTTCTCTATCAGAAAGCACAACTGTTTTTTTATAATCGGAAGGACTAACGCCCTTTTTCATATCATTTATAATATCACCAGGTTCTTCATCTCTTGGATTGTCCGAAGTAAGTATCACTTTATTGCTCAGTACAGTAGCTATTGATGCCATTAATGGTCTTTTTTCTTTATCACGGTTTCCTCCGCAACCTACTACTGTAATTAATTGTTCATTGCCCGTGCGGAAATCATTAATGGTTTTAAGAACATTTTTTAATGCATCAGGCGTATGTGCATAATCTACAATAGCAGTTATTTTTGCCTTATTTTTTACTTGTTCAAATCTTCCAGGAGCAGCATTGAGTAAAGTAAGTTGTGCTAATACTTCTTCTGATTCCTCACCTAGTAATACGCCTGTAGCATATGCTGCTAGTAAATTATATCCATTAAAATCTCCAATAAGCCTAAACCAAGCTTCCTTGTTGTCTACTTGCATTTCAAGCCCTTCTAACGAATTGGAAATAATTTTTCCTTTGAAATCAGCAATACTCTTAAAAGCATAACTATGCTTATTTGCCTTAGTATTTTGAAGCATAATAGTACTTCTTTTATCGTCTTTATTTATCAAAGCAAAAGCATCATCACTCAAACCATCAAATAATTTCTTTTTAGCAGCTATGTAAGCATCAAAAGTTTTGTGATAATCAAGATGATCGTGGGTTAGATTGGTAAAAATAGCTCCTGAAAACTCTAAACCAACCACTCTTCCCTGATCAATAGCATGAGAACTTACCTCCATAAAACAATGCGTGCAACCATTTTTCACCATTTCAGCAAGTAGCTGATTCAATTGAACAGGATCTGGGGTAGTATGTGTAGCGAGTATTTCTTTATCTATAATTTTATTAGTTACAGTAGAAAGAAGACCAGTTTTATAGCCTAAATTCATAAAAAGGTTATAGAGCAAAGAAACGGTTGTTGTTTTTCCATTGGTACCAGTTATTCCTATCAGATACATTTTTCTAGAAGGATTACCATAAAAATTAGAGGATACTACCCCCAAAGTTTCAGCACTATTTTTTACGGTTAAATAAGTGATTCCTTTTTTTAATCTTTCTGGTAATTGTTCAGCAACAATTGCTATTGCTCCATCCTTTATAGCTTTATTGATATAGTCATGCCCATCAGCTTGTGTGCCTTTTACCGCTACAAATAGTGTCCCTTTCTTCACTTTGCGAGAATCAAAACAAATGTCATTCACTTCTACTTTCATATTTCCAGAAGAAGTAGTTAACGAAACATTTTTTAGTATGTCCTTTAATAATGCCATTAGCTCAATTCAATTAATATTCTATCTCCCTTATTAATTTTTTTTCCAATAGTTAATGACTGATTTTTTACTCTACCAAAACCTTTATAATTTACAATTAGGCCTCTTTTTTCAAGTAAATAAATAGCATCTCGCAGAGTCATTCCCATCACATTGGGTACAAAATTCTCTTTATGATATGTTGTTTTCCATTGCAATGAATTGGACTTAATACTAGCTCTTACCCAATTATCATCAATATCAGAGTGATTAGAAATTCCCAATTCATTGCATAGCAAGGTTAAATCATTACGATAGCCAGCTTGTACAACAGGGAAGAACCCATATTGTGGTTCAACGTTCTTAGATAGAGCTTCGTGCATTTGTATATCTCGGGCATAAATGTTATCAGCTACTTCTTTGAAGACAGGAGCTGCCACATTACTACCATACTGCTTCGACCCTTTAGGATTTTTGATAAGCACAATAGCACTATATTTAGGGTTGTCAGCAGGAAAATAGCCTGCAAATGAAGTAATATATTTCCGTGTATACAGACCATTTTCAAGTATTTGAGAAGTTCCTGTTTTTCCTGCAATACTGTAATGATCATTTTTAATATTGTTTGCAGTGCCGCGTTCTACAACTCCTTCGAGCATCAATTGAATTTTACTAAGTGTTTCATCAGAACAAATTTTTTCATTAAGCACAACTGTTTCGTATACTTCTTTTACCTGATCAGCTTTTTTAGCAGACTTAACTATAATTGGACGAATCATTTTTCCATTATTGCCAACTGCATTATAAAGTGCAAGCATTTGAAGAGGTGTAAGTTCAAGACCATATCCATAAGCCATCCATGGTAGTGTGATTCCACTCCACTCTTTATCTTCCGGATGTATAATTTTGGGTTTTCCTTCTCCATATAATTGGAAACCCAATGGTTGAGATAACTTTAAATCATCCACATACTCTAGAAATTTTTCTGGCTTTAACCCAAAGTGTTTATCCACTAATTTTGCCATTGCAATATTTGAGGATTTCTCAAAGGCTTCTTTAATAGTTATAATTCCATATCCTCCTTCATGGTGATCACGAACAGTATTGTTATAAAATTTATATTCACCGTTTCCAGTGTCGATATTATCATTTAAACTGATATTGGTCTCTTCTAAAAGAGCAATCATAGTAGCTAATTTAAATGTTGAGCCAGGTTCTGTAAGCCCCTGTCGACCTACAGCATAATTATATCGTTCGAAATAATTACCTTTCTTGTTTCTACTTAAACTAGACATGGCTTTTATTTCTCCAGTAGCTACTTCCATCACAACGGCAGTCCCATAGTCGGCTTGATGATCTTCTAAACTTCTTAGCAATGCTGATTCGGTTACATCTTGTAAATTGACATCCAATGTAGTTTGAATGTCCCATCCATCTTCAGTTTTTACCTCAGTTCCATCGTATATTGGTTTCCAATTTCTTCCCACCATTTTTTGGTACATTGCTTCCCCATCCTTACCTGAGAGCTGTTTATTGAAACTATATTCAAGCCCAACTATTCCTCTTTCTTCCTCATTTATATAACCAATTGTCCTGTAACTTAAATTCTTGAATGGTCGAAAACGCTTATCTACTTTTTCAAAAATAATACCTCCTTTAAGACGACCTTCTCTAAAAATAGGCCATTCGCTCATTTCCTTTTTTTCTTGATAATTTATCTGCTTACGATTGAGAATTAAGTATCGCTTGTTGGCTAACCTAGCATCATTAATTTTTTGTTTATACCAATTTTTGTTATGGTCTTTATAAAATTTTGACAATAATAATGATAGAGAATCAAGTCCATTATTGTAAAGTTCTTTGCTAGGAATTTCTGGGTCAAATGCAACTTTGTAAAAAGGTAAAGATGTAGCTAATAGGCTTCCGTTATCTGAATAAATATTCCCTCTCGTTGCGTTTACTTTACGCACTTTGTAAGTGATTTGATCTGCCAATGCAGTCCATTTTTCACCTTCCACTTGTTGAACTACAACAATGCGGTAAATAATACCAATGGTAAAAACCAGCATAAATAAAAATGCTAGTCTTACTCGTAGTAATATGGAGTTTTTAATATTCACCTTTTATAATTTCTATTTTACTAGGTGGTTGCATGCTTTCATAAATACCCTGTTCCTTAACCCGGTTTGCCACTTCAGATTGTTTACTTGCAAGCATATAGTCCGCTTTTAGTGTGGTGTAGTCAGCACGTAAGTCACTTACTTCTTTTTTTGTTTTATCTATTCTTCGAATGGTCTTTTCAGCATAGTGGCTATTACCTATATAAAATATGCATAAGCCTATACTAAAAAGTAGCTGAGGCAGATATTTTAGAGGAAAACCATTCTCAAAAATTATGTCCGTTTTTATTGCGTTTTCTAACCTAGAAAAGATGCTACTTCCTTCACTTTGTTGTTCATCAACTTTAAAAGTGTTTTTTGTTGTTTTCATTTTTTTTCAGCTATCCTTAGTTTTGCACTTCTTGACCTATTGTTTTGTTTCACCTCTTTCTCACTTGCTTCAATTGGTTTTTTATTAATAGCTACCAAAGGTTTTATTACATTACCGTAAAAATCTTTTTCTTCTTTTCCTCTAAAATCTCCTTTGTTAATAAAGTTTTTTACTAGTCTGTCCTCCAACGAGTGGTACGACATTACCACCAATCTTCCTCCTGGTTTTAATATATCAGCACTTTGTTCCAGCATTTCTTCCAAGGCTTTCAATTCTTCGTTCACCTCTATTCTTATTGCTTGAAAAACCTGAGCGAAATACCTAAACTCTTTTCCTCGTTTCGCAAATCGTTCCAAAATAGCTTTCAAATCGTTTACTGTATTTATTGGGTTGTTAGTTCTAGCAGCAACAATAGCAGCTGCTAATGTTTTGGCATTTCTAACTTCGCCATACATACCTAATAAACGATGTAGGTCTGATTCGCTGTATTGGTTTATTACATTTTTAGCAGTTAACTTAGATGATTGATCCATTCTCATATCTAATTCTGCATCGAAACGAGTGGAGAATCCACGTTGAGGGTCATCTATCTGATGTGAAGAAACCCCTAAATCAGCAAGTATTCCGTCCACTTCTGTAACTTGATACATTTTTAAGTACCTTTTTAAATACCTAAAATTGGAAGCAATTAATGTGAAAGAACTTTTATTAATTATTTCAGCATTTGATTGTGCATCAATATCCTGATCAAAACCAAATAGCTTTCCTCTTTCTAATTTCTCTAAAATAACTTTTGAATGCCCTCCACCACCAAACGTTACATCGACATATACTCCCCCTGATTTTATATTTAACCCTTCCAAGCACTCATCCAGCATAACTGGCATGTGGTAGTTTTCATTACTCATTTGTAAGCTTTTTCTGAACAAGTTGTGAGAATTCTTCAGAATCCTCCGTTACATATTCCTTATAAAGCTCTGGACTCCATACTTCTACTTTTTTTCCAATGCCAATTAGAATGGTTTCTTTTTCTAGTTTGGCATAAGCCAATGCTTTTTTAGGAATTAAAAATCTTCCAGAATTATCAAGTTCCACTTCAGTATGACTGTTGAAAAACGCTCTTTGTAACCTTCTGTTTTCGGGGTCAAATTCACTTAACCCTGATATACGAGCTTCAATTTTTTTAAACTCAACCATAGGGAAGAGCACTAGACACGGGTCAAATCCATGACCAACTACTAGCTGATTACCAGATGATTCTGGTAATGCAGACTTGAACCTTGCTGGTAATACCAACCGACCTTTTGCATCAAGCTTGCATGTATATTCGCTAGTAAAAAAAGACATAGCTCTAAAAAAGTTATTCTACTACTAGAACAAACATAAAAAATAATATGATATTTTCCTCCACTTTTTACCACTTTTTACCACTTTTTAACATTTTTGATATAAAAACGGGTGTTAATAGGTTGATTTTTCCACTAATATTTTTCGTGTTATATTTTTTGACACTCTTATTTTTAGTACATGTTAAGGGTTTATTAATTATTAAATTTTATATAAAATATAAATAATTATATTTATATAGGATTGTATAAGAAATAGTAGATAGTCGAATAGCTGTTTTGGTTGCTTTGATTGATCTAATATTGGTTAGAACTAGACTTATCTAGATTTAAACTACTGTAGTATAGGAGAGGGGGACATTATTAATTTTAATGGTTAACTAAAATAGAACCAAATAGAGATAACTATCAGTACTAATATGACTGATAAGATTATATCCTGCCTATTATCAATTAGTTTAGTTTTGTTGTAGGTTATCTCTTTATATTTATTGTAATCAGGTTCTTTGGTGAGTAGACTTACAAGAATTAAAATAGCTACACATAATACAAATAGAAGAATGGCGAAATGAAGAAAGTTTACATCAGATAAATAGAATAATGGACCTGATAGTGATTCTTTGTTTATTTCACCAAATAATCTGGCAGTTCCTAATACGAAGCCTGTAAATAAAGCTGCCATTGCACCTTGTGCATTTAGACGTTTAAAAAATAACCCTAAAAGGAAAACTGCTGCAATTGGTGGAGAAATATATGCTTGTACGCTTTGAAGATAAGTAAATAACTGGTCTGATACCCTATCAATGAACTGAATCCAAAATATCCCTAGTATAACTAAAACCAAAGTGGCGATTTGTCCTACTACAACTAATTTCTTTTCAGAAGATTGGGGTTTAAATTTTTTATAAATGTCTAGTGTGAAGAGCGTAGAACAAGAGTTGAAAACGGTTGAAAGTGAACTCATTAGTGCAGCAAACAATCCTGCAACAACTAAGCCTCTAACTCCAGGTGGTAATAATACCTTGATAAGTGATGGAAAAGCCTGATCTGCGCTATCAAAGGAAAGCATTCCTTTTTGACTTAATGCATAGGCTATTATACCAGGAACTACAAAAATGAAAAGTGGTAGAATTTTAAGGTATCCACCAAATATTGTTCCTCTTCGTGCATTTTTTATGTCTTTAGCAGCTAAAACTCTTTGAACTATAAATTGATCAGTACACCAATACCATACTCCTAGAATTGGAGCTCCAAAAACAATTCCAGTCCATGGGAATTCAGAATGATTTAGAGGCTTCCATAAGTTGAAAAATTCTGGTTCGGCAGTAGACTTGAGTTCTGCCCAACCACCAAGATGACTTAAACCTATCCAGGTTATTAATATAGAACTACCAATTAAAATAAACATTTGTATCATATCAGTATATAACACTGCTTTTAGTCCACCTAGTATAGTATATAGACCAGTAGCTATTATTACTGCCACAGCTCCAGTCCAAAAATTAAGACCAATTGCTTCGAATATTATTCCACTTGCAGCAATAGTAACAGATATTTTGGTAAGTATATAAGCAATAATGGAGATGATTGAAAGGTAAGTTCGAGCTCCTTTAGAGTATCTAAGTTCTAGAAATTCAGGCATTGTATATACACCACTTTTAAGGTAGAAGGGTACAAAAACCCATCCTAATAGTAAAAGAATAATTCCTGACAGTAATTCGAATTGTGCTACAGCCACACCACCACTTGCTCCCGAACCTGCTAAGCCAATTATATGTTCTGACCCAATATTGGATGCGAATAAGGATGCACCAATTACAAACCAACCCATATTTCTTCCACCTAGGAAGTAAGAAGAAGTATCACGATTTATTTTTTCTTTATAGGTTACATATATAGCTACTCCGTATATTAAAATGAAGTATAGTACTATTAAGATAACATCAATGTAGTTTAGATTGAGCATAAAATACGTGTTTCTAATAAGAAGATTCTATCATCAATTGTTATCATAGATAATGTTATTAAAACCAATGTGGCAATACTATTTGTGCCAATGAATATTTAATATAAATGCGTGTTTGATATTCATGTTAATTGAAATAGCATTTTATGTATTATAACAAATCTCAATAATTTTATATATATGTCACTTAGGTGATTTGCACAAAGGAGGAGGGTAATTATTTCAGTAGAGCAACAAAAAAATACATAGGTTTATAGGACTTATTTTAAATAAGACCTACTTGTCTAGTATTACTTTATTAATTTTGTTATTTAATAATTAATGCAATAAGAAAGCTTCATTTACATTAATGATTTAGTCTAGACATATTTGAATGGTTTTTAATTTTTGAGATTGTGTTTAAATTATTGGTTAGAGAAAGTAGCCCCTATGAGTAAAGAATATAGAACACATACATTTAAACTGTATGATTGATCCATGTATTAGGTTATGTCGAAATACAGTAAAAAAATTCGAATTGAATGAAAATAATACGATGAAATATTTTGCTATCATCATTAGTGTAATAACCTGTTTTAGTACAATTGCACAGGATCAGAAAGAAATACAGTTTATCCCTATTCAAGAAAAATTATCGCAAAATACTGTAACCACTGTTTTACAGGATAAAAAAGGTTTTTTATGGATTGGTACTAGAAATGGACTGAATAAGTACGATGGAATAAATGTGCAAAATTATAGCTTTGAAAACCGAAGTAAAGGACTTTCAAATGCTTATATTAATGATATATTCCAAGATAATGAAGGGGCTTTATGGATAGCTACTTATGGAGAAGGGTTATTTAAATATGATGAATATTCTGATGAATTCATTCAGTTTAAAAATGTCGTTGAAGATTATAAATCATTAAGTGACAACTTTATAAATGCTATTTACCAAGATCAAGATGGCACTATATGGATTGGTACAGAAAATGGAGGCTTGAATCGTTATGACCCCTCTACAAATCATTTTTCACGTTATAAACATAATGATAATGACCCTTTTAGTATTTCGAGTAATCAAATTACCGATATTCTAGAGGATCAAGATAGAAACCTATGGATTTCTACATGGGGAGGGGGGCTGAACTTATTTGATAAAAAATCATTAAGATTTATCCACTATTCTTATGAAGAAGGAAATAGTAAATCATTGAGTTCAAATGATATAAATAAGCTTATTTTAGGTGTAGATAACGTGATATGGATTGCGACCCAAAATGGATTAAATCGTTTAAAACACAGTAATGATGGTCTTTTTGAAATAGAGGTTATCTCTATAGAAACTGATAACACTGACAATTCATATAATGTTGTACTCTCAGTACTTGAAGATGATAGAGGATTATGGGTAGGTACTGAGAATGGAGGAATTAAAATAATTAATCTAGAAGATGGTTCTATTGAATCGTATGTGTATGATTCACACTATGAAAACTCTATCCAAAGTAATTCAATATGGACTTTATATAAGGATGATATGGGGATTATTTGGGTAGGTACCTTTAATAAAGGTCTATTTAAAGTTGATCAAAATCACACAAAATTTGATCATGTAAAACATAATCCACTTGTAGATAATTCTATAACCAATAATTCTATAAGTGCATTTGCTGAGGATAAAGAAGGGAATATTTGGATAGGAACTGATGGAGGTGGGCTTAATTATTGGGATGTAGCTAATGGTAAATTTACTCGTTTTAGAAGTGATAGAAACAAAAAAGGAACTTTGTCAAGTGATGCAGTTCTTTCGTTGCTTATTGATAAAAATGAAAATTTATGGATAGGAACTTGGCAGGGTGGCGTAAATATACTTAAAAAGGATAGAAGCGATTTTGAAAATTTTGACCTGGATTTAAGTAATAGTTCTGATACTTATAATGGAAATATATTTTCTTTATTAGAGGATTCAAAAGGTAGAATATGGATTGCAGTTTATCGAAATGGAGTGTATATATATGATCCCGAAACAGAGATTACGAAAGAGTTAATACATGAAGAAGCTAATTATAGATCGCTAAGTAATAATTTGGTAAGAAATATTGTTGAAGATGAAAGAGGAACGATATGGATAGGAACAGAAGGGGGAGGTTTGAACAAATGTATTGAAACTAATGGTGAATTTTATTTTGAACACTTCAAACATGATGATGAAAATGATAAAAGTATCAGTAATAATATTGTATATAGTTTATTGGTAGATTCAGCAGATAATTTATGGGTGGGAACTTCCGATGGATTAAATTTATTTGATAAAGATAAATATGAATTTTCAAAAATTGGTAAGGAAGCTGGTTTGCCCAATGAAGTGATTTTGGGAATTATTGAGGGTGATTCCAGCCAATTATGGATAAGTACAAATAATGGACTTTCTAGGTATGGGGTTAATGATCAATCTATCCGAAATTATGATGAATCTGATGGGTTACAATCATTAGAATTTTCTAAAAATTCATTTTTAAAATTGAAAAACGGAGAGGTGTTGTTTGGGGGAATTAATGGTTTTAATAAATTTTTACCTGCTAATATCAAAGATAGTGAAAGTACACCGCCAGTCTATATTACTGATTTTTCGATTAACAACAAATCAGTAAAACCAGGAATAAATTCGCCATTAAAACGTAGTATTATTAATACTAAAAGAATAGATCTTAATAGTGAACAAAACGACATGAGTTTTGGATTTGCGATCTTAAGCTTTTCTCAGTCAGGTAAAAGTACCTATGCATATCAATTAGAAAATTACGATGATAATTGGCAAAATGTTGGTACAAGAAGAAATGCTTATTATACCAATGTTCCACCAGGTTATTATGTATTTAAAGTTAAGGCAACCAATAGTGATGGAAAATGGAGCGATAAAATAGCTTCTGTAGAAATTGTAATTTCACCGCCTTGGTATAATACCTATTGGGCATATTCATTATTCATAATTATTATTACTGGAATTTTGGTACTAGGAATTCAAATGATTGTAAATAGAGAACGACTTCAAAATCAAATCAATATCGATCATTCAAAAATCATGAGTATGCAAGAAGTACACCAGATGAAAACTAGGTTTTTTGCTAATATCTCCCATGAATTTCGATCTCCACTTACTTTGATTTTAGGCCCTTTAAAATCGTTAGCTGAAAACCCAGATTTTTCAAGTAGTAAAAAACAAATTGATATGATGATCAGGAATGCACAACGCTTATTAAACCTCATCAATCAGTTATTGGAGTTGTCCAAAATTGAATCGGGAAACATGAAGCTTGAGACTAGTGAAAACGATATAGTAAAATTTTTAAAACCAATTGTACATTCTTTCAACTCACTATCTAATAAAAAATTCATAAGTTATAATTTTGATTTCCCCAAAGAGAAATTAATGGTGTATTTTGATAGAGAAAAATTAGAAAAAATTATTGCCAATTTATTATCAAATGCCATAAAGTACACTCCCGATTTTGGGAAAATTAATGTAAGAGTTCATTCTAAAAATGATAAGGTGATAATTGAAGTTGAAGATAATGGTATAGGAATACCTGAGGATGAGATGGAGTTTGTTTTTAATAGATATTATAGAGTAAACAGTAAGGAAAGTAAAAAAAATAAGGGGACAGGTATTGGGTTATCCTTAACTAAAGAACTAGTAACCTTACATAAAGGAGAAATAGAATTAGAAAGTAAGGTTGGAAAAGGTGCAGTATTTAAAATACACCTTCCTTTAGGTAAAGAACATCTTGATGAAAGTGAGATAATAGAATCAGGATTGGATTTTATGTATAATAATGAAAAGTCTAATAAAGAGATAGAAAAATCTAATGATTCTAATCAGGAAATGGAAGTGGATGGTTTTCCAATTGTCTTAATCATTGAAGATAATGATGATATTAGAATGTATGTTGCAGATATATTAAAAGAAAATTATAGGGTTCTTCAAGCTGATAATGGGAGTGATGGATTGAAGTTGGCATTAGATAATATACCTGACCTTATCATTTCTGATATTATGATGCCAGGCTTAGATGGTTATGAATTGTGTAGAAAAGTAAAAACAGATGTAAAAACAAGTCATATACCAGTAGTATTACTTACAGCAAAGGCCTCTAACGATAGTGCATTAACAGGTTTTGAAATGGGAGCCGATTACTTTATTATTAAACCATTTAATCCTAAAATATTATTACTTAGGATTAGAAATATGTTAAAATCTCGTGATGTAATAAAAGAAAATATTCTAAAAAAAGAAACACTTAACATAAATCCAAAAAATGTTCAGATAACAACTAAAGATGAAGACTTTATTAAAAAAGCAGTACAAATCGTAGAAGAAAATATGACCAATTCTAATTTTTATGTTGAGGACTTAGGAAAAGAACTAGGTTTAAGTAGGATGCAATTATATCGAAAGTTAAAGGGCTTAATAGGTCAATCAGCTAACGAGTTTACTCGTTCAATTCGTTTGAAAAGAGCGGCTCAATTAATTGAACAAGACACATTAACAATTTCTGAAGTAACATACGAAGTGGGTTTCACAGATTTACAATATTTTAGAGACTGTTTTAAAAAACAGTTTGGGGTAAATCCAACTGAATACTTGAAAAACCTTCAAAAAAATGAGTCATAATATTAAAGTTAGAATTTTGGGCAAGAAGATATTCTGAAAAATACTATTTATGATAAGTATAATAAGTTTAAAACTTCACTCTATTAAATGACATCGCTTTCATTAACCAATTTGGAAGAGGCTTGTGTGGGTCTCTATCTTTAAGATTAATACTCCATCCAATTTTTTTAATAAGAGGTACTTTGTGTGTTTCAACAAACTCTATTAAAGTACCATCGGCATCCTCTAAATAGCCCCAATGCCCGTTTGCATCTCCCATATCAAAATCAGGATTGCTCAATACTTTAAAAGGAAGACCAGCTTCTTCACATTCCTTTACTAAAGCATCCATATTTCTAATGTCAAAACACAGATGGATATACCCTAACTCTCCCCAGTATCGATCTGCAAAAATTTTATTTGGTGTTCTGTCTAAACTTTGAATTAGTTCAATTTCACTTTTACCAAACAATTTGGCAAATCCGCCAGTTCGGTTGTCATCATGAGTCAGTAAAATTCTTCTAAATTTACCACCTCCGTTGGCTAAATTTTGCAAGTCATGAAAAGTACCTGTTTCATCATATACTACTTTATGATAACCAAGAATATCAGCATATAATTTCAATGACTTATCAATATCGGAAACTCCCAAGAATGCACCATACTGCCCTCCAATATTAACATTTTTGTAGTTAAACCAGCTATCAAATTCTCTGATTTGGATTTGGTTACCATAGGGATCTTCGATATAAAAGCAGGCTGTTTCACTAGGATCTTTAACGATTTTAGAAATTATATTAACCCCCTTATTTTTTAGAAATTCATAGCTTTTATTAATGTCCTTAGACTTTACTTTAGCCATAGTAATTCCTAAATCACCAAGTTGAACAGCATTTACTGGAGGTCTTGAAACATGTTCGGTATGTTGCCATATTTCGTAACCACTACCTCCACTCATGTTAAGTCCCATAATAGCACGTTTTTTTCTTGGCTTACCACCCATATAGGGAGCCATATGAGTTGCCTCATTGTTGTCGTCAAATACTTGAACATCTGCTCCTAACACAGTAGCATACCATTTGAATGCCTCTTCTGCATCAGCAACGCCAACTCCTATCTGCTGAATTCCATTGATGAGTTTACCTTCCATTAATTATGATTATTTTGTGCAGTGATTCTATTAAATCGAAAATAGGTGAAAAATATATTTTTCACCTATTTTTTACTTTAAAAATTGGCAATGATTTATTAATAATCTGAATAATCCGTTGGGTATAATAAAAATTTATCAAGCTTATTCATATTGTTTTGATAGATTGGTTTCACTTTCATTTCTCCCCACTCAGGAGACTCTCCAAATGTCTTCCAATGGGAATCTCTACTAGCCATGTCAGAAAAACTAGTCATATATATTAGGTTTGGCATGTTAGCTCCTGAGATTACCTCAGAATAGAATACAGCGTTAAAACCTAACTTATCAAATAGATCAATTTCGCCTCCAATATTAAACATGTGTACCTTATTATGAAAAAGTTTTTCAGTACCAGATTCATAGCTTCTTAATTCATAAACACGATCTTTTTTAGCACTTTCAAAAGTTGGAACCTGATGCTTTAGCATACCTTCAAAAGCTTTCATCAGTGTAGATTTGATTCGTAAATAGGGTAAGTTATCATGTGTCGCATTTATGTAATCGCTACCAGCTTTTTGGTATTTTTTGTCATTGTCCAGTTTAGCTTCTAAACCAACAAATTGGTCTAAAGAAGAATATGGAATTAATACATAGATGCTTTTTAGAGTATCTGATTCGTTTTTAATAGGTTTGAAAACTCCTATATCATTAATGCCAGCTTTATGAAGGGCAGGTAAATAAGCTTTTTCAAGATATTCATCAACAACTTTTTCCTGTTGCTCTGTTTTGAGTATATAATGTTTTAGTTGATAATATTCTCTTTGTCCCTGCCCAAATGATGCTGAAATGATGAATAATAAAGCGAATAAGTTAAATAGCGTTTTCATGTATGTTATTATTTAATGGTTATAATTATAATCAGGGTATAGTTTATACTATGATTTTTTGTTAAATATTGTATTTAAAATGATTAATTTACTTTATCTATTTTCGGGTTAAATAACCGACTAAACCACTGCCGAGGAATATAAAAATTATCCCCACAAGGCTACCTACACCTAAAAAAGGAGAAAATGTTAAGCCATGTCCTACAGTACAACCAGCAGCAAAACTTCCAGATATACCTAATCCTAACCCACCTAAAAGACGTTTACCTATTATACTTGTTTTTGGCATGGTAAATCGTTTTTCATTATTGTTGCGAGTACTCCAAAAGGCTCCTAATGGAATACCGATTACAAAGAGTAAACCCCAAGAATATTTTAAATCGACTATATCGATAACTCCAGGTATAATAGCCATACCAAAAGGAGTATTAGAAAAAATGGCAGAAATCCAACCTGCTATGCCTAATATACCTATATAGATTCCTGTTTTCTTCCAACCCCATATAGCACCACTAGGTTTTTCATCACTATTTTTATTAAGTAGGTATAAAGCTATTCCTGATGCCAATGCAATGATAGTAGCAATAATTATTGGAGAAGTTCCTTTCCAAATAGGTTGCTGATTAAACAAAACAATACTTTGACTTGCTTCTCTTACTCCCTGTAGCACTCCCTTTTCAGTAAGGTAAACTCCAGTAATAAAACCTATTGCAGCCAAAATTGCACCTGAATTTTTTTCACCAATTTTAAAGAAAATTCCTGCTCCGCAACCAGCAGTGTAATACATGAAAACTCCAAATAAAAAACCTCCTATAGCAGTACCTATCAAAAATAAAGGAGGTAAACCAATATTACTTACTAGGTAACTGGTTGAATCAGAAAAATAAAAAGCAGTAAAAACTAAAGGCAACACTAGCAATTGGATAAGAATTGCGACCACAAAACTTTTTAGTTTAGTAGTATCTTTTTGACGAATCACATTAGAGAAACCAGAGTTCATACAGAACTGTCCTTTAACAGAAACAGACCCATAAAAAAATCCTATTATTAATGCAGTAAAGGTTATGATAAAACTGTACATTTTTTGTTTATACTTGTTGCCATATGAAAATTCAAAAGTAAATACTTGATGGCGAACTAGCTATATAACTGTCATTTTTTCTTTTTGAACTTTTTAAGCAATAATGCCATATCATAAGGCTACTTCACTTCTATAGCATACTCTTCATCAAAAACAGTAATAAAGAGGGGGTAGTTGTCTTTTAGATTATTATAATCTGCAGATTCTTTATTTAACCTATGTTTTGTTATTTTCACCAATAACGTTAGCGACCCCTTTTTTATAGCTTGATAAGAAAAAGTAAATAATCTTTCTTCATTAGGGGTAAGGTTATTGTCTGCTAATTTTTTTGCTTCAGGATACCATTCCCAATGTTCTCCAATTCTACTTGTCTTTGTAGATAGTATTGTCCCATTATTATTTTTAAGCTGAAACGAAATGTTGAAAAATCTTTCAGGATCTCCAGTGGGGACATTATGTCCTGCAAATTCATTTTTAATCTTGACGGTAAAAATAATGCTATCCATTTTGGAATAGATGCTTTTTAGTGCGGATGGATAAATCCCTAACCCATTCATAATTTTGGTTTCTACAGTATCAAATTTGGGGATCCCTGAACCTGCAAAATAATGGAGACGACTTGACCTTTCTCCATAACCAGATACAATTTCACGGTTTATTGATTCCATATGACAGCTGATACAATTCTTTTTTTCAAAATATGGTCCTGATTTCCATTCATCTCCAGTTTCAAAAGAACAAGCTAGGGTAGGAGTAATAACTGCCACAGCATTATGGCAGGAGATACATAATTGTTCTGAAAGGAATGCTGAATTTTTTATTGTAGCATGAGGTGCTTTTTTAGTCCCTGTTGGCCCTATAATTGTATTGTTCCTCACATGGCAACTAGCACAGTTAATTCCTTCTTGCTGAAGTTCTTTATCAAAATTAGGATTTATCTTTTTAACTGGCTTGTAAATATCTCCATCAATTAGTCCTTCAATTATATGTTCTTGTTGGTTTTGTAAGGGGATATGGCAATTTATGCACATAAAAGGACTTGACTCTTTTTTTAATTCTGCTTGAAATTGTAAATCTGTCCAAGCATGCGCATGTGTTGATAATTTCCATTCATTGTAATGCTGTTGGTGGCATACGCCACATTGCTTGGCACTTAATGAAGACAAACCCTGGGGTATTTCTTGATTGGGTATTGCTTTTTCCCAACTATTGGTTAATGGAAGTATGTTTTCTTCTGAAATATTATTATAAATGACGTATAGTAATGCTAATACAAAAATGATAATCGATAATATTAAAAACTTATTTCTCATATTTTTTCACATGAGGTTTAATCATTAGAACATGTGTTTCTAGTGTGCCTTAAGATGCATTAGTAACAGTAATATGATGTGTTATTTCTGATGTCACTTAGATTCACTTGGTTGATATGACACATTTAATCGCTGTATTTTTGGGTTTTTCTCTGGAGTTAGTGTGAAAAAGATATTGATAACTCCATTCTGGGTTAATAATTTAAAACTTCCTCGCAGTTGATTAAGTGGTTTTATCTGTTCCATACTTTGAATTTCACCAGCTTGATTTAATACTTCCTGTATTTCCTCCATTCTATGTTTCTTAGACTTGTCTAAGTAGAAGTTTTCAGCCAATATTTTAGACTCCAATTCTGTGTCCCAATGCTGAATCAATTGAGTTACCTGCTCTTGTCGTTCAACTAAAATATCTGAAGCTGGAAGTTGGCGTGGTTGTAGTTCTGCGGTTTCGAAAAGTAATTGTTTAATTTCCTTTAGAGGCCATGGGCTAGTGTATGTTAAGTTACCAAAAGCCATAAGACCAACTCCGTATTCAGGAAAAAAGACATAATTGCTACCAAATCCTGGTAGTGCTCCACCATGTGCAACTTCTGTATATCCTTCGCAATATCGTGTGATGCGCAAACCATATCCATATCCTAACATACTGGGGCATGGTTCACCAATTAGATTTGTACTGTTAGTGTACAATCTTGGAAATTGGGGAGTATGCATTTCCCGAAGAGTACTTCGTTTAACAGGTCCATTATCTTCATCACTTCTGGGAGGCCATGCTGATAGGTGTAAGCTTACATAAGTACTAAAATCTTCGATAGTAGTGATCAACCCTCCCATAGCTCCAAAAGCACCATCGTGGAGCATGGGTTCTTTCTTCCATTGTTCATCTTCCCAACGATAACCCAGAGCTAATTGATCTTTGGCAATATTGTCAAATTCCCAGTATGTATGTTCCATGCCTAAAGGATGAAGGATATTCTTCTTAATATATTCCTGATATGGTATGCCAGAAATACGAGAAATAATATTGCCTAGTAGGGCATAGCCAGTATTACTGTATTCATATTTATAAGAGGGAACATTGGAAAAAGATACATCTTGTGCCATTAAGTCTAAAAGCATTTCATCTGTTTCATCTAGCTGGCGATCTCCCCATGGATTATCTTCAGGAAACCCTGCTGTCATGGTGAGGAGACATTCTATGTCAATGATGGGAGCATCGCTAGTGAGGTATGTTAGACTGTCCATTTCAGGGATGTATTTAGAAACAGCATCTTGAAGAGAAAGTTTTCCCTCATCGCGTAATTTCATAATGGCCATAGCAGTAAAACTCTTGGACATAGAAGCAATACGAAAAGCAGATGATGTAGTGGCTGGAAGCTCGCTGTCGAGGTTTATCACTCCTGTGGAGGAAGCTACAACCAAGTTGTCATCAACAACTACACCATAGGCAATACCAGGTATATTTTTATCCTTGGCATGTTTTTCAATCAATTCCTGTATTGTAGGTGCTATTTCTTTGATTTTTTCTATTCGATTGTCATTCGTAAAAACTGGTGGTTTGTAGGAATTTGAAATCAAATGAGAGGTGGAAGTACTTTCTTCTTTTTGTTCCGCAGGTTGTTGCGAATCACAAGAGATTAAGATCGTAACAATGCTGAAATAAATGAGGCGACTGTTTATGATTTTCATTGCTTGCAATTTTTATTTTAGTATAACGTTTTTTATATGGTGAGATTTATTATTTACCATGGATGAAAGTAATCCTTTTAAAATTTCTAGCCAAACTCTGCCAAAAGAAGATGTTGTAATAACAACTCAATAAGTTTTATTGTAAATAACTTCTATTTGAATTGATTTAACTTGAAAACCCTCATAACATTCCCCACACACTGCTTTATTAGATTATCAGCCCCTGAAATCGAGTCTTCTAAATTCATTGGTTGATTTGTAACTGAAAAAACAGCGGTAATTCCTTTTTTATAAATTTCATCGATGTCATCATCAATTTTACCTGCAATAGCCACAACAGGAACATTATGCTTACTGGCTATTTTAGCTACTCCCATTATTGTTTTTCCATAAAGTGTTTGACTATCTATTTTTCCTTCACCTGTAATAACCAAATCCGAATTTTGTATTTGTTTTTCTAAATGTAGATAATCGATAATAAGGTCAATCCCACTCCTCATTTTTGCTCCTAAAATGGAAAACAAAGCTGCTCCCAATCCTCCTGCTGCCCCAGCCCCTTTAATCGAATTTACATCAATCCCCAGATGAGAATTTAGGATGGTAGCATAATGCAATAAATTACTGTCAAGTCGCTTCAAATCCTCTGTAGCTCCTCCTTTCTGAGTGCCAAAAACTAATGAAGCACCATTTTCACCAGTTAGTGGATTAGAAACATCACATGCTGCTATAAACTTACATTCACCTATTTTGGGGTTTAAGTCTGAAAGATCAATACGATGTAACTCACTAATAGCACCTCCTCCTTCACCGATTTCTTCATTATTAACATCAAGAAAATTGCCTCCAAGTGCCTTAATCATGCCAACACCTCCATCGTTTGTAGCACTTCCACCTAATCCGATAATTATTTTGGAACAACCACGATTTAGAGCATCAAGAATTAATTGGCCAACACCAAACGATGAAGTAACAAGGGGATTTTTTTCTTCTTCTGAAAGTAACTCTAAGCCCGATGCAGTAGCCATTTCTACGATTGCGGTAGTACCATCATCCGAAATGCCGTACTCGGCTTTTATTGTGCGAAGTAATGGATCTTTAACATCTAAAGAAATTAATTTTCCCTGCATTGGTTGTACCAACGCATCTAACAACCCTTCTCCTCCGTCTGACAGAGGGATTTGAACAATGTCAGCATTAGGTAAAGCTATTTTAACCCCTTTTGCAATAGATTTCGCTACTTCTTTGGCAGTTAAACATTCTTTAAACGAGTCTGGTGCAATTAAAATATTCATAGACTGAGTTATTTCACGATAAAACTAGTTGATCAATAATTGTATTATCGATAGCATAGAAATTGCTGAGACACCTTGTAATAATGTTGCCATGGTATGGCTTTTTAAGGTTGTTTTAGTGTCCAATCCCGAAAACTGAGACACTACCCAAAAATAACTATCATTAATATGAGAAACAGTCATAGCACCCGCACCAATGGCAAGCACTGTTAAAGCACGAGAAAATTCACCATGTAAACCCAAAGAACTCATAAGTGGAGCAATAATAGTAGCGGATGTAATAATGGCTACAGTAGATGATCCCTGAGCAGTTTTCAATATGGCAGCTAATAGAAAAGGTAATAATATTCCTATTTGTAAACCTGATAAATCTGATTCTAAAATTTGACCAATATCACCTGCTTTCAATACATTTCCAAAAGCCCCTCCTGCACCTGTAATTAGAATAATAACCCCAGCTTCTTTCAATGCATTGGATACCCATCCTAAACGAGTGTCCATATTGATTTTTTTTTCAATCAATTTAGAAGAAAACAAAACGCCAATAAAGAGAGCGACTAGTGGGTTTCCTATAAAATGGAGAATGTTGTATAACATGCCTTCCCCAAATATATGAGAGGGGTAGTTTGCTAAAGATCGAAGTGCAATAAGTATAATCGGAACTATAATAGGTGAAAAAACAAGTAGAATGTTTTTTTTGCTTTCATCAGGCAACTTGTCAATATGAGTATTGTCTTCTGTACTTTTAACCCCTTCCATTTTCAAATTAGCACCTGATTTTTTTGCCCATAAATAACCAACAAAGGCTACTGGAATTGACAAGGCAATTCCAAAAAGTATTACTAATCCTAAATCTGCTTTTAATATTGATGCTGCCGCCAATGGCCCTGGGGTTGGAGGAATAAAAACATGTGCAACATATAAACCAGTAGAAAGTGCTACAGCATATACCACTAGTGGAATTCCAGTTTTTTTACTCAGTGCTTTATTCAAAGAAGAAAGAATTACAAAACCAGAATCGCAGTATACTGGGATAGAAACTAACACTCCAGTTAGGTTTATGGCCCATGGTGAACGTTTCTCTCCTATTAGCTTTAAAATAGACTTTGCCATGGCACTAGTTCCACCAGATTTTTCTAAAAAAGCTCCTACTATAGATCCAAAGCCAATTATTATTCCAATGCTAGAAAGTGTATTTCCAAAACCCTCATTTATTTTATTGATCATTTCATTACCATCGAGACCAATAAAAAAACCTATTAGTACTGAAGAAAGAAGCAATGCGATAAATGGATGTACTTTAAATTTTGAAATCGCTATTACTATGAAAACGACAACTAATAATAGTATGATTAGGATGTTCATGAATGAAGAGTTTGGCTCTAAGTATACAAATTTTTGTCGATCTGTAGAAATCGCTTAACCAATATTTCTGGTAGAATATAAATCACTTTTTGTTACTTCTGTGTAGAGTCTTTTCAGGGGATGAAAAGTAATAGAAAACTTTGAGGTGAGTGTTACTGCAACAAATAGCACATCTTATAGAAGTGAAGTATATTGAAATATATAGAAAATTTAAGTGAGTATCCTATCTCAGGATACTCACTTAAATCATATTTAGAAGCTTTGTGAATTAAGATTCTTCAGTAATTTTTATGCTGTTTATTTTGTCTCCTTGTCGGATTTCATCAATAACATCAACTCCTTCAACTACTTTACCGAAACAGGTATGATTTCTATCCAAATGCTGGGTGTTTTCACGACCATGGCAAATGAAAAATTGACTTCCACCAGTATTTCTACCTGCATGAGCCATTGAAAGCACACCTTTATCATGATATTGGTTCTCACCATCTAGTTCACAGTCTATAGAGTATCCAGGACCACCTGCTCCTGTTCCTTCTGGGCATCCACCTTGAATCACAAAGTTTGGAATTACACGATGAAAATTTAAACCGTCATAGTATCCTTCTTTAGAAAGTTTCACAAAATTGTCAACGGTGTTTGGAGCATCCTTTTCATAAAATTCAACTACCATAGTTCCTTTGTCAGTATTAATTGCTGCTTTTTTCATTCTCAAGTTTTTTAATTTTTATTAATACAAAAATATTAATTTCTTAGTTAGAAATCTAGAGTTAGCTGCATATCGTTTTTACTGCTTTTCTGTTTGTGATTGAGATTGGAGATCGAAATACCCAGTAGCCTAATTTTTACGGAATCAAAATTTATCTCATTTATTATCTCATCTTTAATAGAAATAATGTCGGTTAAGTATTTGATGTCATAGTTAACCGTTTTACTTCTTGTTACTTGTTGAAAGTCAGCATATTTTATTTTTATAGTGAGCGTCCTCCCTGAAGAATCACTTTTCTCCATTCTCTTGTGCAATACTTCAGCAATTCTCATCAATTGTCCATCGATTTCTATTATGTCGGTTAAGTCATTATTAAATGTATTCTCTGCTCCTATAGATTTTCTAATTCGATCGGGATTAACTGGTCGGTTATCATCACCTCTAACAATATGGTAGTAGTGTCTTCCCGATTTTCCAAAATGTCTAACTAAATCTTTTTCACTCCATTGTTTTAAATCATAACCATTTGTTATTCCCATCGAAAACATTTTGGTAGCAGTTACTTTTCCAACACCAAAAAACTTTTCGATGGGTAGTTCCTCTAAAAATTGAATTACATTTTCAGGGGGAATGAGTGTAATACCATCAGGTTTATGAATATCAGAAGCAGATTTGGCAAGGAATTTATTAATTGAAATGCCTGCGGATGCAGTAAGATGAGTAGTTTTAAGTATTCGTTTTTTTATTTCTTTAGCAATGAGTGTGGCTGAGGGAATTCCTTTTTTATTGGTAGTAACATCTAAGAAGGCTTCATCTAGTGATAAAGGCTCTACTAAATCGGTGTAATCAAGAAAAATAGATCTTATCTGTTCTGATACTTGTTTGTAAGCTTCAAATCTAGGACGGACAAAAACAAGGTTAGGACATTTTCTGGAAGCAGTAATAGATGGCATAGCAGAGTAAACGCCATATTTACGAGCCTCATAACTAGCAGCAGCTACTACGCCTCTTTCCCTGCTTCCTCCAACAGCTACAGGCTTTCCTTTTAACTCAGGATTATCACGCTGCTCAACTGATGCGAAGAAAGCATCCATGTCTATATGCAGAATTTTGCGATTGCTATCCACTTGTTTTTAAATTTCTTGTTGTAAATGGAATTTATACAATACTTTGCATTATGAAAAAGTCGAAGATAATATTTTTGATAGCAGCAGGGGTATTTTTATCTGTAATGTTTTTTTTGGGATATGATATTTCTTCTCGTACTACTTGGCCTTGGTTAAAACCACGATCAAATGAACATGATGTAACTAGAGAAGTTAATACAGATACAGTAATGGTTGATTCTATAATTATTGCAAAATAATTATTCATCAATAATAATTCTGTTTACATTAATTTTTTGTAGTGATTCCTATTATCAGTTTACTTATGTAGTAATGAAGATGTTACAATTATAGATAATGTTTTTCTTCTGGAGTAAACGTTGTACTTTCTGAATATACGTAAATTAAATTAGAAATTTTTCACATATAGTGAAGTTACTTTTAGGCATTTCTAACTATTTATATGTGTTTGTTCACTTTACTTTTTATCAATTTAATAGTAGTTGTGGACACATGTATTTGAACAAGTAACATATAGTATAATTAAATATTATGAAGAAGTTATTAATATATTCCATTGCATTATTTTTTATAAACAGCGTTTATGCTCAAAAATATAAAAGTGATAAAAGTGCTGTAACTTTTTATTCGGTGGCTCCAATAGAAAATATTGAATCTACCAATATCAAGTCGCAAAGTATGCTAGATATTTCAAACCAAAACATTGTTTTTTCTATTCCGATAGATGGTTTTGAATTGGAAAAAGCATTAATGCAAGAGCACTTTAATGAAAAATATATGGAAACTGAAAAATTTCCAAAATCTACGTTTTCAGGAAAATTTGATGGTTTTGATATAAACAAAGAAGGGAATCAGGAAGTAAAAGCCAAAGGTAAACTTACCATCCATGGGGTTACTAAAACAATTAAAGTTTCTGGAAATATGAAATTTGAAGAAAATAGAATTGTATTGACTTGTACTTTTAAAGTGAAGCTGGATGATTACGAAATTGCAAGACCCCAAGTATTATGGCAGAATATTGCAGAAGTAGTAGATGTGAAATTGTTATTCGAATATGCCAAAACCGATTAACCTATGTTTAAACATGTTTAAAAAAAACACTAATTTTGAAATTCTAAAATCAATAATATATATGCGCATTTTTTATTTAATTGTTTTTGTATTCCTTTTGGCTAGTTGTGGACATAACGAGGAACTAACTCTTGATTGTAGTTTAGCACCTATAGATTTGAAAGTTGGTAAAGTTGTGGCGACAGATTGTGGAGTAAATATAGGTGAAATACATGTGGAGGCTTTAGGAGGAAATGGAGGCTATATGTATAGCTTAGATGGAACTAATTTTCAGGCAGAAGCTATATTTACCAGTTTATCAGCAGGTCAATATACTGTTTATGTTACAGATAAAGGAGATTGTGCTGCTCAGGTGAACGCAACTGTTCTTGATAATGGCAATGTTTCTATATCAACACCTGTATCTACCCAAAATGCAGATTGTGGTGTTTCAAACGGTTCACTTACTGTAGCTGCTACGGGAGGGGATGGTGTTTATTTGTATAGTTTAGACGGAGGTATACCACAAGCCGAACCATTATTTTCTCAATTAAATGCTGGAACATATACCGTTACAGTTGAGGATGGTAGTGGATGTGTGGCAATATCTACAGCTGTTATTGCAAATAACAATGGCATAATAGTTGATAATGTTGATAAAACTGATGCAGGTTGTGGAACTACACTAGGGGGTATAACTATTAACGTTTCTGGAGGAGACGGAACATATAGCTATAGTATTGATGGGACTACCTTTCAAGCGTCTAATAGTTTTACTGGTCTATCTAACTCTATTTATATGGTATCTATTAAAGATAATTCGGGATGTACAACATCTGTAGATGTCTCAGTATTGTCTGGTGTTAGTTTTCAGCAACAAGTAAAGGCGATAATTGATGGTAATTGTGCAACTGCTAACTGTCATGTAGGAAGGGGAAGAACAGATCTTACACAATGGAGTGTAATACAAGCAAATTCAGAAGATATAAAGTCTAGAGTATTATCTGGTAACATGCCTAAAACAGGGACTTTAACTCAAAATGAAATTGACTTGATAGTTTGTTGGATAGATGATGGAGCTATAGATAATTAAAATCATGAAGAAGATATTTTTAATATTAATTGTTCTATTTAGTTTTAGTAGCATACATGCCCAAAAGTATAAGAGTGATAAAAGCACAGTAACTTTTTATTCAGAGGCAGTAATAGAAAACATTGAGGCTACTAATAATAAAGCGCAAAGTGTATTAGATGTTACCAACCAAAATATAGTTTTTTCTATTCCTATTGATGGGTTTGATTTTGAGAAAGATCTGATGCAGGAACATTTTAACGAGAAATATATGGAAACTGAAAAATTTCCAAAATCTATATTTTCGGGAAAATTCTCAGGATTTGACATCAATAAAACAGGCAAACAAAAAGTTGCAGCAAGTGGGAAGTTAACCATTCATGGTGTTGAAAGAAAAATAAGTGCTGAAGGGATAATGATTGTGGAAGGAAATAAAATTAAATTGAGTAGTAGTTTTAAAGTAAAACTGAAGGATTATAAAATTGCTATACCACAACTGCTTTGGCAAAACATAGCAGAGGAGGTTGAAGTTGAATTATTATTTGAATACGCCAAAATCAATTAACTCATGTTAAATAAAATTACATTACTACTTGTGTTACTTTTTATCTGTTCATTTGGTCATGCTCAAGATGACTTGATGAGCCTATTGGATAACGATTCTAATGAAAAAAAAGAGGTAACATCAGTTTTTAAGGGTACTCGGGTATTGTTAGGACACAGTACTAAGATGAGAAAGAAAAAGGAATTAGAACTTCTTATCTCTCACAGGTTTGGAGCACTAAATTCAGGGGCTTATGAGTACTTTGGTCTTGATGTATCATCAATTAGGATTGGGTTTGAATATGGTGTAACCGATAATATAAACTTAGGGTGGGGAAGAAGTTCAAGAGATAAAACCTATGATGGATTTTTTAAATATAAAGTTCTATCTCAGAGTAGTGGTCAAGGAGGCATGCCAGTTTCTGTAGCTTGGTTTTCAAATATTGCAGTTAAAACTTCTCCACAAACTAAAGTAGACTCTACTTATGAGTTTAAAGAACGACTTTCATATACGCATCAGCTATTGATTTCACGTAAATTTTCTTCAGGTACTTCAATTCAGTTGATGCCTACTTTTGTGTACAGAAACAGACCAGATGATTTAACCGATCAGGATAAGATGTTTATTATTGGAATAGGAGGAAGACAAAAATTAACAAAAAGTGTAACGTTAAATTTTGAATATTTTTACCGCATAAACCCAGTTGAAGAGGGTACTGAATGGTATATGGCAGTTAATCCTGAAGGTCAAAATGGAATTGAAAATGATTGTTTTGCTATAGGATTTGATATTGAGACTGGAGGGCATGTTTTTCAGATACAGTTCACAAATTCTATACTAACCAACGAACGCGGATTTCTTACAGGAACATTCGATAATTTTTGGGCTGGAGATATTCACTTAGGGTTTAACATATCAAGAACTTTTCAGTTGTAATAATTTTCCAGTTTTAATAACTGAAGTTAATAAAATTACAGTATGCCATCAGGTGAGTTGACTGTCAGGTTCAGGTCAGAGTTATAAATTATCTAGCGTAGGGAATTGACATCCCTAGTAACGGGGTGACTTACTTTCATGCAGCATAAAGTCACCCGTAACTTTTGTACGTCAATGGTATCGAAACCTGACAATATAATCTTATCACAATTGTGTTTATTAACATTTATTACTGAAAAAATATCTACATTCTAGCTACCCCGCAAGGGTTACAGGTTTTGTGAACATGAATAGTAATATTTTCACTATTATCTTCAATGTCAAAAGTGGCATTGGGTTTGTTTTTCCATTTTTTGCATGTCACTTCATTTTCTTTAGCTGTGAGCTGAGAATTTACTTTGTTAGGTAGAAAAACATAGTAAGTTCCAAGACTTAATGAGGTAGAAGCTTTTCCATTTTCATCTACTGAAAGTTGAGTCATAGAGTCGTTTAAAATACTTTCTTTAGATATATATATGTCTTTATTAATGTAGAGAGTAGGAGTTTTTAAATCTTTTAATATTCTATCATTAGGTGGTACACCACCACAATAATCTGAGGTAGTAGTGACTTTAAATTTAACTTCTACATTTTTCTCAATTTTATTTTTTGATGAACCACATGAAGTAGCTATTAAGACCAATGCAATTAAAATAGTGAAATTTTTCATAGAATTTGTTTTTTCAATGATAGTGATAATCAATTGATGTACAAAATTATAAACCATCATAAAAACCATTGAGGATTAATAATAAAGGATGTCTAATGACAAATAGTACATTTGCAAATGTTATTTACTACTACGTCCAATGAAGACATTAAAAAATTATGTAAATAAGATTACTATGTTAGGTTTCATGTCGTAACGCAGAAAAAACCAACATATTTAAGCATATTTGGTTTTTTGCCATCACACTAAGCCGACTCTAAAAAACCAAATGTGCTTAAATCTCCCCACCCATCATGAAGCATGACTGAATTAGCAAAGAATCAAGCTATGACTTGAAAAGGCCTTAATAATTCTCTATTTTTAGGGGTTTTTATCTAAGCAATGACAAAGAAGAAAAAATATCTAGCAGTTGACGTTTTCTCAGGAGCTGGAGGGCTAAGTCTTGGGGCAATTAACTCAGGAATTGAAGTGATTCTAGCAGTTGAGAGAGATAAATATTCAGCCGAAACATTTAAGAGTAACCACCCTGAAACTAAAGTATTAAATGAAGACATCAATGATATTGATTTATCTAACATTAATATCGAGTCTCCCTTTATTTTATTTGGAGGGCCTCCTTGCCAAGGATTTTCATTGTCTAATACCAAAACAAGGAATAATGACAACCAGAATAACCACTTATTTAACAAATATTTCAAATGGGTTGAGACACTTCAACCAACTTGGTTCCTATTTGAAAATGTAGAAGGAATAGTTAGCTATAATGAGGGCAAAACAGTAGAACACATTCAATCACTTTTTGAATCAGTTGGGTACACTGTCAAAAAAGGTGTTCTTACTGCATCGGATTATGGAGTTCCTCAAGACCGAAACAGGTTTTTTATGATTGGGAACAACCAAGGCATTGACTTCACCTTTCCTGAAAAATTAGACCTTAAAGTATCCGTTAGTGAAGCATTGGGTGATTTGCCCAACTTAAATAATGGAGATTGTTATGACGAACAACCATATCAAATCAATAACGTGTCTAATTATTCAAAATTGATGAGGGGTACTTCTAATTTGGCAACTCAAAACTACGTATCCAGAAATCAAGACTATGTAGTTGAGAGATATAGACATATCAAACCAGGTCAAAATTGGAAGGCCATCCCAGATCATTTAATGACTAACTACTCCAATAAAAACAATTGTCATAGTGGGATTTACAAACGATTAGACCCTACCAAACCCTCAGTTGTGATATCAAACTATCGCAAGAATATGTTAATCCACCCTTTTGAAGATCGAGGACTATCCGTCAGAGAAGCTGCACGTCTTCAAAGTTTTCCTGACAATTTTAAATTTTCGGGGACACTTATGTATATTCAGCAACAAATAGGTAATGCCGTTCCTCCTTTAATGGCAGAAGCCATTTTCAGAAAAATACTTTCATATTAGCCTTATGTCAAACGAAAAGAATAACCTGAAATTCCGCTTTGATGTAAGTGCTTATCGTCTATTGGGAAGAGAGCTAATCACAGATCGAATTACAGCTCTTTTCGAATTGGTTAAGAATTCCTATGATGCAAACACAGATAAAGTCCATGTTTATTTTGATTCTGTAAATCCTAAGACCGAGGAAAGTAAAATAGTTATCCAAGATGATGGTCTTGGAATGACACTAACCGACCTTAAAGACAAATGGATGGTTATTGGAACCAGTAGCAAAAGGAGGAATAGGGAATCTCCAGCTCCCTACAAAAGAAAGGTCGTAGGAAAAAAAGGGGTTGGAAGGTTTGCTGTTGATAAACTTGGTGCAAAGCTTTTACTTAGAACAACAAAAAAAGGTAGTGATAAGCTTATATGCTTGGAGACTGATTGGTCTCAATATGCTGATTTGGAACTAGAGCAACTCAAAATTGACTTTGAAAAGACCAAGGAAAAACAACAGTTCTTTACTGATATTGAAAATAAGTACTGGTTTGAAGATGCTGATATTGACATACAGGGAACAACGCTTGAAATTTCCAAAATCAGTGAAACTTGGACAGAAAGTGATTTAAAGAGAGCAAATACTGAGTTATCAAAACTCATCTCTCCTAACCATCAAACCAAGTATCCATTTGAAATAACTATTCACTCAACGGATTATTCTGAATTTAAGAAAAAAGTTGTTGAGAGTATTGCCATACAGTACGCCACCGTAGAGGCTTCTTTGTCATTCGACTTTGAAACTGGGAAGCAACAAATTCTCAAAGCAGAAAATGGGGAACTTAGGACTATTGAAGTCGAGAAGAGGTCATGCGGATTTCTTAAAATGAATATCTATTATTTCGATCAACCTGCTAAGAATAAATTCAAAAAAGTATTTTCTGATGAACTTATTGACGGTATTAAGGTCTATAGGGATGGTTTAATAGCTACTCCTTTTGCTGAGTACTCAGGTACTCAAAACGAGCAAAAAGACCTTCTAGGAATTGACAAACGTAGATACTCATATTTTTTCGACAGGTTGGGGACTCGGGATTTATTGGGAAGCATTGAAATCACAGATGTCCTTAATCCAGGAATTATAGATGCTACAAATCGACAAGACTTTGTTGATAATAAAGAATGGCACGAGCTTCGAAAGTATGTTATCGAGCAGATATCTCAAATTGAAGCATATCTAAAACAAACCAGAGAGACTAAAAAAGCGAAAGTTGATTCCGAGCTAAAGGGGGCTGGTGATGATCTGAGTCAGATAAGAAAAGAGCTCAATAAGATCAGTAAATCTGCTCCTGTTGAGATGAAAGAAACCATTGATGCAATTGAAAAACAAGTGGCAAAAACTCAGGTTTCTGTAAATAAAGGACTTAAAACCAAAATCACCCTAGAAGAAGAAAAAAAGCAACAAGAAAGTCTGTTATTCAGTTTAATTTCTCTGCAGACTTTTTCTTCAACACTTGCCCATATAACCAGAACCATAATTGGACGGATAAAAAGAACTTCCGAGTTCTTCAAAGAGAGATTTCCAGACCCTAAATTCGAAGAGGTTTTCAAGAAAGGTGCTGAGAAGATATTCAACGAAATGGAAAAACTCAGTGGAGCAATTGATTTTATGCTGAAATACGCTAAATCAGATTCAAAAATTGAAGAAGTAGATGTAAAAACTACCTTGGAGAATCTATTTGGAAATATCCACGATTACACATTCCAACAAGAGGATATAAAATATGAATTAGTAGTCAAAAAAGATTTGATTTTGAACTACAATCAAACGGCATTTGAAGACATAATAGAAAATCTAATATCTAACTCCACAAAAGCCCTTATGGACGTTTCAGAAAAGAGACTGATTAAATGTGAATGTCTGATCGAGAATGATAAATTAGTAATTTTATTTTCAGATAATGGGTCAGGTATAAAAGAAGAAGATCAGTTCCGAATATTTGATGTGTTTTATACTACAACAGCCGAACAAGGTGGAGCTGGAATGGGCCTTTTCATTATTAAAACTAGATTAGAAGCAATCCAAGGGTCAATTGAATTGGTTGAAAGTCAATTCAAACCAACAGGAGCAACATTTAAAATCACCTTTCCATTCAAAAGATGAAATCAGATTCAAAAATCATAATCATTGATGATCAGTTTAATCCAGATGATGATCCTACATACATTGTTCTCAAGGAGAAATATGCGGATGTGTTGACATTCGTCTCATCTGTTGAGGCAATGAAGGAGTTGCCAAAATATCTAGACGACAAAATCATAATACTTCTTGATTTGTCATTTCCTTCCAAAGAACCGGATGGACATAAGGTACTAGAGAAAATCAGAGAAGAAAATAAGTTAATTCCTGTAATTATTTGGAGTGCGGTAAATGAGAATGAGGAAAGTTTTAGTGACCTAATTAACAATGATGCCTTTGGGTTCTTAAAAAGAGACGTATCTACGAAAGAAATATTGACAAAACTTGAGGAAGCAGATATTTACCTGAATTCATCAGTAAGTGGTGCTTTGGAAAATTGGATTAAATCTCACCCTCAAGGCGATCAGGACAAACCATATATTATTTCTGTAGATGAAACCGAGCTGACTTTAAATGACCTGCTAAAAGAAGTCAGGCTTCAAACTAAACTCGGTCAGTCCTTTTCCAAAAAACTTAATAAATTAACTATAGATCTTCTATTAAGAAAAAAAGAGAATCTGGATGACTGACCTAATTATAGCTTTTGATAACGAAGATTCTAAACTCGGATTTTTCTTTAATAGATGTGCGGAAATTATCACTGAATCAGTTAATGACACATGGAATTGCATCTCAATAGATTCGAGATCATTAAATGAAATCCATTTAGAAATTCGTACAAGCCAATTTCAAGGGAATTTCGTTTTTGCATCCTTCACGCACGGTAGCGAATCTTCTTTGGTAGCGTCAGGAACATCATTTATACAAAGTCCAGTTGAACGAAATTACTTAGTAAATTCTTTTAGCTATTGCTTTGCTTGTCATACAGGTAAACTTCTAGGTCGTGAGCTTGTGGAGAAAGGAACTCACACGTTTATTGGCTATTCAGATGAAGCTTCAATAGTTACCACATATATTGATTTGTTTGCTGAATGTGCAGTAGAGGGGTTATTGAGATTTTACAGTGGGTCAACAATTTTGGAAGCGTTCTTGCTTAAAAAAGAGAAATATGATGAGGAAATAGATAAATTGTATCAAGACGATTTCTTTGTAGCATCCATTCTCATGGATAATAGAGATTGCCTGGTACTACATGGCAACAGAGATTTGTGCATTACTGATTTCACGTACTAGAAAATCCAGCCCTTCACAGCCATACACATTGCCAAGTCGCACAAGCAAACCACACTAACTAAAACTTGTCAAAGAGTATGTTTGCCAGCCGCACGGTGGTAACTCGAAAGGAACTATCCAGAACGAAAAACACGAAAACCTAACAAAATGTATGGTGAATACACTTACGAGCTATTTTTAACTTTTTCTGCAATTCGATACATTAGTGATATCGGAAAGAGTACTCACCATAGCGTTGTTCTTTATGATCGTTTTGAGTCTAAAACTTTGTTATAATAAAAGCTTTGCTAATAGAAAAGAATTATCTAAATTTGTGCCTCATTTGGAAAAGACGGTTCAGCATAAAGCATAATACAATGAAAAAAGACATACATCCAGAATATAAAGAAGTGGTTTTTTTGGACACTTCTAGTGATTTCAAGTTCCTTACGAAATCTACGATGTCATCAAAAGAAACAATAAAGTGGGAAGATGGTAATGAGTACCCTTTAATTAAAGTTGAAGTAAGTTCAGCCTCTCATCCTTTCTACACTGGTAAAAAATTATTTGTTGATACTGCTGGTAGAGTTGAGAAGTTCAACAAAAGATATAAGAATAAATAATCACTCTATTTATTTCATTAGAAAAAGTCTTCAAGATCATATTATCTTGAAGACTTTTTTATTTTTGTAGCATGAGTAATCTTATACTTTTCGATCCTTTGGAGATCAGAGAGACATTATTGCCTCTCTCCTTTACACGACCTGTTGCAAAAATAAGAGTAGGGATACTATCTATTGATGAAAAATGGAAGAAGCGTATAAACACATCTGTTTCATTCCTTACTCAGGATTACTTATCAGAAAAATACAAGCTATCCGTTACCAATGATAATTTATTCATAAACGGTGCATTGTGTCCTAATGAAGCTTTATTAAAAGCTATTACTACATTAGAAAAAGAATCTTGCTTAAAAAAAGATGGTCTATTATTAGCAGTTAAAACCTCTAGTAATAGTATTGAAGATACTTCTCAATGGAATACCATTGAATTTAATGAAGAATGTAATTTGATTGATGAAATTTGGAAAATATTTCAATTAAATGCCCAAGAGATAAAGTATGACTTCGATTTGATTACTCAAGGTCGAACTTCTCAGCCTTTGTCTGACCCTCATACTATTGTTTACGGAAAAGAGAATTTATTTATTGAAGAAGGTGCTACTATAAAAGCTGCTGTTATCAATGCTGAAAATGGCCCTGTATATATTGGGAAAAACACATATATTCATGAAGGAGCAATAATAAAAGGTGCTTTTGCATTATGCGAAAATTCTCATGTAAATATAGGTGCTAAAATTAGAGGAGATACTACCATTGGTCCACACTCCAAAATTGGAGGTGAAGTGAGTAATTCGGTGATATTTGGAAATTCTAACAAAGGTCATGAAGGCTTTCTAGGAAATTCCGTATTAGGAGAATGGTGCAACATAGGGGCAGATACGAATACCTCCAATCTAAAAAACAACTATGCCGATGTAAAAATCTGGAATTATACCAAGGGAGGTTTCAAAACCACTAAACAAATGTTTTGTGGACTTATTATGGGCGACCATTCAAAATGTGGAATTAACACTATGTTTAATACAGGTACAGTAGTTGGTGTTTCTGCTAATATTTTCGGCCCAGGATTTCCACGTAATTTTGTTCCTTCTTTCTCATGGGGTGGAGCAGCAGGGTTCACTACCTTTCAGCTTAGAAAGGTGTATGAGGTAACTGAGAAAGTAATGGAACGTAAAAACATTGATTTTGACACAGTAGAAAAAAATATTTTGGACAAAGTATTT
>JAOUKH010000073.1 GCA_029882685.1 Cyclobacteriaceae bacterium
CCCACCCTTGACCGGACGGGTCTATTTTTAAAATGCTCAGCTAACCAAAAACAAACTAAAAAGCTACAATACGCTAAATGAAGATAGATTTAAAATAAACTACTAATTCCAGGAACTATCATGGAACCGAATGTTATCAGCTATTTTCCTGTCATTATTCTTAGATTTTTAGTTAATAAGTAGCCCATTCCAATCATGATTAGGAAGTTGGGTATAAGGGGAATTAAATCCGATCCACCAAGTTGAGTCAGTAAGTATACGAAGGTTAACACGTTGATAGATTCAATAAGAATTGCTAAAATTCTTAGGTAAGGAAGTTCAAGATTATCATTCTGTAGTTCCTTAAGTCCTTGCTTGATACAATAAACTGCATACAGTGTTACAACTAATCCAGCAAATATCTCAGAAATCCAAAAAAATGGATTCAATGGATGTTCATACGTTGCTGTTATCTCGCTTATTATGAAGTTGACGGCATAGAGTCCACCAACAGTAAACCTTAAGTATGGAGTTAGTTTCAAATTCGAAAGTTTGCAGTCATTGCTAATAACAATATAGTGTTTTATAGAATGTTTGCCTAAAAGTAAGCATAGCTGCCGAATAAAGTATGTTAACTTAAGTGGTTAAATGCTGTAAGAGGATATATGAAGGCAAATGTTCTATAAAACTAAGTTGGACGATTGCTCCTAGCACCACTGTATGAAGCGTATTTATTATTGTTAATAACGATGAAACTAGTACTTTTTGGGTTAATAGCCAAGTTCCACTAAAATAACCTAGGACAATAACCACACAGTTTAGTTATGCTTGGCTAACCTATTGCCTTAACCAATGAAAGGCAAACCCGAAAAGTGTGGGCTTGACGCAGAGACTTAGTAGATTACTACATCCGAACTAGTCTGTAAATATGCTTTCATACAGCCTGTTAGCGCTAGTTTATTATTAAAATCTATACGCTAAAGATAATAATGCTGAAGAATTTGACAACCCATAGTTGAATCCTGAAATATCTCTTTTTACTTCATCACCATTATTTATGTAATAATATTTTTCTACTGAAGTTCCAGTTGTATAACTAAAATTTGGTAATAATTCTGCACCGATTACAAAATCATCATTTAATACATAATTTAATCCAAATACTAAATTTATACCCGGTCTATAGGTTGTCTGTTTACTTAATCTATCAAAATTATTTGCTGATTTGTCGTCATAATCATTTATTGATTGTGAATATGAAAATGAAATATCAGCTCCAAATCTTAATTCTAGATTTTCAACAATCACTTTCCGATATTCTCTTCCTAATGTAAAACCAAACCCCATCTGATGCCACTTATTAACAGAACTGTCCGCTGCCTGATCCATATTGTTTCCTGATATAAACAAAGTATTAAATCTCCATAAAGATCTATCCGTTCCAGTTTTAAAGGTCAATCCGAAATTATTAAGATTACTAAATACTATTCCAATTTCTTTTTGTTTTACTTTCTCTTGAGCCATTAAAAAAGAAGACATTGAAAGGCATAAAATAATTAATAACGATTTTTTCATTTTTGTGAAATTTAGTTGATTAATAAATTATTATAAAATTGGACGACCAAATGAAGTCTTTCAATAACCGTGCCTTAATTAGCGCTAACACTGCCCTATACGTATAGCTTATCACCAAGTAGTGTTATAAAATCCAAAATGGTTTTCTGTAGGTATACTTCAAGTGCTTTATTGCTCATGATAAGTTTAAATCTACTTATTATTCCATGCTTATAAATAACACATACTCTATGTTATTTGTTTAACATTTCTATAAAAAAACATGAGTAAAATATCAATTACCCCTTCATCCTTACTCCTATAATAACAGCCGAAAGCAATGTAAGACCACCAATAGCTGCAATTGAAGAGTTAATACTGATAAAATCTGCTAAAACGCCTGTTAAAATAGCTCCAAATGCATAACCCAAATCTCTCCACAAACGGAATACTCCTATACTTTCCGCACGTTGCTGTGGGTGGGTATTATCGGCTATAGCTGCCAAAAAAGTTGGATATACAATAGCGGTACCTACACCTAAAATAACAGATAACATTACAAATTGGATAAAAGTAGTAGCCATTATCATGGCTAATATTGTTAACCCTTGAAAGAGCATACCTAAAAACAGCATCCACTTTTTATTATAGTGATCTGCAATTTTACCAGTTACTAGTTGTCCTAATCCCCAAACAACAGGATAAACAGCAACTATTTTTCCAATTTCAAATATTGAAAACCCCCGAAGTGAAAGTAATATTGGAAATATTCCCCAAATCATTCCATCGTTTAAATTATTGACCAAACCCGCTTGAGAAATTGAGCCTAAGTTAGGGTTGCTCCATGTGGTTTCACGAAATATATTTTTCAACAATTTCACTTTACTAGATGTTGATTCTGATTTAACATGATGCACTGTATCCTTCACAAAAAACCAACTACTAAAAAGCCCAACAAAGGCAAACACTAACCCCAAATAAAAAGGATAAGGACGTATTCCATAATCAGAGGCTATCCACCCTGTAAGATAAGCTACAATGCCGACAGCTAAATATCCAGCAGACTCGTTCAAGCCCATGGCAAAACCTCTGTTTTTTTCGCCTACCAAATCAATTTTCATCACTACGGTACTCGACCATGTAAGTCCCTGATTAATTCCTAATAATATATTCGCTGCAATCACCCAATTCCAATGTGGTGCATATATCAATATTAAAGGAACAGGAATACCGATCAACCATCCTATGGTAAGGAGGTTTTTCCGTCCAACTTTATTGGCTAAAGCTCCAGTAAAATAGTTGGTAATAGCCTTACTTATACCAAAAACAACAATAAATGACAGGATAGCTGTTTTTGCAGCAATAGAAAACTCCTCTTCTGCCAATTGAGGAATTATAGACCGTTCAAGACCGATCATCCCTCCTACAAAGGCATTAACTAATACCAATAAAGTAAATTGTTTCCAATTTTGTTTTAATCCTAGTTGTGTAGATGTCATAAAAAAATAGAAATGAAGCTGCTCCCGATTTGGAACTTCAAAAGCCCAAAAATAAAAATCACTCAAAAGTAAAAAAGAACATTTTACTTTTGAGTGATAAAAGTTACAAAACAAAACTTACTTTGCTGATATTGATCAATACAGGTAATCAAAGTTTCATGAGGTATAAATTCATGAGTTATTAATCAATAACTGCTATTATATATTGTGCTTTTAGTTTAGCACCGAAAGATAAAAACCTGTCTCAACTTGTAGTCGATGATTCAATAATGTAATTTGATGAGAAATTGAGTTAAGTATTAATAAAAATTGATCGTTCAAAATACAAAATAGCTTAATTTAATAAATTACTACTCACTATATCCTAAGCTATGCACTATAATTTGAATAGAATTTCAATACTATACTGTGTGATAATATTAATATTCCATTTTACATCGACAAACAATGTATATGGTCAGGAAAATTGTGAGCAAAAAAAGAACGAAGAAGGAATTCAGGTATATTTATGCGAAACATCAGGCTCACCTTTTAAAACTGTAAGTGTAAACTTTACAGCTAAGACAACCTTAAAACAATATGCTGCTGGAGTACTTGATATTGCTAATATTACAAAGTGGCAAACAAACATAATAAACCAATATGTACTTAAAACTATAAACGAAAAAGAGCTTATATATTATTGTGAGGTAGATGCACCATGGCCCATTGCACACCGTGATTTAATTTTTCGTTTTAAAATGAGTCAAGACTCTACTACTAAAGTTCTTACTGTTACATTAAAACAACTTCCTGAATATATTCCTGTAAAAAAAGATATAGTTCGAGTCCCAAAAGCAGAATCAATTTTAACAGTAACACCATTGAGCGAGTCCAAAGTAAAAGTTAACTACACCATTCATGTTGATCCTGGAGGGGAAGTGCCCGCTTTTATTGTTAACTTATTTGCTGTACAAGGACCATGGCAAACTTATAAAAATTATAGAGACCTACTTTCTACTGGTGCTATTTCTGATTCTGAAATTGATTTTATAGAGAATTATTAACCTCCCATAGTAAAATTAAGAGGAATTACCATTCGTAATCTTACGGGTCTACCACGTTGTTTCGCCACTTTCCATGGTGGAGATTTTTTCATAACACGTATCGATTCTTCATCACACCCAGCACCTAAACCTTTGAGAATTTTTATATCTGATAACGTTCCATCTTTTCCCACTATAAATTGTACATACACCTTTCCTTCAACTCCCATTCTTCTAGCTATAGGTGGGTATTTAACATTTTTTTGTAAAAATTTAGCGAAAGCTACCTTCCCTCCTTTAAATTCAGCCATTTCTTCCACAATAGTAAAAACCTCATCTGCAACCTCTTCTTCAGCCTCTTCGAATACAATTTCTTCTATCACCTCTTCCTCTGTAATTTCGATATCTAAATCTACCTCTATTTCTTCGATAATTTCCTCATCAGCTACTTCAATAATATCAGGTTGATGAATTTTTGGAGGTGGCGGTGGTGGCTGTTGTGTTAGTGGAACATCCAACAAGTCTTCAAAGTCATTATTTATCTGTCCCTGAAGTACAATTTCTGAAGTATCATAACTTTTCCACTCAAATGCAGAGATAGTCAACACTAAACTTATAATTAGTCCTACATTAAAAAATATGCCAGAACTTCTATAGATATCTACCTTTGGATTTTTCTTGTGTTCCATGTTTTTATTTTTTGAGTACTATAGTTGAACATTATTACTTATATTCTTACGTAAAAAAGATTGTTAAGGATATATCTACTAAATTGCAACAATGAATTGCCCTACAGGTAAACGCCTTTATTTTGATAAACTCACAGCCGAAGAGGCATTAATAGAAGCACGAATTAGGTTCGAACATAATTCTGCTATAACCGTTTATCAATGTGATGATTGTGGACAATGGCATTTAACATCTAAAGGGGAAATGAATACAACCTTAAAAGAATTACTTGAAAATGGTACTATAAAAAAAGAGCGAGAAGCTCTTAACTGGAGTATGAAATTTAAACGAAATTTTTAAAATCATTTTTTCATTAGTAATTTATATATATTTTAATTATATTTTTCTTAACAAAGAATTGTATCATAATGAATACTAATAAAAACATCCTTTTTCTTGTCATTATATTTTTGCTAACTGCTTGTGGTGAAGTTACAGTAAAGACTACTGAAAATTACGAACAAGTAGAATTACCTGATAACTCTATAGTTTACCTCAATCAAAATAGCTCCATATCATTTGATGATGATTTTAATCCTAGACATGTAAAACTAACAGGCGAAGCATTTTTTAGTGTGGCGAAATCCGATAATACATTTATTATTGAAACTGATTTAGGAGAAGTAATGGTATTGGGTACTGAGTTTAATGTAAATACTACAAATGAAGAAATTGAAGTAGAAGTAGAAGAAGGTAATGTAGAATTAAAATCTATTGGTAAAGAGCTTAAAAAAGAAATTAAACAAGGTGAGAAAGCTATACTTAAAATTACTGATAAGGTAATTAATAAAGGTAAAGCAGAATTTAAACATAACGCTTGGATAAATAGTTTAAAAATAGAGTTCAAAAAACTTGGCAAAGAGCTGAAAAAAAGTGGTAAAAATATAGGTGGGCAATTAAAAAAGGAAGGAAAATCTGTTGGTAAACAATCTAAAAAAATAGGAAAAGAAATTAGAAAGAATATAAAAGATTAAGAAATAATAAACTGAGTTAGTATGAGTAAGGCTTTAATCCACATTGTTGATGACGATCCATTATTTGGCAAAAGCATAAAGAAAATATTACAAGTAAATAAATATGAAAACGTGGTTTTGTTTAAAAATGGTGAAGATTGTGTACAAGAACTTCATAAAAAACCAAAATTAGTTATTCTTGACTTTAGTTTAGAAACATTAAATGGATTAGATGTTCTTCGTTTAATCAAAAAAACAAATCGTAATACTAAAGTAGTGTTTTTAACTTCTCTTGACGAAAATAAAGAGCTTCAAGAACGCTGTGAAAAAGAAGGAGCTGAAGGTTTTTTTCATAAAGATCAAGAAGGAATAGAAGAACTAATTACTTGGATGAAGAAAAATATAAGTTCAGGTTTTTTTTCTTTCTTTAACTAGCTCAACTGTATTTGGCAAGCATTTGTTCAACTACTACATGAGTGAGCTCAAATTTCTTCGCTATTTCTCTACATATTGACTCTTCTTCTGGATCAATATGCCCATCTACTACCATGAGCCACAATAAATCTTTGAACTGCTCTATCTTTTCATCATATTTATCGGGCATAACAAACTCAATATTATCTAAATTAGATTTTATACGCTCTATATCTTTTTCATCAAAACCTAATCTGTGGGCAATAGATATTAATGAATGGTTTTCAATTTCGGCCATGTGTCCATCAGCCATAGTAAGTACTATTAAATTTTTTAAATGACTTTCCTTTTGGTTTTGTAATGGTTGAGGTTTATTCTTTTTAAATAATTTTTTCATTATAGTTCTATTAGAATGTCTAAATTAATGATTTTTTGATATATTCCACAATGCTGTTTATCAGTGTTTGATATATTTCATTTTTTAATATAGCTTGCTTTTGCTTGAATTTTGAACAAAGCATAACCAAAAAGCCAATATTACAACATGTCCAAATCACTTATTTATATCATTGAAGATGACTCTGCATTAGGAGCTACACTTAAGAAAATCCTAGAAATTAAGGGATACAATAATGTTAACGTTTTTACAGATGGTAAATTGTGTTTTGAACAATTACATAACAAGCCCTCCTTAATCATTCTTGATTTCTCTTTGGAAACACTCAATGGGTTAGATGTACTTAAATTCATTAAAAAAGAACAACCAAAAAGCAAGGTGGTCATCTTTTCTTCACTAGCTAATGATATTGATTTAATGGAAAAATGTAAAGATGCAGGAGCATTAGCCTATTTCAATAAAAGTGAAGAAGGAAGGACTCAACTCATCGACTGGATGGATAAAAAGCTAAAAGGTGGATTTCTTTCTTTTTTAAATTAGGGGATTATAGGGGTGTTTTGTCTTAGAAACACTCATTCTTTATTTTTAATTGGATTACAGAAACAATTTATTGATCTAGTTCTAAACCTAATAATTTATTGATTCAAAATCTCCTCTAGTTCTCCCAAGGCAAACACATTTAAAATTTTTGTGTCATTGCTATAGAAATCTTAACGATATTATAAATACATGTCGTTTTGGTCAGGATTCCTCCTCGTTTTTGTTGGCTATAACCAACAAAACATACGGAATGACTCCCCAGAAAGTTAAACCCGCATTAAATGCGTTTGTCCTGCTAGTTCTCCCCTACAAAATGGAGTTAACTTTCCAAAGTTACCACCTTGAAGCAAACATTTTTAAACTGAAAATCAGTCACTTAAAAAAATATTTTCATTATTTACTATCTTACATGTAACAAACATACATCTCTATCGTCTCCCTTATGAATATGAGCATAGAAGCCTTTAAAAACAGGGTGCTGCCCACTAAAGATAAACTCTACCGATTTGCGTACCGCATGCTACGCAATGAGGATGATGCTAAAGATGTGGTACAGGAAGTGATGATAAAAATTTGGAACAAACGTGAAAATATGGATTCGTGGAAAAATATTGAAGCATGGTGCATGCAAGTCACAAAAAACCAAGTACTCGATAAAGTAAAATCTAAACGTTACAAACTTACCGATCAAATAGATGAAGGCTTTGATCTCAGAGATAGTACTCATAATTCACCTGACAGGATAGCTGAAACAAACGACACAATGAAAAGCATAAATAACATAATTAATTCGCTACCTGAAAAACAAAAACAGGTAATTCAACTACGCGATATTGAAGGCTTTTCATACAAAGAAATTAGCGAAATCATGCATGTTGATCTTAGTCAAGTAAAAGTCAACCTATTTCGTGCTCGAAAATTAGTGAAAGATAATTTAATAAACATCAATGCATATGGACTATAAACGAATAGAAGACCTGCTAGAAAAGTACTGGGCTTGCGAAACCAGCATTGTTGAAGAAAAAGAATTAAGAACATTTTTCAAAAATGAGCCTGTGCCTGAACAGTTTAAAGACACTGCCTTGTTATTTCAATATTTTGAAACTCAAAGTAGGCAAAAAAAACTTGGTACTGATTTCGATCAAAAAATCCTTGCTCAACTAAACGAAGAGGCATCAACTAAAAAAACTAAAATGGTGCATTTGTTCAACAACTATTATAAAGTTGCAGCAGTAATCATAATGGTAATAGTACTTTCGCTTTTGGTTACACGAACCATACAACAAGAGCAAGATAAAGTGCAAATGGCTGATACATTTGAAAATCCTGAAGATGCATTTGAGGAAACTAAAAAAGCATTATTGCTCATATCTAATAAAATAGGAAAAGGTAAAACTCAAATGGTAAAGCTCTCGGAGTTTAATAAAGCCGAGGAGAAAATAAAAAACAATAACGTAGAATTATAAAAACTGAAAATAGATAACTATGAAAAATATAACTGCACTCATATTATTAATCACTTCTCTCTCTTTTGGTGTAAATGCTCAATCCGATATAGTGACAGCGTTTTTTAACAAATACGCTGATAACGAAGATTTTACCGAAATATCTGTATCAAGTAGAATGTTCGGTTTATTTACAGACATGGAAGTAGAAAATGAAGAAGATCAAGAAGTTTTGGATGCTATAAGTAAGCTAACTGGATTAAAAATGTTAGTAAAAGACAATGCTCCTGATGGTATGGATTTATACAAAGAATTAATGACAAAAATACCAAAAGATGGATTTGATGAATTAATGTCCTTAAGAGAAAATGGTAAACTGATGAAGTTTATGATAAAGGAAAAAAACGGAAAAATTAATGAGTTAGTACTTGTTTCTGGAGGAGATTCTGATTTTTTTGTTATCCGACTTCTAGGAGAAATCGACCTTAAACAAGTCTCAAAACTATCTAAAAAAATGGATATTCAAGGACTAGACAAATTAGAAAATCTAGAAGATAAAAATTAAACAAAACTTAATATACAAACTCAAAAACAACACAATTATGAAAGAATTAACAACACTTATTTTACTATTTGTAGCCTCATTAATAGGCTCAACTCAAACTACAGTTGAAGAATTTACAAATAAGTATAAAAACGAAAAAGATGCCACAGTAGTTACTTTAAAAGGTAATATATTTAGCTTACTAGGAGACATTGCCGAATGGTCGGACGATGAAGAAGCAGAGATGGCTGCCAGAATTTTTAAAGGAATAAATTCAATGGAGGTACTTAGCCTTTCGTTATATGATGCTGATATTTCTAAAGAAGAAATTACTGATTTTAAAAGTAATTTAATAAAAGAAAAATATGAAGAATATATAAATGTAAGAGATGGAAGAGAAACCGTTGAGGTCTATGCACAAGGCTCGAAAGAAAACATCAGCAATATGCTGATAATAGTACAAGAACGAGATGATTTTTCATTGATAAACATTGATGGTAGTTTAAGTCATAAGGATATTGCCTATATTGTTGAGCATCATGATGATTGGGATTAAAACCACTAAACAAGTGAATTTCTAATACCATCTCATTAAGATGGTATTAGTTAGTTATTTATATATGAATCAGTACATATTTGTATGAAAAAATATTTATTTCTTCTACTGCTGTCCCTTCCCTACTTGGGAAATGCACAAAGTGAAACTATTCAAAAATGGCACAAAAAATATGATAATGCCTTTGTCATGTTTTTTTATCATAGCACATTAAACATGCTAAACATGCAAAACAATGAAGAGTTTCAAGATATCATTAAAGATATTGATAAAATGAAATTGATTACCATTGATAAAAAGGAGGACAGCTTTACTACTGAAAATTATAAAGAACTTGTTTCAGATTATAAATCCGACAAGTTTGAAGAATTAATGTCAATGCGACAAGAAAGTTCAAAAATTAATGCCTACATTAAAGAAATAGATGGCATCACAAAAGGTATTGCTGTTCTAATAAATAGTGATAGCTCTATGACCATTATTGATTTAAAAGGAAGTGTTCCGTTAAATAAAATAGGAACTCTTGCTAAACAAATTCAGACATTACAATAACCTAAACTCAATCTTATTGGATACCGTTTTATCAATAAAAAATCTCACAAAAAAGTACGGTCGGATTACAGCAGTAAATGACCTATCTTTAGAAATAAAAAAAGGGACTATTTTTGGCCTATTAGGCCCTAATGGCAGTGGAAAAACTACTACTCTAGGGGTTATTCTAGATGTTATAAATCATACAAGTGGAGAATACCAGTGGTTTGGAGAAACACCCTCGAAGGAACATCGAAAAAAGATAGGTGCTATTTTAGAAACTCCAATTTTCTACCCCTATTTATCTGCTATTGATAATTTAAAAATAGTTGCTAACATCAAACAAGTTTCAACTGATAATATTGACAATGTCCTTCAGCAAGTGGATTTATTCGAGCGTAGAAATGATAAGTTCAAAACCTACTCCTTGGGTATGAAACAACGACTTTCCATAGCCTCTGCATTGCTTTGCAATCCCACTGTAATGATTTTAGATGAACCTACCAATGGTCTTGATCCGCAAGGTATTGCTGAAATCAGGAATTTGATAATTGAAATAGCCAAAGATGGAAAAACCATTATTTTGGCGAGTCATTTATTAGACGAAGTGCAAAAAGTATGCTCTCATTTCGCAGTCTTGAAAAAAGGGAAAATGATCTATACAGGCCTTGTGGAAGATGTATCAAAAGGGGAAGAAACCGTTGAAGTAAGTGCTGAAGAAGAAAATATTGAGGAGTTATTAAAGAACTATAAGGGTATAAAAAGCGTTAAACCTGATCATAATAAATGGATTATTTCTCTACATGATGGACACAATAGTAAAACTCTAAATACCTATTTGATAGCAAATGATGTGGTTGTTTCTCATTTAGTCTCACAGAAAAAAAGTCTTGAAAAACAATTTCTTGAAGTGCTAGCTGCATCTGATCAATAACCCATTTACTCTGAAAATATGCTACGTTTACTAAATATAGATTTAAAAAAAATAGTTAATTATAGAACGTTTTGGGTATTATTAACCCTCTACTCCATTCTTATTATCTCCATACCAACTTCGGTAATGGAGTTTTTGAAATGGCTAAAAGTAAAAGGAGCTAATTTTGAAGGTTTCGATCCTTTAAAAATTCCTGTTTTGTATTTTCCTGATATTTGGCAAAACATCACCTATGTATTTGCTTTTTTAAAAATAGTATTGGCAATAGTGGTCATCATATCTGTTTCAAATGAATTTAGCTACAAAACCATACGACAAAACGTTATTGATGGACTTAACAGATTGGAATTTATAGGTTCAAAGCTTTCTACCATTTTAATGTTAAGTCTTTATTCAACCCTACTGGTTTTTATCACAGGACTAATAACAGGGCTTATATACTCTCCTAACTACGATTTTGCTGATATCTTTACAGGAATAGAATTTGTTTTTGCTTATTTTATTGATGTACTCCTATATTTATTATTTGCTTTCTTACTTACAGTACTTATCAAGCGTTCAGGGCTAACTATTGCACTTCTCGTAATCTATTTGCCATTAGAATATATCATAACAGCTTATCTTCCTGATAGCATTCAATACATCGGAGCATATTTCCCAATGCATGCCATGAACAATCTTATTGAATTTCCATTTCCCAAATATGTATTTCAGGAAATCCAAGATTACGTGAGTATAGAATCAATTATTGTAGCTACTCTATATATAGCTGCTATACCTTGGGCGATTTATGAAAAACTAAAGAGAAGTGATTTATAGAAAACTAGAAGAGGCTTTTTACACATGTATAGAATCCTTGAAGGTTTCACTAATTCATAGCATAGATCAGTTAGACCTTTCAGGTTTGTATTTGTAAATTACCTCTAATTAAGTATTAATACGGATGTGAATTTGTAAAACCTGTAAGGTCTCTACTTTTCGTTTTTAAAATCATACACGCAGACTGAAGTACTCGAAGTCAAGTATCATGCTAAATTTTCTATAATTCACTTTACAAGAACAAATTAGTAATCTGAATACTCCGTTGGGTAAAGGAAAATGATATCCGCATGCGAAACATTATTCTTATATTTCTCCATAGCAATCAATTCTTTCCACTCAGGTGCATCACCAAATGCTTTCCAATGCTCATCACGACTTGCCTGATTCGTAAATGTAGTCATATACATTAAATTGGGCATTTTAGCACCTGATATCACTTCTGCATAAAACACCGCATTAAATTCTAAACGATCAAAAAGTTTTACTTCTCCCCCAGCGTTAAACATGTCTACTTTATTGATGTAATACTGCTCAGTAGGCGATTCATAACTTCTCAACTCATATATCCTCTCCGATCTTGACCCCTCCATTGTAGTAGCAATCATTTTAGGCATATCTATAAACGCCTTCATCAATATTGACTCAATACGTTGGTATGGAGGCTGATCGTATGGAGCATTGATATAATCACTTCCAGCTGTCTGATATTCTTCATCTTTAGCTAGCTCTTCTTCAAGCGAAAGAAATTGATCTATTGAATTAAAAGGAACAAGCACATAAGTTCTAAGAACAGAATCTTCTTCACTTGGTCTCTGTTTAAACACCCCTACTGGACTTATTCCGAGATCCTTTAATTTAGGCATATAAGCTTCTTTAAGGTACGTATCAGTAGTTGATACTTGATCTTCAGTGTCAAAAGTATAGACTTTTAGTTGATAGTATTCCCTTCCATCTTCGATGGACTTCTCCTCAACCACAGTGTTCGAATCCATATTATTACAACTAAACATACCAAACGTAATGGTAATAAGAAGGAAAATTTTTAATGCTTTCATGTTTATTATCTATTTTTATGTTCAACGCTATACTAATATAATGCTTTTCTGGTGCAATATACACCCGCTATACAGGTGTAGGCATTGTTAATCACCAGCATTATTTCCGAGCTAAAAATTCTTTCGCAGTTAAGACAGGAATTTTCGAGTATTTAAAATCTTTTTTGTTTCGTGTAATAATAATATCAATTTTATTTTCGATAGCAGAATAGTATTGTAGTCCATCCTCAAAATCTGGAAAATTATCATCGCTTAAAGCTAATTCAGTTATTTTATCATCTAAACTTAATAACTCAACAAGTACTTTGAATTTTCTCAATATTTCTCTCGCCTCTATTGCGGATTTAATTTTTGTAAGAATATAATTTGTGTTGGCAAATGTCAAGGATGAAATTGTTAGTTCCAATTCTTTTTTGTCAGCACGAGAAAATAAATCGGCAGCCTCATTATAATATTTTTCTCTTTTTGAAAGTAGGTCTATGACTATATTTGTGTCAATTAACAACCTGTTCATTTGTATTTCTCAATTAGATAATCAGCATACACACCTTTCACATCATAATCTTTATCAAGAGTAATTACACCACTTAAACTCTCAACAAGAGGCGTTATTTCAACTGAACCCCTCTTTCGTTTAGTAAGTGTCATTAAATAAGATTCGATAAGTTTTGACAAACTAATATTATTTGATTTAGCATATTTTTTTGCACTTTCAATAATTGATTTATCTAAACTTAATGTCAATTTTTTATCCATTACATTTATTTTACGTACAAAATTAATGATTTATTACGTAAATAAGTTTTATTTCGATATTTTTTTAACAAAGTAAAAAACAGAGTGGATTCTACCCAAAGCAATTGAAACCACACGTTATGTATAAATTTACTAACTGAATAGCAGCTAACCAAAACGCTATGTTTTTTTTACCGAATGTAGCCAAACGTTTTCTTATTCATTAAGCAGGTAGCTTAACGATTTATCAATGTCTTGCCTCCCAATTATAGTCATGATTTCTACAATTTCGTCATTAATTCGATAATAAATACTGTCCGAGCCACAAACGCATCTTCTGTAATCAGCTCTAATAAATTCAACAGATTCAAATGCGTATGGTCGCTGTGCTATAATATCAAAGTACTTAAAAAAGGAGTCAAAATATTTATCTGCTTGTTCAATTCCGAAGCGTGCAACTCCATAATGATGAATTCTGATCAGGTCTTCTTTGGCAGTGTTACTAGTCTGTATTTAGTCATTAAGCAAGGACTTTGATTCAGCAAGAATCTGATTTTTGCTGTCATCTGTAAACCCGCTTTTTTCAGCTTGTTCAAGTTTCATTCTGACAAAGTCAATTTGCTGTTGCTGCTGTCTTGCTTGTCTAATAAGATCGTTTACAAGTTCACTTTTACTAGCATACTCTTTGTTATTAACTTGTTCTTTCAACCATTCATCGTTAGGCTCTGTAAAAGAAATACTTTGTCTTGTCATAACTGCTAATATGGTGTAATAACGCACCAAATGTATAATAAGTTCAGAAGGTTAGAAAGAAATATGGTGAATTTAATGTCCCGTCCTAAAATACGGCTACAGTATATTGATTGATTTAAACTACATATGATACACCATATTAGGGGTTGTTGTATGCCATATCAATTAGGTCTTGAATAAAAATCCATCGCAGAATTCGTATAAATACAGAAGTCAATATCTATGTCCCAAAAATTGATGTGAGCAAGATTATCAGCCTCTTTTGGAACTAACATAAGTGAACGCTTTCCATTTATAGTAAATCTTTCGTCAGGATCGTATCTATTGTCTAAAGCGGTATCAATGTAAAATAAATAGTCATATACAAATTCTACATAAAGTCTTTTTGATTCTGCATAGTCAGGTTCTGCCAAACTTTCCAATTCTAATTCATCGTAATGATTACTTATTGCATTTTGGAATTCAATAGCGTTTAAAGGCTTTCCATTTAGCGTTGATAAAACATTAAATTGCCCATCAACAAACACCCATTTTTCCAAATCATTAAGAAAGACTTCAGTGGCAACATGTCCAGGTGAAGATTCCCTAACCTCTGCATCTTGAGTTTTTAAGTAAACTGTTCTAGCGTTATACCCTAAGGCTGTCAATTGATCTCGAAGTACTATGGCGTATGCAAAGCAAGGGAATCTACCGCCTTGTTCAGCTTCTTTCAAAATTGATATAGCATCATTCTTCTTTGGTAAGTTATTGCCATCATGTTGCCAACGACTGTTTGTCCAATTTAGAACAGCTAATACAATTTCTTTGTCACTCATTTCATTTGTATTAAACTCTAAAGGGAATTCTTTCATTAGGTTGGACAGATATTCACTTTTTTCTGTTTGATACATGAATTCCACTCTTCCGCTATTTACCGAATCGTAAATTATTTTATTCGATTGGAAAGGGACACCTTGAATAATAGTATGCGCATACAAACTATCGTGTAAAAGCACATAAAAATTTTTACTTTCCCCTGGCTCTATTTCAAATTCAATACTATCTAAATCAGTTGCAAATCTGAAAGTTTCCTTTTGTCCAAAACAAATAACTTGTAATGTGTCGTTTTCTACCTCTAGAGCAATAGTCCACCATCCAGAAAACCAATCATCTCCTACTTTGAAGTCAATATCTGTTTGAGTTGCTTTAATAATGGGTAATCCATTATGAGTTAATCTTCCCTTATCCTTAGTGGTACAAGAAGTGATAACTAATGTTAATAGCAAAACTCTATAATATATTTTCATACTTTGATCTTTATAGCATACAAAATTCGAATAACACTCACTCTCAATGCTAGATTGTGTTTCAATCAAATATAATAATATTTAGTAATATTTATAAAAGTAGATGGTAACATAAAGTTCACTATACTCTAATGGTGAAAATTTTGCTTGTAATAATGGATGGAAGCTAATTTATTTTACATTTTTAATCAAACTACTCCACCATAGTTTATGACTTTCTCCATTATTACATAGTCTATTCCTCCTTTAGCAAAAGTGACATCCGTTTTTTTCATTCCAAAACGCTCA
>JAOUKH010000236.1 GCA_029882685.1 Cyclobacteriaceae bacterium
TGTCGAATACCTTCATTTTGTTGTGTTGTTTTTGGACTCATATTTTTTATGACTGAACGGTTGGTCAATAATAAAACATATTATTTAATAATGCAAATTATACAAGAGAAATATTCATATGTAGGTGATTATAAGACTAATCTATAGAAAATAAAGCCTAAGTAAAACTATAATACTTTCAGAAAAAATAGAGAAAAAAACTATTAATACACATATAGTAACTAACAACACCAAATTAGTGTTTCACGAATTGTATTGATTCAATAAATTTTGAATGATCAAAGAAGGCGGCAGTATATATGCCATTTTTAATTCCGCAAAGCTCTATAGTAGTAGAAGTTGATTTCAACTCTCCCTCAAGCACAGCCCTACCTTTTACATCTATAATACGATAACGTATTTGTTTTTTTATGTATCCACAACTTGTAAGTTCGATTGTCATAACATCAGCTGTGGGATTTGGAGATAGTTGGATAGAAAGAGGTGGTTCAACTACATAAGATACTGATGAAACCACCTGATTTCTTAGATGAAGTGGCTGATATACAGTAGAAGATTTTACTAATAAAAAAAGTCCGACACAAACTGAGTGTGTATTGTAGGTATTAAAATACCCCGAATTCCACATTGCCCAAGCAGCATTCTCCCAATTCAAATGCGGTTCGTTTTCATATTGGCTAATTTTCCAAATTCCAAGAAGTAAGGCGTATGCAATATCTCTACTACCAAGTGCATCTGGCGTAATAACACCTAATGTATTGATTTCATTGGCGAGGTTATCCATCATTCCTATTACATAGGGTTTCAACTCATTTGCTCTTGCAGCATCACCTTGATCGCGAAAAGCGACATACGCTTCGGTCAATGCCCAAGTATTCATAGCATGATACCATGAAATAGCGTTGTGACCATCCCACATTCTGCCAGGTATTTGTGCTATAGTTGTAAGTGTATTGAAAGCAATAGGTGGTGCGGTTTCATCTACCAAACCATCATTATTAGCATCCCATAATACACCAGGAATTAAGTTCTTATCCAATTTATAATTCAACTCATCTTTATAAATTACATTACCCGTTCGTGCATAAAGCTCTGCCAATAACCAGATTAATTTAGCCGTATAATTATGGTTTTTTACACTATATTCTGAAATAGCAAATTGACCTGCTAGTTCAACAGAGCTATTATATTTCAATTGAAGTAGTGGGTCAGATTGCATGATGGAAGCTTCCATCATTTGCACACCCACCCAACCATGATCGTAAGCCAACCCACCATCAAACCAATTATTTATATCATCTTGCCCACTTATAGCAAAACTTTTTCCAGCAAATTGTCCTCCTGTATAGTTCACACAATACGATGGAAGAGTAGCACACAATGTGGAAACGGAAGAACCTACTACCCCACCCGGATAACATTGATCTACGTCTGGGACATTTATGTACCCATAAACACCTTCATTCCTATTATCTGGTGAGGCTACATTCCATTGCGCATATTGTTGATCGTACATCATATTGGCTATTTCTGCTAGTTTTGATGCATCACTAAAATAGCCCGCCTGCATGGCGTAATATGCCCCAAGTGCTGAGTTACTCTCGTACCTTCCTATTCTTGGGCAGTTTACAGTAAAAGAAGTAATAGCAGGGGCGTGTATGGTATTCCACACGTTTTCAATATCTGACAGTAGAGGTTCGGTAAAATCTGGTGTCATGTATGTAACGGCTTGTTGAGGGCAACCTAAAGATGTGCCTCTGGTATTTTTTGCTTGATTTATAGCATCTCTAGCCATTGCAATACTGCCGTATCGCATTTGAGTACTAATATTCGTTTCATCTGCTGCTGACCCATAATCAACTCCACATGGAGGCATTACTTGTGCATAGGTACTCTCACCTATCAATATTACAACGAAAAACATCAAACATCTTTTCATACTTCTAACCACCTGTTCATGAGACTATTAAAATTCATGCCAATATACATTCAATTCACATCTTCACCAATTCAACGTATTTCACATCAATTCAACTTATTGGACTATTTTGAAGTAATTTTTATTTTTCTAATCTAGAGATAAGAAGAAAGTCAATAACTAGACCTAAACCAATCCCTGATCCATACATCAGGATATCAAGAGGGTCGTAGGTACTACCAAGAAAACTGATATTATTAAATTGTAATACTTCAACTACTACGCCAAAAAGAAAAGGCAATGTTGCTCCAATAATTCTTGCTAAAAAAATTGACGTATTTTTTCTTAATGCTACTTGTAATAACAAGTAGAGATTCATTGGAAGTAAAAAATCAATTAAATATCCTGTAATAAAACACTTAAAAGCACCTTGATAATTAGAACCAATTAAGAAATGTAATGCGGCCACAAATAAGGAAATCATGACGATTGCAAATACACTCTTCTTATTTTTCATTTATATAAGCTCGATTATGATAACAACTAATCCTCTTATCATCACAACTAATTTGTAAAAAAATGAAACATCATAAAAACAAGTTACACATTAAATCTAAAGTGCATAATATCACCATCACTTACTACATATTCTTTTCCTTCCACAGACATTTTCCCAGCTTCTTTACAGCCCTGTTCTGTTTTGTACTCTTCATAATCGGATAGTTTCATTACTTCGGCACGAATAAATCCTTTTTCGAAATCAGTATGGATTACACCTGCTGCTGCTGGTGCTTTCCAACCTTTTACAATTGTCCAGGCACGCACCTCTTTCTTTCCTGCGGTAAAATACGTGATAAGGTTTAACAAACTATATGATACACCAATTAACTGATCTAAACCAGATTCTGACAACCCATATTCAGAAAGAAAAATTTCTCGTTCTTCAGCATCTTCTAATTCAGCTATTTGAGCCTCTATGGAAGCAGAAACGATTATAACTTGGGCATCTTCATCTTTAACGGCTTCTTTAAGTGCCTCAACATGTTTGTTGCCATCATTAATAGCTCCCTCATCTACATTCGCTACATAAATAACAGGCTTGTCAGTCAATAATTGTAATTCTGAAATAGCCTCGTCTTTATCGTCTTTGTCCATTTCAACTGACCTAACACTATTGCCTGCTAATAATGCCTCTTTATACTTTTCAAGAACTTCTAAATTTTTCTTGGCCTTCGCCTCTCCTGTTTTAGCTATTTTCTGGGTTTTCTGTATTTTCTTTTCTACAGAATCAAGGTCACGTAATTGTAATTCGGTATCAATAATTTCTTTATCTGAGACGGGATCTACTTTACCATCTACATGCACGATGTTTTCATCTTCAAAACATCGTATAACATGAACAATGGCATCAACCTCACGAATGTTAGCCAAAAACTGGTTTCCTAACCCCTCACCTTTACTTGCACCTTTCACTAAACCTGCTATATCTACAAATTCCATAGTAGTGGGCAACACACGTTCAGGATCAACCAGTCCTTCTAAAATTTGAAGTCTTTTATCTGGCACTGATATAACACCTACATTGGGTTCAATTGTACAGAATGGAAAATTCGCGGCCTCAGCCTTATTATTTGATATTGCGTTGAAAAGTGTTGATTTACCTACATTTGGTAAACCTACGATACCACATTTTAATGCCATTAATTAGTTTTTCTTCAGTTCTACATTTCTATTTACATAGCATCCCTTTAATTAAATTAGCACATACTAACTATCTCAAAACAATTAAAGAGAAACGCCTGCAAATATACTTATAAATATTCTATTAAATAGCTAGGGGCATTTCATTTTAGGAGCAAACTAAGTAAAAAACAAAAATACCAATGAAGCACTATTTTTCTTATTCTAAAAATTGATTTTCAACTAATACCCCCTCCTTTTCAAAAGGGGAAAAGTTATCTTTTTAGGAAGACGAAATTATTTAAATGGGATTTACCTACCTATTCACATTCCAGTAATAATAGAAGCGCTTTTTAACTGAGTATTGACTTACAAAAAAGCCTACGAAAACTCCGTAGGCTCTTGAAAATTATATTTCAGAGGGTATCAATCCCACTTTAATTCAGAATTTGTTTCATCATCAGAGTTTGTTCCATTATCAGAAGATTCCACTGAACCTT
>JAOUKH010000074.1 GCA_029882685.1 Cyclobacteriaceae bacterium
CCGACATTATTTATGGAATCACCATGGTGGAGCAAGGAGTATCTAGAGTAGTACCAGTTGACTTAAGAGAATTGGCATAGCACTCATAAAAACTGTTATCTGATGTGGCACACAAAATAGCACGTTAATTTGAGATTTCGACAGGCTCAATCTGACAGAAGTTTTACCTACCATTTTTCAGGACATTACTGTATTATGCCTTAAATTCGGTATAACAGTATATGGCTTTACTTTTTAGTTAACATTAGAGTTTTCAGGTAATTGCTTATGCGAATACCCGAATAATTCATTTTCTTTTATAGCAGTAACCACTTTCTTAGGAACATATCTCACCCAATCATCATTGCCACTACTAATCATTTCTAAAACATTATCAGAGATTATATCTAAATTGTCAAGATTAGCATTATTAATATCTTCCAATTTATTATTATCCTTCAAATACTGTAGCATTGATTTCATTTCTTCTGGAATATCCAGCTCATTGAGTGTCAGTAGCTCTTTTCCTCCGTCTATTTTTATCGATGGGTATACATATAATTTCACATTCCCTCCAAATAATTTACCAAAAGCCTCTAATATTCCTCCTCGCAGTCCTGTATAATATTTTTCATCAAATATTCTTTGTAAGCTGTATACACCTAAAATTATTCCTATTTTAAAACCTTTCGTAAGTCTTGACAAATGATTTACAAGTCTATAGTATTCTGGATAATTAGAAATGAGTACATTTTGACCCAAAGAACATATAATATCAACCCTTTGTAAAAAATCTTTTTCATCAATTTGCCCATCCTTACTCAAATCTGTTAACGTAAGTTCACACAATACATAAATATTTTTTTTATCTACATCAGGCTCAGGAATAAAATGTCTTCGTGCTGCCAACAACATATCTACGTTTACATGTGTTACAGGTCGATACCTTCCTCTTAAAACAAGAACATTTTTTTTATATAACACTTCAGAAGGTTGAAGCATAGAGCCATCTGGGGAAAACATCGTGGCTCTAGTCATACCATTTTTCACTAGTTTTAAACTCATTAATCTGTTATCGACATGATCAAAATCTGAACCATCTAGCCGAAACATATCAATTTCAATTCTATCTTTAGAAATTCCATCTACTAATGAATTTAAAAACTCTTCTGGGTCACTAATATACATACATGCAAAAATTAAATTCACACCTATTGTTCCAATAGTAGCCTGTTGTGCAAGGATATCATTATCATTCATTTTTACATGAATAACACACTCATTTGGCGTTGAATCTGGACGTAATTGAAATCTACATCCAATCCAACCATGAGGTTGGTTTGTTTTTTCATAATTTAAAGCCTCAACAGTATTAGCAAATGCGAAAAAACGTGTGTCTGATATTCGATTAGGCAATCGTTCGGGTAGGAGATCATATTCTTTCTCCAACATTCTTATTAGTCGAGGTTCACAAACATATCTTCCGTGTTTACCATAAATAGCATCGCTAAATGACATGTCATATGCAGACATTGTTTTGGCTATTGTTCCTGATGCACCCCCTGCTTTAAAAAAATTGGCTGCTACCTCCTGACCTGCTCCTATTTCGGCAAATGATCCATAAACACTCTGATCAAGATTAATACGAAGTGCTCTTTCTTTTGTGCTAAGTGTACGTTTTTCTTCCATAACATTACATTTTTCAGCTTATAAAAAAAGTGGTTTACACATTGTTAGAAATTAGAGTTCAATGTTAAGAACTTCCTGAGTCATAAGCCCATTTTTTGGAACATATTTTAATTACCAAATAATTTTTCTAAATTCAGACAATTTCTATTTTTAATAAAAAACTGAACTTTAATCGACTAAACTTTAAATACCACTATGGAAGTATTAGATTTTATTACACTACTCATCTTTATGGCAGCTTTTTTCACATTAATAAATGTGAAGTATTTAAAATTACCCTCCACCATCGGTCTTATGCTTTTAGCACTTGGACTATCACTTTTTATTATTGGTGGAGAATATGTTTTCAGAAACCTTAATTTACTAGCTACAAATTTAATGACAGAGTATGACTTTTCTAAAGTACTTTTTCAGGTTATGCTTAGTTTCTTATTATTTGCAGGAGCACTAGATGTGAACCTGAATAAATTAGGTGAAGAGAAATGGCCAATACTTATACTAGCTACCGTAGGTGTACTTATTTCTACATTCGTGGTAGGTAGTGCTATGTTTATCATTTTACCTCTATTAGGTTTACCATTAGATTTTATATACTGCTTATTATTTGGTGCATTGATATCCCCAACCGATCCAATTGCAGTACTAGCTATGATAAAAAAAACTGTAGTATCAGAAAATCTAGAATCACAAATAGCTGGTGAATCATTATTTAACGATGGAATAGGGGTAGTAGTGTTCCTTTCAATATTAGGTGTAGCTGCTGGTGGAGTAGAAAATTTTGAAATGATAGAGGTTGTGAAACTATTTGGAATTGAAGTGATAGGAGGAGTTGCTTTAGGGGCTTTGTTAGGCTATATAGGGCTATATCTTTTAAAAATAATTGATAACGAGCATACTGAAATTGAGGTTTTAGTAACGCTTTCTATGGTACTTGGCGGTGCAAGTATTGCTGAAACACTTCATGTATCTGGGCCATTAGCTATGGTTGTTATGGGGCTTTTTGTAGGTAGAAAAGGTAGGATTGGCAAAAAAGATGAAGAAGATGCTGCAGGAGAATATGTTTATAAATTTTGGCATTTAATGGATGAAGCTATGAATGCCATCCTTTTTATTTTAATAGGGTTACAAATTATTGTTATTCATTATGAGATGGATTATTTCTATGCAGCAGGCATTGCAATAGTAGTAGTTCTAACAGCTAGACTACTAGGTGTTGGAATACCTGTTTCTATTATGAGAATCAAAAGATTTTTTCCAAAATATACGATTAGGATACTAACTTGGAGTGGCTTGCGTGGTGGAATATCAGTAGCCTTAGCTCTTTCTCTCTATAAAGAAAACCATGGATTTGTCATGGATGCTAAAATCGTAGATATAATCATTACCATGACATACTGTGTAGTATTATTTTCCATTGTAGTTCAAGGACTTACAGTAGGAAAACTATTTAAATTAGCCGCAAACAACGATAAGGCTCAAAGTTAATTTAAACATTTTACATCAATAATAGCCGTTACAATTAACAATGTAATGGCTATTTTTTTGATTAGTAGTGAAAAGTCTATACTTTTCCATTCAGATTAGATTTAACCAATTCAAAAATTAATAACAATGGCAAACAGAGGAGGGTTCTCTAGTAAACTAGGTTTTATAATGGCAGCAGCAGGTTCGGCTGTAGGGCTTGGAAATTTGTGGGGCTTCCCATTTGAAGTTGGTGCTGGAGGTGGCGCTGCTTTTGTTGTGGTGTATCTGATTTTTTGCTTCATCTTATGCTTACCAGTAATGATTACGGAAATCGCCATTGGCAGAAAAACACAATTAAATCCTGTTGGTGCCTTTAAAGCATTAGGACATAAAAATTGGTCAATTGTAGGATATATGGGTCTTTTTTGTGGTGTCATTATATTATCGTTTTACAACGTGGTAGCAGGATGGGCATTTGGTTATTTTATTGAAATGCTATTAGGTAATTTCGAAATAGGTCAAAATTTTTCATCATTTACTTCAAATGTAATTAAGGTTGGAGGCTACGCTACAATATTTATGTTTTCAACAGCCTTCATAGTATCAAAAGGAATTTCTGGAGGAATTGAGAAAGCTGCAAAAATATTAATGCCTACACTCATTCTTATCATACTTTCACTTACAGCCTATGCATTTACACTTGATCATGCATTTGAGGGGGTTAAATTTTATCTCGTGCCTGATTTTTCAAAAATTACTTTCCCTGTAATATATAATGCGTTAGGACAAGCTTTTTTCTCACTATCGTTAGGGATGGGTGCATTGATTACTTATGGTAGTTATGTTGGAAAAAACGACAATATTGTCACTTCTGCAGCATTAATTACACTTACCGATGTTGGAATCGCATTTATTGCTGGATTAATGATGTTTCCTTTTGTAGCTTATTTAACTAATGGAACCATGGAAGGAGCTGGGCAAGGTGCTGGGTTAATATTTACAGTACTACCAGGAGTATTTCAAAGTTTAGGTTCCACTCTTGGTGTAATTATTGGTTCACTTTTCTTTCTCTTACTCTCATTTGCTGCACTAACTTCTACTGTTTCTCTATTAGAAGTCCCTGTAGCATATGTTGTAGATGAACATAAAGTAAGAAGATCAAAAGCTGTTTGGATGGTAGCAATACTCATCTTTATCATTGGCGTTCCATCATTACTTTCTAATGGAGCTTCTGATTTTTGGAGTAGTTTCATTACTTATTTTGGAGCAGAAAGTGCTACTGATTTTATGTCATTTGCACAACATGTAGCAAACGATTCTTTATTACCTTTAGGAGGTTTTTTAATTTCTATTTTCGCAGCCTACGCTTGGAAAAAACATAATTTGATTGAAGAAATTACTCAAGGAAATGATTCTTTTAAAGGCTCTGTAATAGCTAAATTTATTGACATAGCTATATCCTTTATTTGTCCTGCTATTTTAGGTACTCTGTTCGTACTTACGGTTTTAAGTCGTTTCTTTGGAATAACATTAATAGGATAAGGTATCTCATATTAAATAAATATTAAGCTTATTTAATTATGTTTGTGTTTATTAAAATTGATAGACTTATATCTCAAAAGTGAAAAATACGAAAAAATACAAAAAGAAGCGTTTAGGAAGCTATCCTTCAGCAAATGTGATTTTTAGTATCTCATTAGCTCTTTTTGTAATTGGTCTTTTTGGTATTTTATTTTTACATACTGCAAAACTAACTAGCATCATAAGAGAGAATATCGAAATACAGGTGTACCTTAATAATAATATTTCGGAAAGCCAGAAGATAACACTACAACAAACATTAGCTACAAAACCTTACGTATTATCGAAAGAAAATGAAGCTCAAATCAATTATATTCCAAAAGATGAAGCTGCACAAATATTTTTGAATGAAACAGGTGAGGACATAAAGAAAGTATTGGCTGATAACCCTTTAAGAGATGCCTTTACTTTAAAGATAAACGAAGGTTATTACGAACAGCAAAAACTACAACAAATAAAAAGTGAAATTGAAGAACTAAGAGGTGTATTTGAGGTTGTATATGTTGAAAGCCTAATTAATTCTATCAATAAAAACTTAACTAAAATTAGTCTTGTACTGCTTATTTTTGCGACTATCCTACTATTAGTAGTAATCATACTTATTAACAATACTATCAAATTGGCTTTATTTTCTCAACGCTTTTTGATACGAAGTATGCAGCTAGTAGGTGCAACTTCTGGATTCATACGTAAACCTTTTCTTTATCGCTCGTCAGTCTATGGTCTGTTTGGTGGAATTATTGCTTCTGCACTTCTTTTTGGTTTATTACAATACGCATACGCTCGAATTGAAGATTTGCAACTACTCCAAGATTTCAATAATCTAATTATTATGTTTGGTTTTTTGCTCATTGGTGGAATCATAATAGGTTTTTTCAGCACATATAGAGCAATTAATAAGTACCTAAAAATGTCTTTAGACGATTTATACTAACTATGGAAAATAAGAACAAAGTAGCTTTTGGTAAAAAGAATTACATGTTAATGCTAATTGGCATTGCCACCCTTATTACAGGTTTCATTATTATGTCATTAGATACCGAACCTCATGGATTTGGATTTCTAGGGCTTACGCTAGGGCCTTTAGTCGTTATGCTAGGCTTTATTATCGAATTCTTTGCTATACTTCATAAAAAGTAATTTAGATGAATTTCATTGAGGCATTAATTCTTGGTATTATCCAAGGGTTGACCGAATTTTTGCCAGTAAGTAGCAGTGGGCATATTGAGTTAGGTGCAGTGTTACTTAATGTTCAATCGAAAGACAATCTGTTGTTTTCAATAATTGTACATGGTGCAACTGCTCTTTCCACCATTGTTGTATTTCGAAAAACCATAATTCAAATAATAGTTGAATTACTCGAATTCAAATGGAATGAATCTACTCAGTTCATAACCAAAATTATTATTTCCATGATCCCTGTAGGAATTGCAGGAGTATTTTTCGAAAAACAAATCGAATCTTTTTTTGGTGGCAATGTGATTTTCGTAGCAAGCATGTTACTTGTAACAGGATTATTACTAACCTTCACTTATTTTACTAACAGCCAAAAAAAAGATGTGAATTATTGGAAAGCATTGATCATTGGTTTGGCTCAGGCTATTGCTATTCTTCCTGGTATTTCCAGATCTGGAGCTACCATTTCTACGGCTATTCTTCTTGGTGTAGATAAGGAAAAAGCTACTAAATTTTCATTTCTGATGGTTCTCCCTCCTATTTTGGGTGCTATGCTTTTAAAAATCAAGGATTTAATTGAACAACCAGAACTTATCAATAACATAAGCTTTCCCGTTCTTTCTGTAGGTTTTATCGCAGCCTTCATATCAGGTGTTATAGCCTGCTCTTGGATGGTGAATATTGTAAAACGTGGTAAACTTATATATTTCGCCATATATTGTATAATCGTTGGGTTATCAGTAATCATTTTTTCCTAAGTAAATGAGTGAAGTATCACTAAAAGTAGATGAAGCCAAAGTGCTAATGGTAAACAAACCATACCAATGGACTTCGTTCGATGTAGTTAAAAAATTGCGCTACGCCTTAAAAGTAAAAAAAATTGGACATGCTGGAACTCTTGATCCATTAGCGACAGGATTGCTAATATTATGTACTGGAAAAATGACCAAACAAATAGAGACTTTTCAAGCACAGGAAAAAGAATATACTGGAACATTTATACTTGGCAAAACTACTCCATCGTTTGATTTGGAAACCGAAGTAGACTCAGAAAAAGATATTTCTCACCTCTCAGAACAAGAAATAACTAACGCTACTGCCCAATTTTTAGGGTGGATAGATCAAATTCCTCCTGTTTTCTCTGCTGTAAAAATAGATGGTAAACGTGCCTATAAAAGTGCTAGAAAAGGAGAGAATGTTGAGCTAAAATCAAGGAAAGTAGAAATAAAAGAATTTGAAATAACAAAAATTTCGTTACCAGAAATTTATTTTCGAATAACTTGCTCTAAAGGCACATACATTCGCAGTATTGCCCGTGACTTTGGTAAACACTTGGGTGTAGGTGCTTACTTATCAGAACTATGTAGAACTAGAATTGGTGATTTCAAACTAGAAAACGCTTCAACTATAGAAGAAATTATAGCTCAACAATGAAAATTCATCAAGGAATAGAACATTTAACCCCATTAAAAAATGCTGTAGTCACTAGCGGTACTTTTGATGGGGTTCACTTTGGGCATCAAAAAATTTTAAAAAGAGTTATTGAAGCTGCTAAAAGAGATAATGGTGAAAGTGTAGTTATCACTTTTTGGCCTCATCCTCGAATAGTATTGTTTCCTAATCATGGAGATGGTCTAAAGCTTTTAAATACTTTTGATGAAAAAGCGAAGCTTATTGCTCAACAAGGTATAGATCATTTGGTTAGTATTGCTTTCACAAAGGAATTCTCCCAACTTACTTCTCAACAATTTATTCAACAAATTCTGATCGACAAAATTGGAACTAAACGATTAATCATAGGTTATGATCACAAATTTGGACGTAACCGTGAAGGAAGTTTCGAACATCTTAAAACTAACTCATTGTCGTATGGGTTTGAAGTAGAAGAAATTCCTCGTCAAGACCTTGAAGATGTAGGAGTAAGTTCAACTATTATTAGAAAAAACCTTGAAGAAGGTAAAGTTGAAGTTTCAAACAACTATCTAGGACACAGGTTTAGTGTATCAGGAAAAGTGATTAAAGGAAATCAATTAGGTAGAACAATTGGCTATCCAACTGCAAATATTCAACTTGGAGATACCTACAAGCTTATACCAGCCGATGGCGTGTATGCAGCTTATGTGTCGATAAACGAAAAAGAGTATCAAGCCATGGTAAATATTGGCTATCGACCTACTGTAGATGGACAAATGCATACTATTGAAGCAAACATATTCCATTTTAGCGAAGATATTTATGAGAAAGAAATTGAGATTCATTTCATAAAAATGCTTCGCAAAGAAATTAAATTCGACAATATGGATGAGCTTAAGGCACAACTATCAAAAGATAATCAACTGGCAATTGCTATTTTAAATCGTTAACTTTCAGCATAGGTAGAACTGAAAGAAAACATGATTAACAAAGTAGTTAAAAATGCTACAGCCGCAACCCATGGTATTGAAGATAATATGACGTTAATGCTTGGGGGGTTTGGTCTATGTGGCATACCCGAAAATTGCATTGCTGAATTAGTTAAGAAAAAGGTAATGGGACTCACATGCATTTCCAACAATGCAGGCGTTGATGATTTTGGTATTGGTCTAATGCTGCAACAGAAGCAGGTAAAAAAAATGATTTCATCGTATGTTGGAGAAAACAATGAGTTTGAACGACAAATGCTCACTGGTGAGTTAAAGGTAGATTTAATACCTCAAGGTTCATTAGCGGAAAGATGTAGAGCAGGAGGAGCTGGAATTCCTGCATTTTTTACTCCAGCAGGTTATGGTACAGAAGTAGCGGAAGGCAAAGAAGTTAGGGAATTCAATGGAAAACCTCATATTTTAGAATCGGCTCTTACCGCTGATTTCGCTATTGTAAAAGCTTGGAAAGGAGATAAAGCTGGAAACTTAATATATAAATCTACTGCCAGAAATTTTAATCCTATGATGGCTATGGCGGGTAAAATTACCATTGCTGAAGTGGAAGAGTTAGTGTCCGATGGTGAGTTAAATCCAAATGAAATTCACACTCCTGGGATTTTTGTACAACGTATTTTTCAAGGAGAAAAGTATGAGAAACGGATTGAACAAATCACCACTAGAGCAAGGCTCTAGTGGTGATTTGTTCAATGGAATAATGATTTAATATGGAAATGTAACAGTTAATTGAAAATGAAAGAGAATGTTGTTGTAAATAAGTCAATTGAATTCGCACTAAAAATTATCACCTATTGTGAACTGCTAGAGGACAAAAGAAAATACGTAATAGCAAAACAGTTGTTAAAATCTGGAACTTCAATTGGTGCTAATGTTCATGAAGCACAAAATGCAGAGAGTAAAGCAGATTTCATTCATAAAATAAAAATAGCAGCTAAAGAAGTTGATGAAACAAAATATTGGCTAATTCTTTGCGAAAGAAGTAATACATATCCTTTTGATGAAGCATTAAAAAGTATGATCAACGAATTAGGGCTAATAATTTATAAAATCATCAGCTCTTCGAAAAAGAGATAACTACTACATTGATACATGAGATAATTTTCACATTAAAATTATGTTAAACAAAAATCAAATAGCGCAACGAATAGCCCAGGAATTGCAGAATAATTGGTATGTAAACTTGGGAATAGGAATCCCTACTCTAGTAGCTAATTACATTCCTGAGGGAATTAATGTTGAATTTCAATCTGAAAATGGAGTATTAGGCATGGGGCCATTCCCTTTTGAGGGTGAAGAAGATGCAGATCTTATAAATGCTGGTAAACAGACCATTACTACTATGCCTGGTGCAGTTTTTTTCGACTCAGCTACTAGCTTTGCCATGATTAGAGGACAACACGTACAACTTACAGTTCTAGGTGCAATGGAAGTTTCTGAAAACGGAGACATCGCCAACTGGAAAATTCCTGGTAAAATGGTGAAAGGAATGGGGGGAGCAATGGATTTGGTAGCTTCGGCAGAAAACATTATTGTTGCTATGATGCACACCAACAAAAAAGGAGAATCGAAAATACTTAAAAACTGTACTTTACCACTTACTGGTGTTGGTTGTGTTAAAAAAGTAGTTACCAACCTTTGTGTAATGGAAATAAAAAATGGGGCGTTCTATTTATTAGAAAGAGCACCAGATGTAAGCATTGAAGAAATAAAAAATGCAACTGAAGGTAAATTAATCGTTGAAGGAGATATTCCTGAAATGAGACTATAATTAATTATAATGTGGAAATGTAGCAATGAATTAATGTAGAAATTGATTAATTGTTAATTTAGCACATAATGAAAAAATCACATTAAACGTAAATGAAAAAATCACATATAAATTTTACTGTCGAGCTAGATGAAAAAGATATCCCTGAAAAAATTACTTGGAGTGCCAGTGATAAACCTGATGGGGAAATAACAGAAACTAAATCCATGAGTATTTCTCTATGGGATCATCTACAAAAAAATACCATGCGCATAGATTTATGGAGTAAGGATATGCCTGTAGATGAAATGAAAAGGTTTTATATTGATTGTATTGGTGGGTTGGCACAAAGTGCACTTAGTGCTACTGGAGACGAAGTATTTTCTAATGAACTTAATAATACTTGCGAAAAATTAGTAAAGCATCTTGAGGCTGAAATGAAACAAGGTAAATAATTTTATTCCAATACTATGTTGATTTGAGATTTCGCAAGTCTACCTGCGGTAGGCAGGATCTATCTGACAGAGTGAATTAAGTAAAAATACATCATTAAGAGGTTATATACTTTTACTGAATAATGAAAGAAAGGCGTATTGAAGATGTCTCAATATAACCATCATGATTTACGAATTCTATTGCATAATCCGGGTTTAAAGAATATTTATTCTACTCCCTAATTATTGACCTACTAAATTGGTGGTGAAATCAGGGGGTACATCAAGAAAGTTGATGGTTCACCTTTCTATTCGAATAAAAAATTAAAAAATGTTGTTCGAAATGACTATAATTTACGACTAACAAGTATATTTAAAGAATGAAGAAATGACATTTTTACATTTTATTGTGTTTTATTTCTTATTTTAATAAAAAAGAAAAGCAAGATGAAAACATTTACAAATACTATAATAACACTAACCGCACTATTATTTTTGATTAGCACTTCTGCTTTTACACAAAGTACAACTACTATTTCTGGTACAGTAAAAGATAGCAAAACCAGTGAAACTCTCGCTGGGGTTAACATTATTGTGAAAGGAAAAGTAATCGGCACAATTACAGATGTTGATGGGAATTTTAATTTAACCGTAAAATCCCCACCTCCAATGACTATCCAAGCTTCTTTTATTGGTTATAGTACAGCTGAATTTGATATTACCGAAAACATTACTTCTGGATTAGATATAGTTTTGGAAGAAGTCGCTTTATTAGGGCAAGAGGTAGTAATATCTGCTTCTAGGGTGGAAGAAAGTATTCTTAAATCTCCAGTTTCCATTGAAAAAATGGGGATTCTTGCCATTCAAAATACAGCATCAGATGACTACTATAAAGGTATGGCTAACCTAAAAGGTGTTGATGTGAATTCATCAAGTATAAACTTTCAAATAGTAAATGCCAGAGGGTTTAATAGTAATGGTAATACTCGTTTTGTACAATTAACCGATGGAATGGATACACAAGCACCAGGCTTGAACTTCCCTATCGGGAACTTAAACGGTCCTTCTATTTTAGATGTAGAAAGCATGGAATTGATTCCAGGAGCATCTTCTGCTATTTATGGAGCTAATGCTTTTAATGGCATTTTATTAGTGAATAGCAAAACGCCATTCGATTACCAAGGAGTGAGTGCATATGTGAAAACAGGTGTAAATCACGTAGGGGCAAATGCTGACCGAGAGCCAGCTCCTATGTATGAATTTGCATTGCGCTATGCTAAATCTTTTAATAACAAGTTTGCCGTAAAAGCAAATGTATCCTACATGAAAGCCCAAGATTGGCATGGAACTAGTGACTTTGATAGAAATGAAAATCTAAATCCTTTTCCTAATGAATCTTCTATTGACAACATAAGTGCGGATCGACTACATTACATGGGTGATGAAGCTAATTTAAATATGAATATATTAAGATTTAGCAAAACTTCTGACAAGAATGGTGATGGTATTATTACACCTGATGAATTTGGCTGGGATATATTAGCCACAAACCCACCAGGTGTATTTCCCTCTGGAAATGCGTTGGCGTATGCAGAATCAGGTTTTTTACCCAATCATATTATCGCTGCACCTTCCTATAAAGAAGAACATATTGTTGACTACGATGCAGAAAACCTAAAGGCCAATTTAGGGCTTTATTATCGTTTAAATGATCAAATGGAATTGAGTTACTACTTCAATTATGGTTTTGGAACTTCGGTATATACAGGTGCTCAACGCTATTCTCTCAATGATTTTTCGATAAACCAACATCGATTGCAATTACGAGGTGATAATTTTTTCGTTAGAGCCTATACTACACGAGAAAAATCGGGAGATTCCTATATTGCTGAATTTTTAACAAAACGAATTAACGATGAACGATTTGGTGGAGATGTCGCAAATTTCCTGACCGAATACCCCATACACTACCTTAGATCTATTCACGATCAGGGATTTTCAACTACAGACGATCCATCCACTGTAACTTTACAGAATCAATTAACAGCACATCAATACGCTATTGGAATGATGGATACTAATTACCCTTTAGTAGCAGGTTCAGATGAATTTGAAGCAATAAAGAAAAAAGTATTAACGGGTGTGGTACCTTACGGACCCAAGTTTAATGATGCCTCTAACATGTACCATGCTGAAGGACAGTATAATTTTAAAAATCAAATCGATTTTATGAATTTACAGATGGGAGCTTCCTTCCGCATGTTTGAATTGAGATCTAATGGGACAATATTTGATGATTTAGGAGGAGTAATTGTTAAGGAATATGGTGCTTATGCACAAGCTACAAAAAACGTAGCAAATGATAATTTAAAATTAATTGCTTCACTACGTTTTGATAAAAATCAAAACTTTGCTGGTCAGTTTAGCCCTAAAATCGCTGCTGTTTTCACTTTCTTAGAAAACCATAATCTAAGAGCTTCCTTTCAAACAGGATTTAGGAATCCAGCAATGCAAGCGCAGCACATTGATTTAGATATAATATCAGCTCGTCTTTTAGGAGGCTTACCAAAATTTTATGAAAAATATCAATTAACCACCAATACTTACCCTGTTACAGAAGTAAATAAATTTACGAAACAAATATTTGATACAGGTACTCTACCAGATGACCCTGCAAATGTTGCCTTACTTACTGGTAAAGAATTTACAAATTTTAATACAGTTAAACCAGAACATGTGAAAGCAATGGAAATAGGTTACAAAAGCTTGATCAGTAATAAATTGATGGTAGATATGTCGTTCTATTACAATATTTATAACGATTTTATGACACAAATTCAAGTGAGAAAAGCTTCTTTACTTGCTGACGGCACACCAAATTATGCTTCAATACTTAGAGGGTCAGCACTTACCTATATATCCGATGGTGTATATGAAGGAAATACTGCTCAGGTATATACTAATATTGACAGGCAAGTTACAGCTCAGGGAGCTACCATTGGTCTGAATTACAGTTTACCAAAGGGATATACTATTGGTGGTAACTACAATTGGAATGTATTGAATGAAGAAGCTGAATTGGCTGCTGAAGGTTTTGTTTCTGAGTATAATACACCTGCGCATAAATACAATATCACTTTTGGCAACAGGAGGTTAACAAAGAATTTAGGTTTTAATATTGCTTACAGATGGCAGGATGCCTTCTTGTGGCAATCATCCTTTGCACAAGGTATGGTTGATGAATTTGAAACGTTAGATGTACAGGTTAGTTATAAATTAGAATCACTAAAATCGATGTTAAAATTAGGAGGTTCTAATATTTTAGGAAAGACTTATAACACCAGTTTAGGTGGTCCAAATATTGGTACGATATATTACGTATCTGTTACTTTCGATCAGTTTATGAATTAACACCGATTCCCCCATAGCATGATAGACAAACCATGCTATGGGGGAAATAGCCAAGGTTTTACATCTCAACATGTGAAAGTCAAGGAAATAACATCGATCTTGCCTAGATAACCCTTAGAGCTTTGCGGCAGGTTGTAAGCTTAGCTTTCGAATTGCAAACCTAAAAGAGCTAGTCTCGATAACCCTTCAACTGTACGATATCCTACGATTAGAGCAGTTACGGATTTGAAATTCTTGAAAACAGTAATATAATTCTGTCTGATCTAAACGTTTCGATATAACAAAGTGATACCACGAATTCATGAACAAAAACTGCTAATGACTATAGTTTTGCGTTTATTGGCTGCTCATTCGTGGCATCACTAACTCGGTTAAACCCGCATTATGCAATAGAAAAAAATAACCTGTAAAGATCATTGATTATTAATCAGTTACGATAAATTTCATAAAACCCTAATGGTGGGTTAGTTTCTAATCTTAATCTCAACGAAATAGCTAGATAGAAACAAAAAATCCCATAGTTTAAAAACTATGGGATTTTTTGTTTCAGAATAAGTTTAATGCTCTATTGTAGTATAGAACTAACATGCGCAGAGCCATTAGAGCCAGCTCCAGACCCACCTGCATCAATCAAATCAGTTTGATATACAGGAGCTATTTTAGCTTGATCTAATACATTTACTAGTACTATTCCTAAGGGATTTTCAGGACTTGGAGTAGATGTAGCAACAATGTATGTATTTCCAGTCATCATAGTAATCGTTTTGCCATCTACTAATTCAGAACCCTTTACACCTCCAGCATTAGAGATATGGTTTAACATAAACCCTCTAGCTGCTGCTGCACTTGTTGTAAGAGAACCTATAAATTCTTCCTTGGTGATTCCATAAAGTGCTGCTGCACCTGCAAACACATCATTCACAGGCATAAACACTGTATAAGCCGTACCACTTTTATCTGCTAAAATTTCTGTTATTGATAACTCACCAGCAGGTACATCAATATCTGCCACCGCAATAATACCTACAACATCTGTAAAAACAGCACCTAAAAGTATCGGTTGCGCTACTGTGCCTAAGTTCACACCAATTGTTCCACATATAGTAGGAGGAATAAGAATAGTTCCCACAACATGTAACATTCCATTTGTAGCTAGTTCTTTAGTTTCTAAAATTTCTACTTTGGTATCTGAACATCCTGTCAATATTGTGCCGTCTGCATTACCCACTACACTTTCTCCTTGAACAGTTGCAACTGATGCACCTGTCAATTCTGCTGCTGACGTTGCTCCAGCTGCAAAATGAAAATTTATAACACTACTAATAATAGCAGGATTCACTACACTTAAATCAGTAATACCTAAAGTTTCTCTTAATTTATCAAAAGCAGCATTATTAGGTATAAACGCAGTATAAGCAGCTGTTCCTTGCGCATACCCCTTTAATGTGGCATCCGCATCTATATAGCCTAACATTTCAGATAGTTCTGCATCTGCTGAGACAAGATCATATAATGTTTTAGTGGGTACAAATTCATCTTCTTTACAACCAGAAAATGTCAGAACGCCTATTGCCAACAAAGACATGATTAAGCCTTTCATTACTATTTTTATTTTTTTCATATTATTAGGTTTAAAATTTAATTAAATCATTGTTTGGTTAAAAAAGTAAAGTTCTAATATAGTAAAACTGAATAATAAAAAATAGCCATCATGTATAATAAAAAATAATCTCAAATTAAGATTATGACTAATTCAGTCAAATAATTACTATTTCAATTGATCAAATTTATTCAAAACATCAAAAAAGTAAGGGAAAAATCCTGTACTATGTGTATGCCCCTCTAGTGGTGT
>JAOUKH010000075.1 GCA_029882685.1 Cyclobacteriaceae bacterium
TAGGTGTGTTTATTGGCTTTGCGAACAGCACACTCCTTATGCCTAATTTATTAGATCTAACTCAAGTAGGGCTATTGTCATTACTCAACTCTATAACGGGTCTTTTTGTTGGTTTTTTTGCACTTGGTGTGCCATTAATTGTAGTCAAACTATTTCCTCATTTCAGAGACTCTAATCAAAACAATTATTTTTTCTCACTTATATTCTTTATAACAATTATTGGAAGCGTTGGTGGCACTATACTCTATTTCCTACTTCAAGACGTTATACTTTCCGAAAAAAACGCAGCACGCTATTTTGATCCTTTCTTTTTTGGATTTATCATTCTGTTTATTGGTAAACTTTTAGCTAAAAACATGGATGCTTTTAATCGCATGCAATACAAAACTGTTTTGGGTACCTTTTTAGAGAATTTTTTGCTAAAAATCTTAATCGCAGTACTACTGATTATTTTTTGGTATGTAAATGGGTTTGATTTTATCCTGTTTTTCTTTGTTTACGCTTTAATTCTCTCCACTCCTGGATTATTCCATTTAGGATATATTATTTACAGTGGCGAGTATAATTTCAGGCTAAACCAATTTTGGAAATTTGGAAAACCGTATCTAAAAGAAATTTACACCTTAAGTTTATATGGATTACTGGGTACATTAGGAAGTATAATTATACTTGAAGTTGATAAATTAATGATTAGTGATATGCTTAGCGTTGAGGATAATGCCATTTATACTATTTCATTTTTCTTCGGACTATTTGTTAATATTCCTGCGCGAGGATTAAAACGCATAGCACAAACGTTCGTTTCAGAAGCATGGAAAAACAATGATATCAAAGAAATTCGTACTATCTACCAAAAAAGCTGCCTCAATCAATTTTTAATTGGCCTATATTTATTCTTAGGAGTATGGGTTAATATCGATTATGTTTTTCAGTTTATTCCTGAAGTTTATAGCCAGGGAAAATATGTGATTCTGTTTATCGGTATTGGTCAATTAGCGGATATGTTGACAGGAGTAAATACGGAGATTATTGCCAGTTCAAAATTTTACAAATACAACACTTATTTTATAGGTAGTTTAATCGTATTAGTGATTGTATTAAATTGGTTACTTATACCTCCATTTGGAATAGAAGGTGCAGCCATTGCCTCTGCATTAGCTATGATTTTGGTGAACATTACTAAGTTTTTCTTTCTTAATAAGAAATTGAATTTTCAACCTCTAGATTATAATATCGTATTGACATTACTGATAGGGTTAGTTACATTAGCGATTATTGAATATACTCTGCCACATTTTGACAATCCCTATTGGGGGATATTCATTACTGGTAGCACACTTACAGTTATTTACTGGATGCCTGCTTTTACATTAAAAATATCAGAAGATATAAACAATTTAATAATTAAGTTAACAAAAATTAATTAGCAACAATCTAGCATATGAATTTTGGAATAACGATAAATATCACTTACTCCAAATCATATGCTTAAATAAGAATCTTTAATGTTAATTCGAAATTTCGGAATTATTATCATCCTTTTTACTTTTAGAGTTATATGTTTTGGACAGCAACAAACTCATATACAATACACTATTAGAGATGGTCTACCTACTAATTATGTCTATAAGGTGTTTCAGGATTCGAAAGGATTTATTTGGTTTGGAACTGATGCTGGAGTAAGTAGATTCAATGGATTTATATTTGAAAACTTTTCTATGCAAGATGGTTTAGCAGATAACGACATTTTTGATATAATGGAAGACCAACAAGGTAGAATATGGTTTGCCACTTACAATGGGAGATTATGTTATTTCGAAGATCAAAAATTTCATAATTCCGTCAATGATCCGATGTTAAAAAATCATGACTTCAACTCTTATATAAGTTCCATTTATGAGGACACTCAAGGAAACATTTGGTTTAGTTCATTAAGAAATGGAATAATCTACTTAGCTGCAAACAACACATTTCATAAAGTCCCAAAAAGCAATTTTTTTAAAGGGAATTTAAGAACTTATCCTATTACTTATGAAATTTGGCAAAATGGTTCTGAAGATATTATTGCCTTAACAAGTTTATCAATTGTAAACCTAACTAAAAGAAAAAATGTGTCACTTGATAAGTTAGACATTCAAATTGGCTCAGGGAATTCCACCCAAGTTAAAGCAATGACATTAAGTGAAGATACGCTATTAATAACTGAAAATGGCAATTTTCATTTATTGGATAATAAAGCACTAACTCCACTAATAAAAATAAATTTTAACTCCTTAAATAGCCCCGTTATTTTTTTGGACAAAAACACAACAGGAGATATTTGGGCTGGAACTTACAAAGGGGTTTTTCAGATAAAAGATAGTTTTAATGGGACTGTCAATCACGTCAATTTTTTAAATGGGTTAACTGTATCTTCCAGAACGAAGGATATTCAAGGAAATGTATGGTATACAACACTTCAAAACGGAGTGTATTTTATCCCACAAAACAATATCGAAAATTTCACTATGAACACAGGCCTACCTGAAAAGGCTGTAAACACTATTTCTGGAAATAACTTAGGTACAATTTTAATAGGACAGGGTGACTATTTTTCGTTTATAAATAAAGGCAAAATAACTTCAATGACAGAGAATCCGTATTATAAGGTTCGTGAAGTAAAAAAAAGTTATGAGCAAAAAATAAATTATGTCTCACTTGATGATCAGGGTCAATATTTAATTGCTTCCAATTATGGCTTAGTAGCACAACAGCAAGGTGATATTTTATATTATCCTGGGTCTACAAACTGCGCTACTAATTACAAAAATGATTCAATATTAATTGCTGATATAGACCTGATTCTAACCAATAAAAATGAGCTGCTAACATTGGATAATAGTTCAACTTTAGCCAATCATAGTAATTTCAAAACTCGACTATTAAAAAATTCATATGTAAATAGCCTTTGTTGGAGTAAGCATACAAACACTTTATGGATTGGGTCAGGAAATGGGTTAATGATGTATAAAGATCATAATATGCAAAATATTTCAACAATACACCCAGCTTTGAAAGGAAGAATATCTGATATTATTGAATCAGCTATTGATAAGTCCATTTGGGTTGCAACAGATGGGTATGGTATTTTGCAATTGAATAAAAATGGTCAACCACTACTGCACATATCTACAAATGAAGGTTTATCTAGCAATAGGTGTAATAGCATTTCTGAAGATAAGGAAGGGGATATTTGGGTAGCTACAAGTATTGGACTAAATAAAATTAATTTTCAACATGATAGTGATAAATTCATTATTAGCCAATATGGAAAAAGAGATGGATTATTGTCTGACAAAATTAATGATGTTTTTATTGGGAAAAACAAAGTATGGGTGGCAACGGATGAGGGTCTATCAGCAATGGATTTTTTTAATCAGGAAGAATATATAATGCCTCTATATATCACATCCATAAAAGTAAATGGATACAATCAACTCTTTAATAAAGATCAGAGCACTTTATCTTACGATCGTAATAATATAAGTGTAAATTTCGTAGCATTGGACTACCGAATGGTAGGGAAAATGTCATATCGGTATAAAATTAAAGAGAGTCATGACTGGAACTATACTACAAATAATAATGTGGAATTTTCTTCCTTAGCTCATGGTAATTATTCGTTTACTGTACAAGCAAAGAACAAACAAGGTGTCTGGAGTGATCAAGTCGCTACTTTTAATTTCACAATATCTCCTCCACTTTGGGCAACTTGGTGGGCATATTTAGGTTATTTCTTATTATGCATTGGTATTATATATGTAATTTTTATATACGAATTTAGACGGAAACTTCTCAAATCTGAGCTACAATTAGAAAAGAAAGAGTCAAGTAAAATCAAAGAACTTGAACAATTAAAGTCACATTTTTTTTCAAATATCTCACATGAATTTCGGACTCCGCTTACACTTATACTAGGTCCATTAGAACAAATTATCAATAAAATTAATGACAGTAACATTAAAAGGCAATTACAGATTGTCAGCCGAAATGCCTCTGGGCTCTTACAATTAATCAATCAACTTTTAGATATTTCCAAGTTAGAATCAGGTAAGCTCTCTTTACATTTAGAATATAAAGATATAATGCTCGATATCGAAACAATTACAGGACAGTTTGAAATATTAGTAAAACAAAAAGGAATACATTTTGAGGTTCAAAAAAATGTTGAGTCGTTGATCATGAAATATGACCCTAAAAAGATGGAAATAATCCTTAACAACCTTCTTTCTAATGCCATAAAGTTTACACCAAAAGGTGGAAGCGTAATTCTTGAAGCATACACCAATAAAAAAAATAACGAGTCAAATGAATTAACTATATCTGTTAGCGATACTGGTATTGGAATATCCAAAAATAATCTGTCACATATTTTTGAACGCTTTTATCAAGAAAATCCTTCAGTTTCTAAAGAATATGAAGGAACAGGAATTGGTTTATCATTAACCAAAGACATGGTCGAATTACATCAAGGAAGCATTTCTGTAAATAGTGTCAAACAAAAAGGAAGTACTTTCACAATAGTAATACCCATTATAACAAATAAAGAAAAAATTGAGTTGCCAATCCCTCAAATCAATAATCTGGAAGTTGTAAACTCTTCTGAACAAAATGTAGCAATAACAGAGGTGGGCAATATGGATAGAAAAACTAAAACTCCCACTATTCTTGTTGTTGAAGACAATGCAGAAATGCGATTATATCTTAAGGAAATATTATCTGAAAACTATCAAGTAATATTGGCTGAAAATGGAGAAGAAGGAATACAAGTGGCAAAAAAATTAGTGCCTGAATTAATAGTTTCAGATGTGATGATGCCTAAAATAAGCGGGATTGAACTTTGCACACAGCTTAAACAACATGAATTGACTTGTCATATTCCAATAATTCTACTTACGGCCAAAGCAGCCACTGAAAGTAAAGTAGAAGGCTATGAAACAGGAGCTGAAGCTTATCTCACAAAGCCCTTTAGCCATCTAGAATTAAAAGTTCAAGTAAAAAATCTAATCAATCAACGAATAAAATTACAAAAACGATTCAAAAAAGAACTCGGTTTACAACCAGAAGAATTAGATGTGTCTTCTATAGATCAACAATTTTTAAAACGTGCATTAAAAATTGTTGAAGAAAACATGGACAATTCATCTTTTACAGTTTTTACATTCGCAAAAGAATTTGGTTCTTCAAGAGAACATATTTCAAGAAAGATAAAAGGGCTTACAGGTCAAACTACATCAGAATTTATTAGAACTCAGCGTTTAAAACGAGCAGCTCAATTACTAACTCAAAAAAGTGGGAATGTAGCAGAAATAGGATATAGTGTTGGTTTTACCAATCCTGCCTATTTCAGCCGCTGTTTTACAAAATTATTTGGCATCAGCCCTTCCCAATACCCCATTCAATAAATATCTACGTTCAGATATTTTTTTAAGCCTTTATTAGACAGAAATCACATATGTCCAACAATTGGTCACATATGTGCAATTCTCTTAATTACTTATATATCATCTTTGGCACTGGCTTTTTCAACTTATTACTCATTTAGGTACTAAGAAGTACTTGAGATCAAATTAAGTAGATATAGAATAATACATGAAAAAGTACATCTTTATACTATCTATCATCATTACAGCTTTAACTAATAGTTGTATTCATCCATCATCTTATTATGGTCATAGATCTATAATAAGTACAAATCATGAAAACCGTGGAACATTAAACGGAAACACAAATATTATTAACCAATTTGAAGTGATCAATAATATATATTCCTCAATAAGAAGTCATAGTTATATTAATATGACTAGTGTTAATAGTCTTATATCATTTATTAAAAAAGAGATGGTGATTTCATATTGGGAAAATTGGACATCAGATGGAGGTGGTAATACAATAATAGAAGAAAGAAATTTTGATGTTTCTGATTTTTCGATTAGAAATAGGTATAGCTGGTTCAATTATAATGAAGAAAATCATACACCTCACATAGATGAAGATGACAATCAAACTAATTCAAATATAATTGATGAGGAAACTCAATATTCTACTTCTTCTAATGAAGATATACCATCAAATAGTAATTGCTGTTTTCGGTTTGAAGTGCTTTAAACTAACCTAGAAACACTATATCCATATTTACAAATAATTATAAAAACCATACTCTAACCTATGAAAACGATAATAAATAAAATAGGTCAACGTGAAAAATCTGGTCTAATTATCTTACTTTACATAGTACTATTACTACTTACAAGTCTTTTATTAGAAGGTGGGGTAGATGCTCTATTATAGAGTTTTGGAAGTAAATTAAAAAAACTCTTTAAATACAAACTTAATATAACACTATCAGCATATGAATCTAGGTTCAATAGAAAATCCAAATTCGAAGATTTAAATAGAGAGCACTCTCATTAACACTGTATATTGACTAATTATTTCTAATAATATTATGTTGTTTAAAAGTAACAAAAGGCTATTAATAATATTTATTATTACATTATTATCGTTTATTCAATTTTGTGGAACTGCTCAAAATTTATCTAATGGAAGAGTTGCTCATTATCCTGTAATTGGAAATTTTAACGATGTAGTAGGTAATAACAATGGAATCGTTTATGGTGCAAGTCTTGTTGAAGATCGATTTGGAAATCCCAATAGCGCATATCAATTAGATGGCATAGATGATTATATTAGAATCCTACATCATGCAAATATTAATTTTGCATATAATGAAGATTTTACTATTTCTATCTGGGTTAAATTAGCAGCAAGTCAAAATGACTTAAGAGGAAATAATAACGATGTAATAAGAAAATGGAATACACTAAAATCCTCTGGATATCCTTATGCTATTGGATATCGCAATTCATTATGGCCTGATGAAAGATTAAATAAAATTTATAGTGCCAGATATGATTCCGAAGTTTGTTCAAACAACCCATCAATCACCAACAACTGCAAGATAACTACAGAATTCTGGCATCATATAATTTTTAAAAAACAGGGAGAGGTGATTACTTCTTATCAAGATGGAGTCATTAAAGGCACAATAAACGATGGTACTTCGTCAAGCTGTACTACTGAAAACACCAATGATGTGACAATTGGGCAACGAGGCACAAGTCTAAGATACTTAACTGGCGCAATTGACGATTTAATGTTTTACAATAGGGCTTTAACAGAAAATGAAATATTAACTATTTTTCATGAAAATGGTTGGGTAGGAGAAGATTTTGAAAGCGAATTCACATCATTTAACATTCAGGGTCAAACAAATCAAACTATAATTAATAATGTCAACCATACTATATCTCTTGAATTACCATGCTATACAGATCTTTCAAGTTTAATAGCTCAATTTAACACTTCCAAAGAATCCATAATTACTGTGGGTAATGAAACTCAAATTTCTGGAGAAAACACTAATGACTTTACCATTCCATTAATTTACACCATCAAAAATGATCTGTATTGTTTTATTCAAGATTGGACAGTTATAGTAAATCTTGAAATCAATTCCCAAGATGAAAAAACGGTAGCCACATCTTTTATTAATTTTAACATTCCTGATCAAGTTGGGACAACTAACATCAATAATATTGATCATATTATTGAAATACAGATGCCATGTTATTCAGATCTTACAAACTTAATAGCAAATTATGAACTTCATGATGGAACTATTGCTTTACTTGAAGACACTGAGCAATTCAGCGGTATTACTTCTAATGATTTTTCTACTCCTATAATACTCTCACTTCATAATAATCAAAAATGTACTTTATCAATATGGCAAATTTTAGTAACCTATAAAAATGAAGCGTTTATCGACTTTCAATCAAAGTCGTATTTTATTCCGAATGTAATTACGCCAAATTCTGACCTGTTAAATGAAGAATTTGTAATTGGTGAAAAACTTATTGGTTCTAATATAACTATATTAAATCGATATGGTAAACCAGTATTTGAAAGCTCTCATTACTATAATAATTTCAATGGTGAGAATCTTTCAAGTGGAGCATATTATTACATAATAAGAAACAAATGTATTCAAGACCCTATTATTGGTTCATTACAAATAATCAAATAGATCTACAAAGCATACTGACAGTGCTGTATGATAGGTTACCCATTAACCAACTCCACAATAGTTAGTTCTGGGGGCATACCAATACGGCCAGGGTATCCCAAATAACCAAAACCACGGTTAACATACAAATGTTGATTTTCTTCGGTGTATAATCCTGCCCATTGTTTGTAGGCATATTGTGACGGACTCCATTGAAACCCTCCCACTTCAACACCAAACTGAAAACCGTGAGTATGTCCAGCAAACATAACGTCTATATCAGGAAAATTAGGTCTAATTTGAGCATCCCAATGGCTTGGGTCGTGCGATAACAATAGTTTTACGGCAGCCTCATCCGTCCCTTGATGTGCTATTTCAATATTTCCATACTTTGCAAAACGACCTGCTCCCCAATTTTCATTTCCAATTATAGCAAGTTTATCCCCTCCTTGCTTAATAATTCTATGTTCGTTCATCAAAATATCCCAGCCCATAATTTTATGAGCTTCAATTATTGCCTCTAAATTTTTTTGTTTTGCTGTTGAAGATTGCCATTCCATATAATCACCATAGTCATGATTACCTAGTACGGAATACATCCCTAAAGGAGCAGTAATTTTCCCGAACATACTGATATAATCTTTTACTTCACCTGCTTCATTATTCACCAAATCTCCTGTAAAGAATATAATGTCTGGCTTTTCATTGATCAGCATTTCAACACCACCCTTTACTGCAGTTTTATTAAAAAAACTACCTGAATGTATATCACTTATTTGTCCAATACGTAGCCCGTTAAAAGAAGAAGGTAAATTCGGTAGTACTATTTTTTGATACCTTACTCTGTAGTCATGTGCCCCAGAAACCACTCCATAACCCATCGTCACCAATGGCACTGAAGCTCCAATTAACGCTGTTCGCATTAAAAAGTCTGAACGAGAGATAGATTCTCCTGATATTGTTTTTTGTTCTTTTCTCTTAAACAAGTTTTTTGTTCGTTTTCCTATTCTGATTATATCATCTATTAATACAAACAGTACAGCCACTAGTTTTGAGGCATAATTAGCAAAAATATACACGATCATAAGACTTCGAACCGTAGGTCCATATTTTTCAGGTGATCCAAAAGCGAAGATTAATATTACTGACAATGTTATTAATGTGAACAACCAATAAATTCCTCGTAAATATATTTTCAACGGTCTCTCATTGGAGAAAAAACTCACTGCCTGATACACATAAACATCTAATACAATAAGTACTAAACAAATAACAAACACCATTATATTTCCATGCATAAAATTCAATAAAAATGAGAAATCAAGTTACTACTTATGCTTCTCAATAAATTACTTAATAATAGTTTAAAGCCAGCTATTTTGTTTGTAATTAATATAAAAATTCTAAAAAAAATACTACATTAACAAAGATACATATCTATACCCAAAAACATCAAAAAGTAACCATATTTTTATCATTTATTTTTTCACAATCAGTAATAGAAAATTAAGAGTATATCAACTGATTCCTAACTTTCTGTTCACTTTAGCGAAGAACAAGTACATCACTGGCACAACAATTAGTGTTAAAAACGTAGCAAATGTTAAGCCAAAAATAATTGTCCATGACATTGGTCCCCAGAACATTACATTATCTCCGCCTAAATAGAAATTTGCATTGTACTCAGTAAATAACCCAACAAAATCAATATTTATACCTATTGCCAAGGGTATTAAACCAAGTATAGTAGTAATTGCTGTAAGTAAAACAGGGCGCAATCTTGTTTTGCCAGCTTCTGTAATTGCATCTATTATTTCATTGAAAGGTAATATATCTCCCCCATGCTCTAAACGCTTTCTTTTACGACTTAACTCAATAAAGTCAATTAGTACAATAGCATTGTTCACTACAATACCAGCTAAGGATATAATTCCAATCATTGTCATAATAATTACAAAATCCATTTGAAAAATAACCAGTCCTAAAAACACGCCTATGGTACTTAGAACTACTGACATCATAATAATAAAAGGAGCTGTAATCTTATTAAACTGTGAAACAATAATTAAAAATATAGTAAATACAGCTATCAATAATGCCTTACTTAAAAATGCCATTTCTTTCGCTTGTTTTTCTTGCTCCCCTCCGAATTTGAATTCATACCCATCAGGCATATTAAAATCAGCCAATAATACCTTAATCTCATCATTTACTAAAGTGGCATTATACCCAGTAACTACATTAGAACTAAGTGTTATCACTCGGCTCAAATCTTTTCGTTTTACAGATCCATAAGTAGAACTTAATTCAACAGTTGCTACTGAAGAAATAGGTACTTCATGCATTTTACCATCAGACTGATCACGAAAAATTATTGTTTTATTGATTAATGCATCTACATCGTACCTATACTTTTTATCCAATCTCAACTGTATTTCATAGTCATCTTCTCCTTGTTTAAATTTTGAGATTTCCTTGCCAAATAATGCTGTTCTCACCTCTTGTGCTATGGCATTTGTTGATAAACCAAAACGCCTAGCTTTTTCACGATCGATATGAACTATCATTTCTGGTTTGCCACTTTCCATATCCGTTTTTATTTTTTCAATACCTTCTATTCCTGATGCGTTTATGGTATTTTTCATCTGGTCGGTGATATCAATTAACGTGGCATATTTCTCTCCTGAAACTTCAATACTAATAGGTTTACCTGCAGGAGGCCCATCCGCATTTTTATCTACTGTTACAATAACACCTGGATACTCACTAATTCCTTCTCTCATCTCTTCCATAATTTCGGTAGTGGATTGACCATCTCTATCAATAAATTCAACAAAATTTACTGTTATACGCCCTTTATGAGGTGTATCGGTTTGTCCAAAAGCTCCCGAGTCGTTTGGGTCTGCTGTACCCTGCCCTACGTTAGCCGTTACTGATTCTACTATGTTTTCGTAGGGAGCAATTAATGCTAATACCTTGTCTTCCACTTCTTCTGTAAATGCATTGGTCGTTTCAATATCTGTCCCTACAGGATACTCAATAAATACATTCACATATTTAGGCTCATTTACAGGGAAATAACGTTCATTGGGAGGAAAAATATTCATTAAACCTATTGAGAAGAATAACATTAGTACCGTCCCCCAAAAGAATAAATAGGGTCTACTTCCTTTAAGTGCGAATTCCAATGTTTTGCTATACAAACTTTCCAGCCATGGCAAGAATGATTTTTGGAATTTTATGGACAATGGTGATAAAACATATATATTCAGCAAGACTAAAAATACAGCCGTAACACCCATATTGCCAATAATTTTGAACATTATAGTTTGATTGATACTCATCATCATATTCCTGAACACCTTATCATCGATGTTAGAAAAGTCAAATTCAAACCCAGTGATACCAGAAATTATTAAAATGACTGAAACTATCAATATCGTATAAAGTACTACAAAAAAATTTCTTTTGTAAACCTTACCTCCCTTGTCCACCTTCATGAAAATAGTGATCAATACAGGATTAATCACAAGTGCCACAAATAATGATGAGCCTAAAGTTACCATAAGGGTAATCGGTAAATATTTCATAAATTCACCCATCATCCCAGGCCAAAATGCCAAAGGTAAAAATGCTGCTAGAGTTGTAGCTGTAGAAGCTATAATTGGCAGAGCCACTTCTCCTACTCCTCTTCTAGTCGCTTCAAATGGGGAGAACCCTTCTTCCATTAGTCGATATACATTTTCTACTACTACAATTCCATTATCCACCAACATACCTAACGCCATTATTAGTGAAAACAACACCATCATGTTTATGGTAATCCCAAATGACCCAAGGATAAGAAATGCCATAAACATGGATAAAGGGATAGCTATTCCAACAAAAAGAGCATTCCTAGTTCCCAAAAAGAACAATAAAACTAAAACCACTAGTATTACACCTGAGATAATATTGTTTTCCAAACTACTTACCATATCTCTAGTTTGCTTTGACTGATCATTGGTAATATTAATACTTAAGCCAGGAGGAAATTTATTTTCTTTAGCATATGCCAACACCTCATTTATTTTGTCGGTAGCAACTAACAAGTTTTCTCCACTTCGTTTAATGATATCTACCATCACCACAGGATCACGCCTTAATCGTGCATAGTTTTGTTTGTCCTTGTATCCAAAATCTATAGTGGCAATATCCTTCAGATAAACAATTGCTTCGTTTTCACTTTTCACAACTACATCCAATAAATCTTCAGGCTTTTCAAATTCACCTACCACACGAATTGACCTACGAATATCATTTTCCAGTACATTCCCTCCCGACATAGATATATTTTCAGCTCTTATCGCATTTTCAATATCTCCGAAATTGACCATACGTGCCTCCATCTGATACGGATCAACATTTATTTTTAGCTCTTTTTCATCAACTCCACGAATTTCTACTTTTGATATTTCTGAAAATTTCTCAATTTCATCTTCTAGGTATTCGGCATATTCATTAAGTTCATCTAAACTAAAATCTCCCGAAAGATTAATATTCATTACAGGGAATTCAGAAAAATTCATTTCAAACACATTTGGATCTGTCTGTAAATCGGAAGGCAATTCCTGCTTCGCACGATCCACAGCATCCTTCACTTTTGTAAGTGCATCTTCAACGTCAGTGTCGGGGGTAAACTCCGCAATTATGGTAGAATAGTCCTGAACTGAAGTCGATTTTATAAGATCTACTTCTGTAATAGTATTTATTTCTTTTTCTAACGGTCGAGTAATCAAATTCTCCATATCAATTGGAGAATTACCTGGATGAGGAGTGCCTATATAAACTATTGGCTGTTGGATTTCGGGGAAACTCTCTTTGGGTAAACCAATATAAGTACCAATACCTGCCACTACTATAATGAATGTTAATACAAGAACAGTAGTTTTATTTTTTATGGACAATGTGGTTAAACCAAATTCCTTTATCACCTCTTTTTTGTGAGGGTTATCTGTTTTTTGATTTTCTTGCATCATTTTAGGAAATTATCATCAAAAATTTGAGATTATTTGGCAGTAGCTTTAGCAGTAGATTCTCCAAAAGTATTAGTTGCTACTCTTACTTTAACGCCTTCAGCCAGCTCTCTGTACCCTTCGTTTGCCACTAAAGAATTCAATTCCAAGCCAGTTAATATTTCAGTTTGATTATTAAAGCTTTTCCCAGTAGTAACATGTACTTTTTTAGCAGTTGCATCCTCAATTACAAAAACAAAATTTCCTTTACTATCTTTCTGAATTACCTTGGTAGGCACTAGATGTGCCTTGTTATTTTGGTAATCTTTTAAATTCAATACCACTACCTGATTAGGTTTCATTTCAAAATTAGTTTTCGGTAATTTTACCTCAATTTCAAATGTTCTGTTTTGACCATTGATAACTGTACTCACTGCGGCAATAGATGATGTCAAATGCTTATCTTGAGATGGAAAATACACCTCTACATCATCCCCATATTTGAAGCTAGAAATAAATCGTTCTGACACATCTGCCTTGATATATACATTTTTAGGGTTTACCATCCTTATAAATGGGGATCCCGCCCTTGCCATTTCTCCTTCCAAGGCTTCTAGCTGATCAATAACCCCTGAAAAAGGTGCTTTTATTACCGTCATTGAAAGCTGTGATCGCAATGTTACAAGTTTTCTTTCTAGTGATTCCTTATTATTTTTTACTTGCAAGTATTGTACTTCAGTACCTATGTTTTGGTCATACAGTCTTTTTTGTTTTTCAAACATTGTTTTTGCCAATTCTAACATAGTTTGCACTTCAGCAATAGAATTACGAAGTATCTTTCCATCTAATACAGCAAGTGTTTGCCCAGCAGATACACGCTGTCCCTCTGTAACTTTTACGGCTTCTATTTTACCAGATGTTTCAGGGCTAATAAGTATATTCTTTCGAGAAGCAACTTCGCCACGAACCTCTATTTTATGCTCAAAAAAAGAATCTTTAATTTTAACAGTAGTAATCAATACTGCATTACTTTCCTTTTTGCCATAAGTAGAATCAAGTTCTCCCAATTTCGCCTCAATTTCAGCAATTTTAGTTTTCAGTTCATGTAGTTCTGTTTTATGCTCCTTCAACTCCGCTTTCTTTTTTTCTATTTCGCTTTCTCCTTGTCCACAAGCAGTGGCAATAAGTGAAACTATAGTGATTATTAGTAATTTACCTTTCATTGTATTGGGCTTTGTTAATTCGATATTTTAGTTGTTGTTTTAATCCTTTAGTAACGTTCCGTATGCTTTGTCAAGATCGATTTTAGCTACAAGAGCTTCATACAAAGCATTATAATAATTAGTCTGTGCTTCCTTAAGTGCAGTATCTGCATCCAAAACTTCGGAATTAGATCCTACTCCCTCTTTATATTTTATTTCAGTAATTCGATATACCTCTTCTGCTAGTTCCATGTTTTCTTTTTGGATTTCTAGCGCACTAATCTTTGCCGATATTGTTATTTGGGTAGCTTGAATATTTAAGTCAATACTATTTTTTACTGACTCAAATTGATTTTCAATTTGCATTTTGTTCAACTTTCTCTGCTGGATTGCATACTTCTTTTGAAAACCATCAAATATTGGAATGTTTAAGGAAAGTCCCCAATTTTGGTAATCAAACCAAGTATCGGAATTAAAATTGGTTAAATCAGAAAACGAACTTGTACCTGCTGTATAACCTGCATTTAAAAATCCATATAGACGAGGCATGTATTGCACTTTATGGTTTTTAAGATCTAAATCATTCAATAAATCGTTTGTCTCCATAATAGAGTACTCTATATGATTATTGTACTCAACATTATAAACTTCACTAACATCATCAAGTGAAGAATACTCAAGTTTCTCTGTAAGAGTAAGTTTACTAATCATAGGCATTCCCATTTGATATTTCAATAATGAAATTGTAACAGTTAACATATCTATTGAGCTAGTTAACGCTACTTTTGTGTTGTTAAACGCTACCTTTATTCTACTGACATCAATTTTTTCAGCAAATCCATTTTTTTCTAAAATTTTTGTGTCACGCAATAAGCTATCAATACGACTAAAATTATTTGCCAATAATTCCAATTTTTGCTGAGAAACTAATACCGCATAGTATGCCTTTGATACATTTTCTGCAACTTTAATATTGGTCATAACTGATTGTTTTGTAGCTAGTTCTTTAACCGTCTTCGAAGCTTTCAATCCTACAAAATAGGATCCATCAAAAACTAATTGTGATATAGACACTCCAGCATTACCGCTAAATTTAGTTCCGAAAGCTGCGGGCAATGTAGCTGGTTCTCCCAAATCCTTTTTTGCAAGCAAGCCCTCATCAAAAAGAACTCCATAGGTAGCTGGAGATATAAAATCAGGAATAAAACTTGTTTGGACTTTAAGGTTATGCGTATACCCAACATTAGCATTTAACTGAGGAAGACCAATGGCTGTATACTCTTTAACCTGAGCATCCGAAATATCTTCATTTAGTTTAGCGTTTTTTACAGTCGAATTATTCTCCAACGCATAC
>JAOUKH010000076.1 GCA_029882685.1 Cyclobacteriaceae bacterium
GGTAACTGTAAGAATCAATAGAGGCCTTCCTTCATGTGTTTGTCCCGTTTGTTTTATGGATATTCTATCCGAAGCATTTGCAATAGCATACATGTAATTTACTAATCGATCATGACTTATATGCCACTCTCCAACCTCATGGCCAATAACATCTGAAGGCTTAGGAATTTCAGAATTATAATGAGTTTCTTTGGGTAAATAGTAGCTCAAATCAAGCTGCTGTGCAACAGCAACTATTGAAAATAAAAATATGGCTAATAATGAGGTAATGTTTTTTTTCATCAATGTGAAATTTAGTTGTGATCAAATAGTTATTTACTAAAAGTTTATCACTCTTTTGAGTATTATAAAATTTACTGCCATTCTGACTTTATAAAGCATCTGATTTGTAATGGTCGTACACTGCTAAACCAATAATCGGTAGAGAGAATAGATACAACAATGATAATATCAAGTTATTAGAAAAGTAGAAAAACACGAAGAATTGAATGCTATAAAAAAGTGGTACTAATATATATCCTAAAGCAAATTTGATAGAAGCCCAAAAGGCACGATCTTTAATGGATTTTAATATTTTATTTAAGATTAAAAATGGAAAAAAATGATTGATAGTAGCATACCAGCACAATGGATTAGCCCAAAAATATTTTTTCTTATTTGAAACTTTCTTTTTCGCTCCCTTAAATTCCCCTGATTCAATGCTATTGATAAGCTGTTGATCATATTCAAATTGAGCTTTTAAGCTTTTCTGTTTTTCTCTATTTTCCAGCCAAATTTTTTCAGTGATATCGTAATTTTCTTTTTTAATATTTAATATTAAGGGCGTTAGTTGCTTTGCTAATCTTTTTAATAAAGTATTCATAGCTTCCGCATTATTAGTATTAAATTCTTCCTCAAAATCTTTCATTGGAAATGGGTCTCCAACGTTCATGAAAAAATTATTACGAAAAGCGTGGTGCTTATCATAATTCATCCCGACAGGTATTATTTGTATGTTCAACTCAAAATTATTCCTTTTTTCAGCTTCAAAGGCTATTCTGCTAATCCCTTTTTGTAATGGGCGAAGATTACGTTGTAAACCATGATTTCCCTCAGCAAAAATAAGTAGACTGCCTTTCTTTTGAAGAATGTTTATACATTGTTCAAAAACTTCATCATTTTTCTTTACAGCATTAATACCATCCCTAATGCGATAGATTGGCATCATGTTTATCAGGCTGAGTAACCATTTTACAAATGGTTTTTTAAAAACAGAGGCTCTAGTTAAATAATGAATTGGTTCTTTGGATTTACAACCTAAAATTATTGCATCTAAAAATGCATTTTGATGATTTGTGACAAAAATTTTGGGTGTTTTTAAAGGTATTTTTTCTTTTCCATTTGTTTCAAAACGTTTGAAGAAAAAATACAACATAATAAGGTTGTATTTTTTTAGTATCGAATATACCATGTATCAGCTACTAGTTTGTAATAATAATTTTGTGCGATAAGCGTAAAATTGTGAGGCTACAAATCCAGCAATTAAATGCCAAATTCCCCACCAAGCCGTAATAATAGCCATTGCTCCGTTACCATCAAAAAAATTAAAAATAAGAACTAGTCCTAATGCTGAATTTTGAATTCCTGTTTCCATTGATACAGTAATACAATTACGTTCTTCATTTCCTAGCAATCGACCATAGAAATAAGCAGACACTAGTGCTACAGCATTATGTATTAATACTAAATAAACAATATGTTGATAATACTCTTTAAAAATCTCCAAATTGGCCATAAAAGCCATGATAATAATAACTGCTAAAATAATTATTGATAATATTTTTATCGGCTTAACAATTACTTTAGTAAGCTTAGGTAATTTATTTGCTACTATTAATCCCGAAATTAAAGGAATAACAAGAACAAATAATATAGTGGATACCATTTTCCAAAAATCAACTTGTAGATGTTCAAATATTGCTGGAGTATTTTCAAGGTTTCCTGCCCAGAATTTAAAATTTATAGGTGTAAAAAAAACTGCCAATGTTGAAGCAATTACAGTAAGTAAAACAGATAGCTCTACATTTCCTTTTGCCAAAGAGGTGTAAAAATTGGAAACATTTCCTCCTGGGCAAGCTGCAACCAAAATCATTCCAAGTGCTAACCCTGGTAATGGGTCAATAATTAGAATTAGTAAAAAGGTGAGAAATGGTAACAATAAAAATTGAGATGTAACTCCAGTAATTAGTGCCTTTGGTTTTTCTAATAAAGCCTTAAAGTTTCCGATTTCTAACGAAAGAGCCACACCAAACATGATAATTCCTAAAGCTACGTTGAGTATCAATAAGTTATCTTCATTGAAATTTAATTTTACGTTTTCTAGCATGTCTCTACATTTTTGTTTTAAAAAAAAATATCGCTTCTACTACAAAAGAGTCTAATTTTTGTGAAGTTAAATAAAAAAGATTAAATTAATACCGAAAAATTATATGTTTTATAATTATTAAACAAACCAACTATACTATGAAACACAAATTACAAAATTTAATTGGGTGTGCCATACTAACATTATTTAGTACAATCGCCTTTGCACAAAAAGTTACTATTTCTTCCATGAATGGAAAAGTAGTAGACGAAAAAAAATGAAACCTTTCTTGGAGCTTCGGTTATAGCTTTACATACACCCTCTGGGTCAAGGTATGGTAACGCTACGGATGACTATGGTTTTTTTAGAATTCGAAACATGAGGGTTGGTGGTTCTTACAAAATCACCATATTATTTGTTGGCTACGGAACTTACACAAAAGACGATATATATTTAACTTTGAGCCAGTCATTTAAACTCAATGTTACTTTAACAGAAGATGTACAGCAATAATCGGAAGTTGTTATATCGGCTAAACAAGGTGATGTATTCGATGGTAATAGAACAGGAGCAGAAACGCCAAAAAGATGAAACACCTCAGCCATTTTATTTTAAACCACTTTATGCAATATAATTCGTAATGAAGCTATAAAGCACAAAGAAATAGGTGGTTATGCAAAGAAGCATAGCACCGCTATGGTGATGCGCATAATCAAAATGAAGTATCTATTTCACAGTGCTTTATGGATGTAATACCTGCCTGGCCGGCAAGGCAGGGATTCTCTATTGCATAATGCGTGTTTAAACAATTATACTGGTAACGCAACACAAGCTGATGTAAATAAAAAAAACTCCCCGAAAATTACTCTTCGGGGAGTTTTAATACACTATTTTTTCATTCTATTACAGGGTATCAATGTTTACAACCTCTAGAAAGGATATTTATTTTCCTTTATCATATGGTCAGCGACTCTTCTTCTGGCATCTTTTAAATTAAAAGGCTCTGTTTTAGTAAATCGTTTCAAGCCCATCAACATCATGCGCTGCGTGTCTCCTTCGCTAATAGCATAAATAGCTTCTTTTGCAGCCAACACACATTTTTCAGTAGCTTCGTTCATATATATTTTCATCATGTCAATTTCGATAGCACATGCATCTTCTCCTTTTGCTGTCACCATTTTTTCCACTCTCAATAAAGTAGATTCTGCTATGTACCCTTCTATTAACATGTCCGCAAGATTCATCAACACTTCTTGTTCAGTAGACAGTTTGTCCATGTATTTTTGTACTGCAGCTCCAGAAACCATTAAGCCAGCCTTTTTAAGATTTCTTAATACTTTCTTCTCTTTAGCAAAAAGAGTGGAGTCATCATCTGCTCCAAAATCTGGAATAGACATCAACTCTTGCTGTACTGCCATGGCAGGTCCCATCAAATCAAGTTCTCCTTTCATTGCACGTTTCAACAACATGTCAATACAAAGCATACGATTGATCTCGTTAGTACCTTCAAAAATTCTATTAATCCGTGCATCACGATATGCTCTGTCCATTGGACCTTCAGCAGAAAATCCCATCCCTCCATAGATTTGAACCCCTTCATCAGCACAATAATCCAACACCTCTGAGCCATGTACTTTTAAAATGGCACATTCAATGGAAAATTCGTACAAAGATTTTAATCGTGCTTCTCCTGGATTTATCCCTTCAGCTACAAAAGCATTATAGGCATCGTCAATGTTTTGTGAAGCACGATAATGCCCTGATTCGGAAGCAAAGGTTTTCACTGCAATATTGGCTAATTTATGCTTTATAGCTCCAAAATTAGCTATTGGAGTACCAAACTGCTTTCTTTCATTAGCATATTCAGTTGATTTATTAGCGATCATTTTAGAGGCTCCTATAGCAGCAACTCCCAATTTAATTCTACCAACATTCAAAATATTAACAGCAATTTTAAATCCATTTTGCCTGTCTGAAAGCATATTTTCCACTGGCACTTTGCAATCATTGAAAAATATCTGACGAGTAGAAGAACCTTTAATACCCATCTTTTTTTCTTCCTCGTTCATAGTAATTCCACCAAAGCTCTTCTCAATAATAAAAGCTGTTAAATTTTTATCATCTTCAATTTTGGCAAACACAATGAAAATATCAGCAAACCCACCATTGGTAATCCACATTTTTTGTCCTGTAACCAAGTAATGTTTTCCGTCACCCGAAAGGACAGCTTTAGTTTTACCAGAGTTAGCATCAGACCCCGAATCAGGCTCAGTAAGACAATAAGCAGCTTTATATTCTCCTGAAGCAAGTTTTGGAACGTATTTTTGCTTTTGTTCTTCGTTACCGTAATACAAAATTGGTAGTGTTCCTATACCTGTATGAGCACTTAATGCTACAGCAAATGAATGACCTCCACCAATAACTTCGGACACGAGCATAGTTGTATTGAAATCCATTCCAAAACCACCAAATTCTTCTGGAACCGAAGTTCCTAAAAGTCCTAGTTCTCCAGCCTTATCCATCAAATTAGGCATAATATCTGGATTCTTCATCGAGTCTATTTCATCCAAATGTGGATAAACCTCTGTGTCCAAAAAATCACGACAGGTTTGAGCAATCATTTTTTGCTCTTCTGTAAATTCTTCAGGAGTAAATACTTCGTGTGCCTCTGTCTCACGAATTAAAAACTCTCCTCCTTTAATTGCTTTTTTTGTCATTTTTTTAAAATTAAGATGTAAGAGTCAAGATATTCAGATTATAGACTTTTGTCCAACGATTGTATTAAGCCATGAATCATTCTTTGAACCTCACTTATATTATTAATTATTTCGTGTGCTTTTTCATCTTTAATAAACTCCAAATCCTGAGATAAAATAAATTGAGTTTCTAATTCATAAGATGATCCTAGACTAATGTACAGAAACCGATTGAAGTCTTTATTTGTTCCTCTTCCTGTACCCTCTGCTATATTTGAAGGAATGGAAATTGCCGCTCTCTTCATTTGAGAAATCAATCCAAATTTCTCATCATCTGGAAAAGCCCTTAGCAATATATAAACGTCTTTTACCAATGCTCTTGATTTTTGCCAAACTTTAAACTCTTTGAAATTGTTTTTACTCATAATATTATATATCCATCTAGTATATTACTCATTCAAAATAGTATATATTCTTATCTCTTAAATCCTTATGTCTAGTGTCTTAAGATAGCAATTCGTAAATTCCTGCAACTCCTTGTCCTCCTCCAACACACGCTGTTACCATACCATACTTTTGTTTTCTTCTTCTCATTTCATTAAATAACTGGACAGATAATTTTGCCCCTGTACACCCAAGTGGATGACCTAGTGCTATTGCTCCACCATTAACATTTACTTTTTCTTGATCCAATTCTAAAGTCCGGAGAACTGCTAAAGATTGTGCTGCAAACGCTTCATTAAGTTCTATTTGATCAATATCATTTTGTTTTAGCCCTGCCAACTCTAATGCTTTTGGAATAGCTGCTACAGGTCCTATTCCCATAATTTTAGGATCTACGCCTGCTACTGCATAACTTACCATTCTTGCAATTGGTTCAAGATTTAATTCTTTTACCATTCGTTCTGACATCACCATTACAAAAGCCGCACCATCAGAAGTTTGAGATGAATTTCCAGCAGTAACTGAACCCCCTAAGGCAAACGCTGGTCTAAGTTTTCCTAGTCCTTCAACAGTGGTACTTGCTCTAACTCCCTCATCAGTATCTACTACATACTCCTTATGCTGAATTTTCATGTTTTCATCCAATGAAGTTTCTTCCACCTTAATAGGAACAATGTCATCCTTAAATTTTCCTCCCTTAATTGCCGTCAATGCCTTCATATGGGAGTTATATGAAAACTCATCTTGATCTTCTCTTGAGATGTTATATTGATGAGAAACTGCTTCTGCTGTTAGTCCCATACTTGTATAATAGTCTGGTGTTTCCGATGCAATTTTGTAATTCAATGCTACTTTGTAGCCCATCATTGGCAACATTGACATAGATTCTGTACCTCCCGCAATAATACAATCAGCCATTCCTGAATGTACTCTCGATGAAGCTATACTAATTGCCTCAAGACCTGAACCACAATATCTATTGATAACCATACCTGGTACATCTTTTCCTAAAGCTAATAATGAGATCATACGACCCATTTGCATCCCTTGTTCTGCTTCCTGAATAGCATTTCCTACAATTACATCGTCTACTCTGGTGGGATCAAGCCCCTTGATAGTTCCTACCAAATGTTTAATAACATCTGATGCCATGTCATCTGGTCTTGTGAATCGGAAACCGCCTTTTTTAGCCTTTCCAACTGCTGTTCTATATCCTGCTACAATATATGCGTTCATAGTTTTTATTTTTTAGCACTTAACTATTAGTTAGCCTCCTTTTAAGTGCGTAGTTCATTTTCTGGATTTCAGTAATATTTTCTTGTAAATCTTGAAAGGTTGCATTTTTCAACAGTCCTATACGATTAGCTATTATCAATTGCGTTTCTAATTCAAATGATGATCCTTGAGAGTATCCTAAAAAATTGTTAAACTCCTTGTCGGAATTTCTTCCTGAGCCTTCTGCAATATTAGATGGAATAGAAACGGCACTCCTTCTCACTTGAGATGTAAGACCATAAACTTCTTCTCGAGGAAATTGCTCAGTTGATTTGTAAACTTTTACTGCTAAGTCAACTGACTTTTGCCATATTTTTAGAGTTTTATAATTAGTATTCATGTGTTTCAAGTTCGTTTAATGATAACACTAATAGCTAAAGACTAAAAGCTATAAGCTTAATACAACTAGTTTCTCAATGGCTTTCCTTTTGTTAATATACTCTGTATTCTTTCCAAAGTTTTCTTCTCTGCACAAAGCGATAAGAAAGCTTCTCTTTCCAAATCTAGAAGATATTGTTCTGTTACTTCCTGAGGGTAAGATAAGTCTCCTCCACACATTACGTGTGCTATTTTATTAGCAATCTTTAAATCATGGTCTGAAATATAATTTCCCATTCTCATGCCATTTACACCTGCCAAGAACATCGCTTTTCCTGCTTTTCCATGTACCTTAATATTGTTAGCTTCTGCTTTTTGAACATATCCCGCATCTGCCAATTCAATTACAGCTGCTTTTGCATCAGCAATTTGCCTTGCAGCACTTACTGACACTCTATCTTGTGGTCTTAGTATATGCAAATCTCTAGCCTCTTCGGCAGAAGTAGCTACTTTAGCAGTAGCTATATTCATAAAGGCATTTTGTAAATCATTAAACTCAATGTCTCCCGTTTGATACATGTCTGACACTCGCTTGGCAAACTCTTTAGTTCCACCACCTCCTGGGATCAAGCCTACTCCTACTTCTACCAACCCTATATAAGTTTCTGCTGCTGCTTGTACTAAATCAGCATGCATCGTCATTTCACAACCACCACCAAGTGTCAATCCGTGAGGAGCTACTACTACTGGCACAGACGAATAACGAACACGCATCATAGAATTTTGGAAATGACGAATCATAAAATCTACTTCATCATATTCTTGTTCAATAGCATACATAAACAATATCCCTAGATTAGCTCCAGCAGAAAACTGTGCCCCTTGGTTTCCAATAACCAAACCTCTATAATTGTCTTCAGCCATCCCAATGGCTTTGTTAAGTCCTTCTAACACCTCTCCACCTAGAGAATTCATTTTAGTATGAAACTCAATATTTAATACACCATCACCTAAATCAAATATGGTGGCTCCAGAATTTGACCACACGACATTACTTTTTCTAATATTATCTAATATGATGTATTCATCTAACCCTGGAATGGTTTTATAGCTCTTTGATGAAATATCGTAGTACATCCTAATACCATCTTCTACTTTGTAGAATGACTCTGAACCACTTTCCAGCATATCATATACCCACTGATTTGGTTTGTAGCCAGCTTCTTCCATTTTCGCTACAGTTTTCTTCATATTAACCAAATCCCAAGTCTCGAATGGTCCTACTTCCCAACCAAATCCAGCACATATTGCATCATCTACCTTATACAATTCATCTGCAATTTCAGGAATACGGTTTGAAACGTATTGAAACAAACCATAAAATGAATCTCTGTAGAATTCTCCAGCTTTATCCTTTCCTCCAAATAATACCTTGAAACGATCTTTTACATTTTCAATCGGCTTTGTGGCTTCAAGTGTTCCAAATTTTACTTTAGTTTTTGGTTTATATTCTAATGATTTCAGATCAAGGGTCAAAATTTTGGTTTTCCCTTTTTCATCTTTTGTTTTCTTATAAAACCCTTGTTTAGTTTTATCTCCTAACCATTTTTTCTCAATTAGTGTGTTAATAATGTCAGGAAGTTTAAACATCTCTCTTCCTTCATCATTTGGTAAACCTTCGTATAAGTTGTTAGACACTTTTACTAAGGTGTCCAAACCTACCACATCCGATGTACGGAAAGTTGCAGACTTAGGTCGTCCAATTACAGGGCCTGTAAGCTTATCTATTTCATCAATATTCAACCCCAATTTCTGCATTGAATCTACTACTTTTAGTATAGCAAATATTCCAACTCGGTTTGCTATAAATGCAGGGGTATCCTTACAAAGCACAGTAGTTTTACCAAGGTAACGATCTCCATAATGCATTAAGAATGCTACAATTTCCGGATCTGTTTTAGGGGTAGGAATTATCTCTAAAAGCTTTAAATACCTTGGGGGGTTAAAGAAGTGTGTTCCACAAAAGTTATTTTGGAAATCTTCACTTCTACCCTCTAACATTAAGTGTATAGGAATACCAGAAGTATTGGAAGTAATTAATGACCCCGATTTACGGTACTTTTCTACTTGCTCAAATACAGTTTTTTTTATGTCCAAATTTTCTACCACTACCTCGATAACCCAATCATAATCTTTTATCTTTGGCATATCGTCCTCGAAATTGCCTAAGGAGATTCTATTAGCAAATTTTTTGTTATACAAGGGGGCAGGTTTGGCTTTTAATGTAGCGTTAAAAGCATCATTCACAATACGATTTCGGACTGATTTACTCTCTAAACTCAACCCTGAAGCACTTTCCTGTTCGGTTAGTTCTTTAGGTACAATATCCAGAAGCAATACTTCTGTTCCTATATTGACAAAGTGACAGGCAATCCGAGATCCCATAATTCCCGATCCAAGTACAGCTACCTTTCTGATTTTTCTTTTCATTATAATAATATTATTTGCTAACCAATTGATTAATAAATATTTCCTTGATCTATAATTTCGTTAATCTCACGCACTACATCAAAAAATACAGTCATTTTTTTTGAATCTATACGTTCTCGTACGATAGTATTAAACTTTAGTACGGTTATTCTTGATATTTCTTTCTTTTCTTTTCCCTTTGGCGTAAGAAATATTCTTACCGAACGTTTATCTTCCAAGTCAGATTGTTTATAAATTAGCCCTTTCTTTTCCATGCTTTTTAACATTCTGGTAAGACTACGTGACTCTAATCCCATCATAGGAGCTATTTTAGTAGCAGGAGTTCCTTCATCTGAATGTATATTTAACAAAACAAAGCCAATAGAAGTAGTAATATCATGTTTTACCGCTTGTTGGTTATACATTCGTGAAATGGCATGCCACGAAGCTTTCATATGATGGTCTATCGTTTCTTCTCTTTTCATATAATTTTTTAAGTATAACAAATATAACAAAATATGTTATGCATGCATACTATTTATTATTTAATTAAATATTTTTTATATCACCCTTTCTCAGTACTTTTGTCTGGCAAATAATAATTCTAAGTATTTGCACTATGACCCTAGATAATTCAAAATTTTTATACGAAGCACTCACCTACGATGATGTGCTCTTGCTCCCTTCATATTCAGAAGTATTACCCCGAGAAACAAGTACTAAAACACAACTTACTAAAAACATAAAGCTAAACATTCCATTAGTTTCTGCCGCTATGGATACTGTCACTGAAACAGCCTTGGCAATTGCTATTGCCCTAGAGGGGGGGCTTGGTTTTATTCATAAAAACATGAGTATTTTGGAGCAAGCGGCTCAAGTACGTAAAGTGAAACGTTCTCAAAGTGGAATGATATTAGATCCAGTAACTCTAATAGAGGGCTCTACTGTGGCTGATGCCAATTCACTTATGAAAGAACATAAAATTGGAGGAATCCCGGTAATTGATAATGATGGAAAACTTATTGGCATTGTCACCAATAGAGACCTTCGCTTTGAAAAAGCCTTTAAAAAATCTATTGCAGAAGTGATGACTTCTAAAAACTTGATAACTGCATATGAAAAGTGTAGCTTAGAAGAAGCAGAACAAATTCTTCAAAAACATAAAATTGAAAAACTTCCTATTATTGATAGTAATAATAAACTAATTGGTCTTATTACTTATAAAGACATCCTAAAAAACAAAGATAGACCCAATGCCTGTAAAGATCAATATGGTAGATTACGGGTAGGAGCGGCAGTTGGTGTTACACCAGATATAGTTGACCGAGTTGAAGCACTAATAAATGCGGGAGTTGATGTAATAAGTATTGATACTGCACATGGACATAGTAAAGGAGTTATTGATACTTGTAAAAAAATTAAATCTACTTTTCCAGAACTTGATATAATTGTAGGTAACGTAGCTACAGGCGAGGCCGCAAAAGCACTAGCTAAAGCTGGTGCAGATGCAATTAAAGTAGGTGTGGGTCCAGGAAGTATTTGTACTACAAGAATAATTGCTGGAGTAGGAGCTCCCCAACTTTCAGCAGTTTATGAAGCTTCAAAAGCTTTGGAAGGAACTGGTGTTCCTATTATTGCTGATGGAGGTGTTCGCTTTTCTGGAGATGTTGTCAAAGCTATTGCAGGTGGTGCCAACAGTGTTATGATCGGCTCCTTATTAGCTGGAACAGAAGAAGCTCCAGGACAAGTAATTCTTTACGAAGGTCGTAAATTTAAATCCTATAGAGGAATGGGCTCATTAGAAGCAATGGAAGATGGATCAAAAGATCGATATTTTCAAGATGCCGAAGATGATATCAAAAAACTTGTCCCTGAAGGTATTGTTGGACGCGTACCATACAAAGGGCTTGTGTCAGAGGTGCTTTACCAATTAACTGGAGGTCTTCAAGCTGGAATGGGATATTGTGGAGCTAAAGATATTGAAACATTACAGAAAGCAAAATTTGTAAAAATAACTGCAGCTGGTGTATATGAAAGTCATCCACATGACATTCATATTACAAGAGAAGCTCCAAATTATTCTAGCAAATAACACTATACTCTATATGCCATTAAAAAATACCAGCCATTTTAGCTGGTATTTTTTATATATTAGCTCCAACTTTTTGTAGAAGAAGCTTCCAACATGTTATCTAGAAAAGCCATATCGCAATTTGCACTTGTAATAGCAGTACTGCTATGGATATCTTTTATGGTATCTGATATGTTTTTAATGTTTGGAAACACCAGTAATATTGATTCCGGAATTAGCGACAAACTTCCTGATATTATATTTAATTTATTCATTATTGCAATTTACTTGTTCTACAAATTTAGAATTGGTAGAGCCGAAACAGTAAATTTCACTGATCTACTTTGGCGAATTTTTGTCACAGGTCTTATCTGTACAATTATTTCATTTATCCTAAAGCTATTTCTATTAGCTCTTGAAGCAACTCGTCTAGCACAGAATATTCTGTTACTAGATTTCGTGTACCTTATTAATTTAGTGCTAATAACCGTATTCTTAGTATCTACATTCATTGTATGGAAGCGATTGATTCTATATCAAAAAACTAAGTTCTTGGTAAGAATATGGAACACTTTTGAATACATATTAATACTCAGCATAATTTATAGTGCTTTACCTTTTGAAATTTACCCTAACCTAACTCTTTACTATGTAGTACTATTGATAATAATGGGGCTTTTCCTTTCAGCTAACATGCGCTGGGTTGCTTATTTAAACTTCAAACAAAAATGGAAAAGCATTTTATTGATTTTTCTAACTTTATTATATCTCGGGTATTTTAGCTCAAATTTATATGGGTTAATAAATGCTGAGAATCAATTTAACACAAATTTATGGGATAATGTTTTTTTACTATCCCTCATAGCCTTCATTTTTATCTATGCATTATTCTCCCTACTAGTTATATTATTTAATCTACCTACATCATCCGTATTTGAGAAAAAGTTAGAAGAAGTAGTAAATTTCCAAAAATTAAGTCAGTCGATACAAACCGACCAAAGTGAAGAGCAAGTATATAATATTTTACTAGAGAGTTCTGTGAGTACTGTCCTAGCAGATGCTGCATGGATTGAAGTTGAAGATCAAAATGATTTATTTACTGAAAATATTACCAAACATAAAATTGATAAAATCAAAAGCCAGATTGATGAAAATACGGAAAAGGGCAATAAACAAATTAATCGTCTTAAAGGTGTTGGTTTTAAATCAATAGCCATTTTCCCTATTAATGTACAAAGTCAACAAATTGGTACTTTAGCATTACTAAAAGAAATGGGGGATGGCTTTGATAAAGATTCGGCTAATATTATCAAAACTTTTGTAGCTCAAACAGAGGTGTCGGTCGAAAACTCTCGATTAATTAATCAGGCTTTGGAAAATGAGCGTTACAAGGAGGAGCTAAAGATTGCAAAAGAGGTGCAAACTAGCCTATTACCAGATATTTTGAATAAAAACGAACAATTTGACATCAAGGCCTTTTCTGTTTCAGCAGATGAAGTAGGTGGTGATTATTATGACACCTACCAGATTAATGATAATTTGTTTTCAGTAATAATTGGTGATGTATCAGGAAAAGGAACATCAGCTGCTTTTCATATGTCTCAAATGAAGGGTGTATTTCAAAGTCTAGCTCAATTAGGTTTGTCAAGTAAAAAATTTTTAATTAATGCTAATAATGCTATTAGCAACTGCTTAGAAAAAACTTCGTTTATTACAGTATCTTATTTTCTAATTGATACGGAAAAGAAAAAAATAGAATTTTCTAGGGCTGGTCATTGCCCTACAATATATTATAGTAAAAAGAGTAATAAAGCACGATTTTTTACCAATAAGGGTTTGGGGCTAGGTATACTTAGAAATGGCGATTTTCATAAATATATACATGTAAATAGACTGACATATCAACCAGGGGATATTATTTTATTATATACCGATGGAATTTCAGAAGCTCGTAACAAAAATGGGGAGGAATATGGCTACGATCGAATCAAGAAAGTTTTAGATACCAACACTAATGAAACAACTACAATTATTCAAGAACGATTAATTAATGACCTATATGATTTTACTGGTAGCTCTTTTATAAATGATGATTATACAACACTTGTAATAAAATTTAATAATTGAAAAAAACTTACTAACTACTAATACGTTAAAAATGATACATATTGAAAGTATTTTGAATGATGGTGTGAAAACGATCCGTGTGGGAGGGGATGTTGATGCTAGTTCATCAATCCAACTAGATACCGAAATCAAGAGTGCCATTGAAGGTGGAGATAAAAAAATTCTAGTTGACTGTTCAAAACTCAATTATATTTCTTCAGCTGGTTTAGGAGTTTTTATGTCATACATTCAAGACATAGAAGCAAACAATGTGAAACTTGTAATATTTGGATTGAATGAAAAAGTTTTGAACGTGTTTGAAATATTAGGGTTAAATCAACTATTAAAAATTGAAAATAGTACAGAAGCTGCAAAAGCATATTTGAATGAAATATAAGTATACAGCATCATGTAGTAAAGACCAACTGAAAGGTATTCGATCTTTTGTGAACGAATCCTTAAATAATCATGGTCTTTCCGACATCGACATTAGTACGTTGGTGCTGGCTATTGATGAGGTATGTGCCAACCTCATGATTCATTCTCATCATTGTAACCCCAGTCATCATCTTGATCTGATTATAAATGTTCAAACCAATAAGGGCATCGGCTTCGATATCATAGACCAAGGCATTGGGTTTGACATTAATTCCTACTCTGAACCCTCTGTTAACGATCTCATCGAAAGAAAAAGAAAGGGTGGGATCGGACTTATTCTTGTTAAGAAAATCATGGATGACATTCAATTTGTAAAAATTAACAATAAAAACACCTGTAAGCTTTTCAAAAAACTGTGTGTAAAGTAATCTTACGCATTCCTCCAACTAATTTTAAAAATTGCTAAACTTGCAGCTTTATTAATTTAACTAAGAATTAAAATGAGAATACTTATTTCTTTTCTTTTGGGTTTCACTATTTGCGCCAGTTTATTTGGTCAAAAAAATAGGACAAACAAAGCTAGAACAGAAACGCTTTTTACCATTAATAAAGAAATAGAGGTAAACAAAGAGGAGTTTGTTTACATGTACAAAAAAAATAATTTCAATAACGAAAAAGGTTACACAAAAGAAGATATAAAAGACTACCTAGAGCTATATAAGGTTTTTAAACTGAAAATAATAGAAGCTCGTAATTTGGGATATGATACAACAAAGTCATTTACAGATGAGTTTGAAAAGTACAAAAATCAACTTACAGAAAACTATCTGCGAACTAATAAAATTACTGATAGTCTAGTTAATGAAGCTTACGAACGATATAAGGAAAAAATAAAGGCATCTCATATACTAATTAAAGTAGATAAAAATGCTTTACCTGAGGACACTCTGAAAGCCTATAATCGAATTGTGAAAATTAGAGAAATGGCTATATCAGATAATAATTTTGATGAATTGGCACAACAGTTTTCCGAAGATCCTTCTGCTAAAGTAAATAAAGGTGACTTAGGGTATTTTTCTTCAATGCACATGGTCTACCCTTTTGAAACCGCTGCTTATAGTACTCCTATAGGAAAAATTTCAAACCCTATTCGCACCCAATTTGGCTATCATATTATTAAAGTGATTGACAGAAATATTAATTACAAAATAGAAGTAGCTCACATTATGGTACGAGCTAAAAAGGGAGAAGAGGAGAGTACTAGAAATAAAATTTTTGATATTCATGACCAACTCAACAGTGGTATGGAGTGGAATCTTGTTTGCAAACAATTTTCGGAAGATAATAACACCAAAAATTTAGGAGGAAAATTAAAACCCTTTGGAGTGGGAGTAATGCCACCAAAATTTCAAGAAATTGCTTTTTCATTGAACAACTCCCTCGATTATTCCGATCCTTTTACCTCTCCTTATGGGTGGCATATTGTAAAACTTATTAAAAAGCATGAAATAGAGCCTTTCGAAAA
>JAOUKH010000077.1 GCA_029882685.1 Cyclobacteriaceae bacterium
TGAAGATTTTATGGTGACTATAGCGAAGGTGTCCACCTCTTCCCATTCCGAACAGAGAAGTTAAGCCCTTCAGCGCTGATGGTACTGCTGTAACAGGTGGGAGAGTAAGTCGTTGCCAGTTTATTATTAAAGCCTCATTCCGATTTATCAGGATGAGGCTTTTTTATTTTATACTATTCTGTACTTTTTTCTTATTTTAGCCTGATTAATAAACTGTTTTGAAAAACATAATTATATCAATATTAATAACACTTATAGGGATAGCTGGATACTTTGCCTATAAATACTATAAAGATATAGATTCTATGAATTCTTGGGATTTTGTTCCTCAAAATTCAGTAGGTGTTTATGAGAGCACAAAAATAAATGAAATTCTAGAAGAAATTGATTCCATTTTTTTATTTAGCAAAATACAATCAATTATTACAAACAATAGTAGTACAAAACCTTCCAATATTTATTTGTTAAAAGATTTTTTTGATAAGACACATACCCTTATATCTCTTCATATAACAAGTAATAGCACTATTGATGTTTTATTTCTGCTTGATTTATCAAATAATAAATCAGAAAAGCTAAAAGAATATTTAGGAAAAGTAAGAATAGAGCAAAATTACACTCATTCAGTAAGGAAATATAAAGATGTTGATATTCATGAAATAGTAAAAGGTGGCGAAAGTATTAGTTACGTTTTCTATAAAGGTATATTTATTAGCAGTAGTACATCTTATTTGGTAGAAGATGCAATTAGAACGGTTTTAGATAAGAATTTAAATTCAATAAGAGAAAATAGTTCTGAATTGTTTGCCATGCCTAAATTAAAGAATGATGATGGTAATGTGTATATGAATGGTGAAAAAATCAATGAACTTATTAATATTTTTATAATGGATGATGTTAAACATCCATTTTTAAAGTCTGTTTTCTATGATTTAAATGTGGATACAAACAAATTATTATTAAATGGATTTGCATTCGATAGATCGAGCTTAGGTTTGAACACTTTTAACAAGCAAGCTCCAATTCCAATAAATATTTTTGATTATATACCTAATGAGACTTTATATCTTTATCATCTAGGTATAGAAAATTCAGAACAATGGTTAAGCAAAATAAAAATAGATAAGGATAGTTTGAATTTGAAGAGACTGTACAAATGGGTTGGAAATGAGATTGCTATTTTTGAAACAGGAATATCAAATGAGAATATTGAGAAAGTATTATTTGTGAAAACAACAGATATTAATGAGGCTTTAAATCATATAAATATACTGGCTGAAAGTAATGTTGATCCAGAAACAGACTCCCTCTATTTTGAATTATATGCAAATTATGAGATAAAAGAATTGCAGATAAAAGAATTCCCTTTTCAGGCATTTGGAAATAAATTTAAGGGTTTTGAACAAAGTTTTTATTTTGTGCTAGACGATTATGTGGTGATGAGTAATTCCATTTATGCAATAAAAAAATTATTGAATAGTATCGAAATAGAAGAAACATGGGGAAGATCGATAGGAAAGAGTAAGTTTTTGGAGAGCACTCTTAAAGAAGCGAATGTGAGCCTTTTCTTTAATATGCCGAAAATGTGGGAAAAATTATATGGTTCTTTAGATGATTCTTGGAAAAAGGTAATTGAAGATATAGAATTACAAAATTCTATATCTAATGGAGCTATACAGTTCAGTAATGTTGATGATAAATTTTATTCATCAATTGTATTAGAATTAAATAACAAAAAAGAGAAAGTTAAGGGAAGTTATGATATTGTTAGTGATACCTATTTTGAGTCTAAAGTAATTACAAAGCCTTTTATTGTAAAAAATCATAATAATTTTAGTTTTGAAACTTTGGTGCAAGATTCACTGACTCAACTTTATCTGGTTGATCATAAGGGAGATGTTTTATGGAAAGATTCAATCGGAGATATTATTGTAGGGAAAATTCATCAAATTGATTATTACAAAAACAAAAAACTTCAATACTTTTTTGCTACTTCTAGTCAATTGCATTTGATAGATAGAAAAGGAAATTATGTGGAAGGGTTTCCAAAACAGTTAAATTTCTCTATAGAACAAGTATCTGTTGTAGATTATGATAACTCTAAAAATTATAGATTTATAGTAGAAGATGGAGAAGGTAGAATTTATACTTATGACAAAATGTTAACTAATCTTGAAGGTTGGTCGCCCAGAAAAATTGATGGAAAGCTTTCAGAGCCTGTTAAACATGTTCGAGTTAGAGGAAGAGATTATATGATTGCAATTCAGAAAAATGGTCAAGTTAACATAATGAATAGAAGAGGTGAATTTGAGAAGGGTTTCCCATTAAAGTTAGATATGAATATTGAAAGCAAAATGTTTGTTTCGGTTGGTTCAAATTCTAAAACCACAACAATTACACTATTGTCAACAGAGGGGAAATTGATAACATTTAATATCAATGGAGAAGTAGTTGATCGAAAGGAGTTATATAAACCATCAAAGGAAACTAAATTTAAAATATCGGTAAGTAGAAGTATTAAATCTTTCGTAATTTATCGAATAGACAATAACAGGCTGGCCATATTAGATAAAGAAGGCAACATGATTTTTGAAAAAGATTATTTGAATGCAAATATTAAGAACATTCAGAATTATGATTTTGGAGTTGGTAATAAGATTTATGCCGTGAACATTGATAATCAACATTTCACATATGTGTATAATCATGACGGTGAATTATTAAATTCTACACCGTTAAATAGTAACTTTGAAATTGGTCTTTTAGATTATTCTTCAAGTTTGAATAAGACAATGGTTTATACTTGTTATAATAACCATTTGACTATATATTCTTATTAGTTAATTAATTATGATGCGGACATTTATTGCTTTCTTATTTAGTATTTCTTATGCTCTAAGTAGTGCTCAGGATAGTAAACCTTTTTTGAAGGAAGAGTTTGAACTTTCGTCACCATATCATACAGTATTAACACACCTTAAATTTTTACAAGACGAAAATTATAAACCTGATATTTCAGCTAAAGTATTTGATGAGAAAGACATAGGTAAAAATATTAATGGAGAGCAGTTAGCAATTAAACTTAAACAAATATTAGATGGGAAGGGAATGTATATTGATTTAGACATTATCCCTAAGGAAATGAATTATAAAGATAGTATTACTTATCATCAACGATACTATATAAATAAGAGTTTATACCCTCAGCTATATGTGGAAAAAAAAGGTCAGAATTGGTTTTATTCGGCTTCTACAATTACGAATATACCTATTTGGCATAAAGAGGTGTACCCTTACGGAACAGATAAATTACTAAGTATATTACCTAAAGTAGGTCATGATAAGTATTTGGGACTATACTTATGGCAAATATTAGGAATACTTTTTCTGATTGTCTTAAGTTTTGTTGTTCATAAGATTTTCACTTTTTTGATAGAGAAAATTTTATTAAAAGTATTTCACCGATTAGGATATGTACGCATTGCTGAAGATGTGTTAATTCCCGTAGCGAAGCCTATTAGTTATTTGCTAATTTTTGTTTTGCTTACCGTGTTTGTTCCTGTTTTACAACTTCCTATTGGAATGAACAAATATGTAACTATGATAATAAAAGCAGTATGGCCAGTTTTCGCCATTATTTTCTTTTATAGGTTAGTAGACATTCTAAGTATATATTTTTCAAGGCTTGCAGAGAAGACAAAAAGTAACCTTGACGATCAACTTGTCCCATTAGTTAGAAAAATTCTTAAAACCTTTGTAGTGATAATTGGTGTATTATTTATATTCAATAATCTGGATTATGATATTACAGGACTTATAGCAGGGCTTTCCATAGGTGGATTAGCTTTTGCATTAGCAGCTCAGGATACCATTAAAAATTTCTTTGGGTCGATTATGATTTTTGTAGATAAACCCTTTCAAGTGGGGGATTGGATTACTTCGGGAGATATTGATGGAACAGTGGAAGAAGTGGGTTTCAGATCTACAAGAATAAGAACATTTAGGAATTCAGTAACTTATGTTCCAAACGGAGTTTTGACAGATCGTACGGTAGATAATCATGGATTAAGAGCTTATAGGAGATTTTATACACAAATTGCTATTAACTATGATACACCACCAGAATTAATAGAATTGTTTGTGGAAGGGCTTAGGGAAATAGTCAATCATCACCCTGTTACAAGAAAAGATGCTTATGAAATTTATTTGAATGGAATGGCCGATTCGTCATTGAATATTATGTTTTATATATTCTTTGAAGTTGATACTTGGTCAGAGGAGTTAAAAGGAAGACACGAAGTTTTACTATCAATTATTAAACTAGCACAGAAATTGGGAATTAATTTCGCATTCCCAACACAGACTTTACATATGGAGACATTTCCTGAGAAAAAAGGAAATAAGCCCTTATATGAGTCTGATTTAGGGAAATTAAAATCAGAGATGAACTTGTTCCTTTCAGAACAAGTAAAAAAATAACTAATTTAAAATAATTAATTACACAAAATGAAATTTGAAACGAAAGCTATTCATGCTGGGGTAAAACCTGACCCATCTACAGGAGCTATTATGACTCCTATTTTCCAGACATCTACTTATGTGCAAAACCGACCTGGTGATAATAAAGGATATGAATATTCAAGAACACATAACCCTACTCGTGATGCTCTACAAAGTAGTATAGCAGCATTAGAAGGAGGGAATTTTGGGCTGTGCTTTTCTTCTGGATTAGCTGCTATTGATGCTGTAATTAAATTATTTAATCCAGGGGATGAAATAATATCTGGAAATGATTTGTACGGAGGTACTTTTCGAATTTTCACTAAAATTTTCGAAAAGTATGGTTTGAAATTTCATTTTGTAGATATGCATGAAGCATCTAATATTGAAAATTATATTAATGATAATACGAAGCTTATTTGGGTGGAGACACCTACTAACCCAATGATGAATATTATTGATATTGAAGGTATATCTAAAATAGCAAAAGCAAAAAATATTCTTTTTGGAGTAGATAATACTTTTGCTACGCCATATCTTCAACAGCCCATAGCTTTAGGGGCAGATATTGTAATGCATTCTGTCACAAAGTATTTGGGAGGACATTCAGATGTGGTAATGGGAGCCTTAGTAGTGAACAATGCTGATCTGTCGGAACAATTAGCATTTATTCAGAACAGTTGTGGAGCTACACCTGGTCCACAAGATTGTTTCTTAGTGTTAAGAGGTATAAAAACGCTTCATATACGAATGGATCGTCATAGTGAAAATGGACGCAAGGTAGCTGAATTTATAAAAGGACATGCTAAAGTTGATAAAGTATATTGGCCAGGTTTTGAGGATCATCCAAATCATGCTATCGCTAAAAGGCAGATGAAAAATTATGGAGGAATGATTTCATTTACTTTAAAAGGGGATAATCAAGAGGAAGCATTTGATATAATGAGCAAGTTCCATTATTTCTCATGTGCTGAATCACTAGGGGGTGTAGAGTCTCTTTGCAATCACCCTGCAAGCATGACTCATGCAAGTATTCCAAGGGAAGAAAGAATAAAAAACGGATTGCTAGATTCGTTGATTAGACTTAGTGTTGGTATAGAAGATGTAGATGATTTAATTGATGATTTAAAGAAAGCTTTAGCGTAAAATAGTACATCAGTACTATATTTTAGTTTAATAATATATAGTTGCTATAGAATTGGTTAGATTTAAATTATGCCTTTTCAAAAAATATTGAGTATTATATTGCTCGTGTTTATTGGTTTTAGAAGTTTTGGATATCAAGTTTCTGATCCTAATAGCTCAAGTTTGATTTTTGTAGAGAACAAAAACCAATGGTCAGATGATATAAAGTATTCAGCACAAATTGGTAATGGAGTGCTGAACTTATCTAATAATGGTTTTCACTTTGTTTTAAAGGATGTATCTAGATTAGCTGAACTTCATAACCAAACACATACGGTTCAGTTTTATGAGCATGGTGAATATGCATGTAACGAAGAGACTAAAATTGATAACCACTACTATAGTGTGTCATTTATTGGTGCAAATAAATCGCAAATCACTACCCAACATAAAACCTCACAATACTACAATTACTTTGTTGGAAATGATTCATCCAAATGGGCATCTTATGTTTATGGTTATAAAACAGTAGGTTATAGTGAAGTATACGATGGAATTAACCTAACCGTATATTCTAAAGGTGAGTCTCCAAAATATGATTTTGAAGTAAAACCCGAAGGTAGGGTAAAGGACATACAGCTAGCTTATGATGGAGTTGATGATATTTACTTGTTTAATAATCAACTCTATATAGAAACGAGTTTGGGACTTGTAGTGGAAGATAAGCCTTATGCCTATCAAATAATTGATGGAAAGAGGACACAAGTGCCAGTAAAATATGAACTTGATTGTAATATTTTGTCTTTTGATACACCAGGAGGGTATAATCAAGATTATTCTTTAATTATTGACCCGTTATTAATTTTCTCGACTTATTCAGGTTCTACAGCAGATAATTGGGGAAATTCTGCCACTCCAGGAGAAAATGGGACCTTGTTTTCTGCTGGGGTAACTAATCTAGGTTTTTCTGGTGGTCAGTTTCCAGCAACAAGTGGTGCTTACCAAACGGTATGGGGAGGAGATTATGATGCTACTATCATTAAATTTGATTCAACAGGTTCTCAAATGCTATTTGCAACATATTTAGGAGGGAGTGCTGCTGAAACTCCCCATAGCATTGTAATGAACACTGCTGGTGAGTTGGTGATTTTCGGAACAACCAGTTCTGTGAATTTCCCAACAACCACTGATGCTTATGATAGAACTTTCAACGGTGGAATTTCTACTACACTTACAGTACCTTATGTAAATGGATCGGATATTTTTATTTCAAAATTAAGTAATGATGGTGCACAACTTTTAGCTTCTACTTTTGTAGGAGGAGAGCAAAATGATGGAATTAATTTAACAATTAGAGAATTAACAAAAAATTATGGAGATCAGTTAAGAGGAGATATTATTACTGATGATAATGATAATATTTATGTTTCTTCTACCTCACAATCTCCAAATTTTCCTATTGTAAATGGCTTTCAAACGATTTTATCAACATTTATTGCTAATGATGCTGTGTTGCTTAAAATGGATAATAATTTATCATCTATCATATGGAGTAGTTTTTTAGGAGGTAATGGAGAAGATGCTGCTTTGTCCATTCAATTAGATATGGATAATAATGTATTTGTTGCAGGAGGAACAACTAGCACAAATTTTCCTACAACCACAAATAGTTATGATACTACATATAATGGAGCTGTTGATGGTTGGATTGCTCATATAGATTTGGCTGGGGATTCTATTATTAATGCTACTTATACAGGCACCTCGTCTTATGATCAAGTATATTTTATTGATTTGGATGATAGCGAAGAGGTGTATTTATATGGTCAAACCTCTGGAAATTTTCCTAAAACCTCTGGAGTTTATAGTAATACGTATGGTCGAATGTTTGTGCAGAAGCTATCTCATGATTTGTCAACATTACGCTTTTCCACAGCATTTGGCTCTAACTCAAATCCTAATGTTAATTTGTCCCCAACAGCTTTTATGGTGAATGACTGTAATAATCTATATATGGCAGGATGGGGAGGAATTACTAATTCTAATTATGGAAATGGAAATACTTTTAACATGCCAGTTTCTGATGATGCATGGCAACCAACTACTAGTGGATCAGATTTTTACTTAATGGTACTGACAAGTGATGCATCAGAGTTTTTATATGGCACTTATCTGGGTGGCAATCAATCAAGAACTCATGTGGATGGAGGTACAAGCAGGTTTGATAGACAGGGCGTTGTGTACCATTCTGTATGTGCTGGATGTGCAGTAAATAATGCAACTAATGGACCTACTTCTGATTTTCCTACAACAGAAGGAGCATGGTCAAGTACAAATAATAGTAGTAATTGCAATAACGCAGCATTTAAATTCGACTTAGCTTCTTTGAGGGCTAGATTTAGAACTAATTCTATTGCATTTGACAATCCTGGTCTAAATACTATTTGTATTCCTGACCCTATTGTGTTAGAAAATGTAAGCATTGGAGGAGAGATTTTTGAATGGGATTTTGGTGATGGGATTACTGAAAGCAGGACAGATACAACACATATTGTCCATGAATATGTCAATCCTGGCACTTATGTGATTAGATTAACAGCAATAGATCAAAATACCTGTATAGGAATTGATATGGCTTCTGTGACAGTAGAAGTTTTTGAAGGTAATTTTTCAGTGAACAATGGAACTACCATATGTAGTGGAGATGAATATAAACTAGAAGCCTACGGTGGCACTAAATACTATTGGTATAATAAAGATGTTACGTTTACTTCCTATGATCAGTTTCCTATTGTCCAACCTGTAGATACTACTACTTACTATGTCTATATCGAAGAAGAGTTGAAAGGGTGTGGTCATTTAGATTCAGTTATAGTAAATGTGATTCCTGAGGTAAAGGCTAGCTTTAGCATAGAACAAAATTATAATTGTTTTGACATACCAGAAATTGAAATTTTTAATGCTAGTGAAAATGCCAGAGAATATTTTTGGGATTTTGGTGATGGAAAAACCTCTACAGATGAATTTCCAAAGCATGAATACGATTCTGGTATTTTTGAAATAACATTACGAACAGTAAATGATATTTGTTTTGACCAAACAAGTCAGACCGTTAACATGAATCCTGTTAAGTCATATAATGTGATAACTCCTGTTACGTCTATTGGGGTTAATGATTATTTTGTTGTTGAATCGCCTTTTCCAATACACCTAACAATTGTAAATAGGTGGGGAAAAGTGGTACTTGAAGAAGAGGTGTATAAGAATGATTGGAATGCTGAAGAAGAACCAGCAGGTGTTTATTTTTATATTATATCAATCGCAGGGAAACAACAGTGCAAAGGTTGGGTACAGGTTTTTAAATAACTTGGAACGCTATAATATTAACAGTATTAAAACCATGAATTTTTTCTACGAATTTAGTTTGGGTGTTCGATATTATTTTAAAGCAATATCATTTGTAAGAGAACACAGACTTTGGTTGTTATTTGCAATTCCAGCTTTATTAAACTTATTGGCTTTTATTTTCGTGATATATATATCGTGGATGTATTCAGGAGATTTGATAAACTATTTTATCGACAAGTGGGGTATTGAAAGTGAATCAAGTTGGTTAGAGTGGTTGCAGTTTTTGATAGCTTTTTTTGTGCGTTTGATAGTCATTCTTCTTTACCTGAAACTATTTAGGTACATTATTCTCATATTTTTTGCTCCAATGTTGGCATTTATTTCTGATAAAGTACAAGAAATAGTTACTAAAGAACCACGCCCGTTCAATATCGCTCAATTTACTCGAGATATATACCGAGGGATGACCATAGCTTTTAGAAATTTATTTTTTGAAATGGTAATTACATTAGCTATCCTTGGTATTTCGGTAGTTCTTCCGATAATTGCAGTTGTGGCACCATTTTTAATTTTTGCAGTGGAAAGCTATTATTATGGTTTTGCCATGATTGATTATCGAAACGAGTATAAAACCATTAATGCAAAGGATAGTAGAAAACTAATTAATAAGCATAAAGGGTTAGCTTATGGAAATGGAGCAATGTTTAACCTTATTTTATTTATACCTTTTTTAGGAGTGATGTTCGCTCCAGTAATTGCAGTTATAGCAGCTGGATTAGCAATTAATGAAATAGATGACAATGGTTGAGTTGGAAAAACTATGATCTACTAAGTTTTTTTATTAGGTCGTCATCTATTTTTATTAGCAAAGTATGTGCTAAATGAGGTGTTTCAATAGTGGCTAACTCTTTAGCAATAGCAGTAATTTTCTCCTCTTTATTTCGTTTAACATCGCTAATGGAAATTTTTAACATTTTAGTAAATAATTGTAAGTGCATGCACTTATCTTTTCCCAATAATCGAATTTGCCGTTGAATACTATTGATGTGCTGATTAAATAAATCATAGTCCTTTATTAGGCAATATTGTAAAGTAAGTACTACTTTAATTTCTAGTTGAGCAATAGGATATTTTTTCAGGCTTACTTCATTAAGAAGGTTGTTTATCCAACGTGCTGCTTCATCATATTTATTTATATAGTAACAACAAACGGAACGATACATCATGTAATTGATGTATCCTGGTAAATCGTCTAAATTAAATTCGTAATCTTGAAATGCTGCTTCGTTTTCAAGGTACATTTCGTGTTCAGTGCCATTACGTATATTACGTTCTATTTTTGTGATTAAAAATTGTGAAGGAAAAGTATATAGAGAGTAATTCGTTAATAAATTATCAACTGCATCATTCACTTCTTCATAATATTTTTCTGCTTTTCTATATAAGCGGTAATGACTATAATACTCTAAATTAAGATATTCAAACACTAAGTTTAGATGATAATAAATTGAGTCCATTGGATAAGAATCAAATATTTTCTGTGTGTTGTTTAGAATATCTTCGATAGGTTCAAGATCTTCATCTATAGAGTCATCTTTTTCAACGAATAGTCGATGAAAAATAGTCATACAATTTTGATATACATAGAGACGGTGAGATTCGTATAATGCTCGTACATTATTCATTTCCTTAACTAGAAGGGATAATCCAAGTTTTTCAGTTTCATCTCCAGAAAGGCTATATTCACCAATTTTTTTAAAATACTCAGCAAGTAAATCTTCAGCTTTATCAACAGCCAACATGTATGCTACATGTCTATTGTAATGTTGTGAATACTCAAAATGGCTTTGAGTATTTATATGAAGTTTTTTTAGAGATTTATAAACAATAGTAAGCTCATTGGATAGGTCGTAGTCTAGTAGTTCCTTTTCTAGTTTTTTTAGTGTAGCTATTGCAATTGCTCTTTTTTTAGTAAATATTATCTCATTAATGTTAGCCACTTTTTTCAGAATATCAGTTCTGGGGCTTTCCATTTGTTGTAATAAATACTCTTCAATCTTCTGATTTAGTCTTGAACGGAGGGTGTAGTAAGCATTTGTATTTACTTCAAGCTCTTCCATAACGTTGTTGTCAGAAAGATGTCGTACTCGCATAGCATTTAACAAGTAAGCTGATTTATCAGCACTACTTTCTATTAATGAGTCGTAAATAGCCTGATAGTCTTTATCAGATAGTTGCTTAATGATGTTCTTTAATTTTGCCATTTAGGTTAAAGGCTCAGATTATAATATATATTTTACCTGAACAATTTTTTATCTTAAATTAAAAGCTAATTAAGTGAAAAAAGTAGTAATTTCTTGATTATTTATATCAAAAGTATTCATTCTTTCTTCATCTATGCATTAGGTTCATTTTTATAAAAATAACATTATATATTGAAAGCAAGAGTTTTAATTATAAAAGTGTTGGATTATAAAGAAAATTGGAGGATAGTGTTAGTGGGGATTTTAATGAAAAAGTGTTTTATTAAACCTCCTACAATATTCTCTATATCAGATTACTACAGCGATTTTATCAACCATTTTTGAGTATTATGCCTAATTTATTAAGTTTCTTTTTTTCAATAGAAAAATGACTTGGTAAAATAATTATTTAGATGACAACTTATCATGTGCCATAGCTATTTTAATGTCAGCATAGCTGAAGTCATCGCTAAGTGCTGCTTTTATCTCACTCGATAATTTTGATTTAGTTTTTTTAATCACATCACATACTTGATCTAATTTTTCGGACTCTAGCAGATCAACTGCTTTTACCTGACCTGTCTCAATATATTGACATAAATGACCTAAAATGGTACTAGGTACTAGCCCTCTTTCATCGGCAATTTCTTCAACACTTTTACCCGATTGATATAATTCAAAAGAAACTTCTGCTGTAGGCTTTTTCTTTTTTACTATAGTTTTGAGCATATGGCTTTTCTTATAAACTTCACTTGTATACATATCTTTTTTTGTGAGAAGCTTATTGTTAGTAGCTGCCTCCAACAATAAGGCAATTTTATCGATCTCCAATATTTTAGCCTTTATGAGGTTACTTATCTCCTCTAATTCTTTTAAGTAGCCTTTCACTTTTTTTTGTATAGATATTTTTTTTATATGCGCATTGAATTCCTGATAACTAGTTTCTAACAATGGAACAAAATAGTTTTTAGCTTTAGAGATACGCTCATTCAATAAGCGCAGATAGTCTGAAGCTAATTCGTATTTAGTAAGAGAATTAATGAACTTTGATCCTACAGAATGCAATTCAATCATTTTAGATTGTTGTTCTTTTGTCCAGTTTAAATATTGTTGTTTTATTGAACGACTTCCATCTATGTTGAATGTTTGAAGGTGGTTTTGAAAAGCATAGAGTAACTGTTGTAGTGTGAATGTTTTTCTTGAAAGATCAAACACATAGTTTTTGCGATCATCTTTTAATTGTGATAATAGAATTTCGGAAGTAGGTTTGTTTTTTTCGAAAGTTTTTAACACTTCATCATTTTCAAGAGATATTTCAGGGATTTTGGAAGAGAGTAAAAGCCCTTCAAGTCCTGTAAGTCGTGAGAGCGCAACGTACATTTGTCCAGAAGCAAAGCTGTCAGATAAATCTAGTATTGCTTTATTAAAGGTAAGTCCTTGACTTTTGTGTACAGTTATAGCCCATGCGAGTTTTAGAGGAAATTGACTAAAAGTGCCAAGTGTCTGTTCTTCAATTTCATTCAAATGTTTATTAAGCTTATACCTTTTGTTTTCCCATATATGTCTTTCTACCACAAGGAGATCATTCGGTTCTTTTACTTTTACAGTGATTTTATTTTCGTCCATTTCATGTATTTCCCCTATTTTACCATTAAAATAACGACCTTCTCCAGAAGAGTCATTCTTAATGAACATCACTTGAGCACCAATTTTGAAACTGATATTTTCGGGAATTGGAAACATGTTTTCTGGAAAATCACCAATAATTTTTGCTAAATAATTCTTTTCTGTACCATCAAGTTTTTCCAACGACTGTATATTGAGTTGGTTTGCTTTATTGTTATGTGTGGTGATGTGTATATACCCTTCGTGTTCTTTTTTGGAATAATCTTTATCATAATAGCCGTTTAGTGATTCAATATCTGTCGAGGAGAGCTTGTTATCTCTAAGTCGGTTTAAGAGTGCAATAAACTTTGGATCAGATTGACGAAAAATTTGGTCTAGTTCAATGTGTACTACTGTGGATTGTTGCAAAGCAAGTGCCTCAAAAAAATAGGCACTATTATAATACTGTTGTAATGCATTCCACTCGGAATTTTTGATTATAGGTGGTAACTGATTTAAATCACCAATAAAAAGTAGTTGAAGACCTCCAAAAGCTGATTTATTTCTACGAACGGTTCTTAAAACTAAGTCGATACAATCTAACATGTCGGCTCGTAACATGCTTACCTCGTCAATAATTAGTAACTCTAGATTACAGATTAGATCACGCTTGGCGGCATTCATTTTAAATTGTGCCAAAAAACTTTCTGGAGTATTAATTTGAGTTCGATAGTCAGAAGGGTCAATTGAAATATTTTCAGGTATAAAAGTACCAAAGGGGAGGTGTAGAAGTGAATGTAACGTAACCCCTTTTGCATTGATAGCTGCAATTCCTGTGGGAGCTGCTACTGCTTTATTCTTGTGGGTAATACGAAGGATGTAGTGCAGTAATGTTGTTTTTCCACTACCTGCTTTACCTGTTAAGAACACATGCCGATTTGTAGAGTTTATATATTTTACTGCTATTTCGGCTTGAGTAGTTAATTGATAATCCATTCTTTATTTTAAAAATATGGAAATATTTTCACTTATAAAGCATTTCAATAAATACACTTTAAAGTTTTGTATATACAATAAAGCATCTCAAAATAAGTAACATCTTTTTTAGATGCTTTATTGTGGTAGAATGAGAGGTATTACTACAAATCTATTTCCTCCATTTTATAGATAACATTTCGTTCTTTTAAGTATTTGAGGAAGTAGTTAAAACAAGCTTCGTGTTTGCCAACAAGTTCAGGTGGAAAAACTCCTTTTTCTTCAAATAACCCTTCTAAAAACAGGTTGGCTGCAGCTGTAGCAGTATACCCAGTACTTCGTGCCATTGAAGAAGTTTGTGTTTCAGGATCGTATTCGTCATATAATGTATAAACCACTTTTTTCTTTTTACCGTTTTCGTTTGTTCCCTCAACAGTAATTCGCATAATGGTGAACTCATCTTCAGTTTCGCCTAGCTTCCACTCTTTAAAAAGTACTTTGGAAGTAAAATCTAAAGGAGATACTTCGGTACCATTTATAGCAATCTTTTCAGTATCAAAAAAACCAGCTTCTTTTAGTGTAAGTATTTTATCAATATGCCCAGGATGTCGTAGTGTTTTTTCTTTCATATTAGGGATGTGCGACATGGTATGGATAATAGATCGTAGTCCATCTGAATTGAACGACTCCAATGTGCCTACTTCTTTAAATTGTACATGCTCTACATCCGACATAGCAGGCTTTATTACTTCATGTCCGTTCTCAACATAACGGGCAGGACGTGTATATTCTTCAATTACATCAACTGGAGAGAACGGTGCCTTATAGCAAAAAGGCATCTTTTTCACTTTTGGTAATCCACCTACTAAACATTCGAAATCAGTCAGTTTCAACTTTTCATTATAGTAACCTAAAATGATGTTATCCATCCCTGGTGCAACTCCACAGTCAACTATAGCAGTAACATTATGCTGTTTAGCTAAAGCGTCAAGATCAAGTGAATTCTCAGGGAAGAAGGAGATGTCTATTACATTTTTGCCAGATTCAATAATTGTTTTTAAAGTGTTAAACCCTAGAAATCCAGGTACAGCACATATCACCAAATCGAAAGGAGAAATAGCAGATGATAACGCAGTTTTATCCGTAACATCTAATGTTAAAGTGTTTAACGTATTGTTGCTTTTAGCTTTTACTTTATCGAGTACTTCTGTATTCATGTCTGATACAGTCACTTCGTGGTTTTTAGACAAATCGATGGCCATGGCACTACCTACCATTCCTGCACCGAGTACAATAATTTTGCTCATGTTTATGTTTTATAATGTGTGTAATGATTTAAACATCACAACTTAGATGTGATGGTAATAGAGTTTTAATAGTCGACCAAGCGAGAATAAAAAAGTTACAAACCAGGGATAAAAATCCAAGGCATTTGACTTGTGTTGGGTATAATAATATAACTAGTAAAAGAGATTGTCATTGCCACAAAGGTAACAAAGCTTAGTGGATTTAATCTTATTGCAAGTAAAATAGCTGACAAACTTAATCTATCATTTCAAAACCCTAAACTGTATTTTTAATTTAATCTTAGTGTAAAACTAAGATGAGTCGAAGAGATTGTTTTTCCTTATAAAGGTTTAAGCTTCTGCCTTCACTGCCTTTCGG
>JAOUKH010000078.1 GCA_029882685.1 Cyclobacteriaceae bacterium
TGGTTTGATATTCCAATTTTAATTAAAATAATAACATGTACTTTAGTTTTTAAGTTTGCATGCAAAGCAGGAAATCGAAAACTACGGATTGTTTAATCCGGATTATGCAATAGAATTCGTAATGAAGCCATAAAGCACAAAGAAATAGGTGGTTATGCAAAGAAGCATAGCACCGCTATGGTGATGCGCATAATCAAAATGAAGTGTCTATTTCACAGTGATTTATGGATGTAATCCCTGCCTGACCGGCAAGGCAGGGATTCTCTATTGCATAATGCTAGTTTAACTTGAGTTCGAGTGAATTGTGTTCAATTTTAGATCAAAAAAGCCTTTTTTTCAACTGCTTATATACAAAAAAAGCTTGTCGAAATGTGTTTAATATTTAAAACATTTCGACAAGCTAAAGTTTTCAATAAACCTCAAAACTACCTACTGGCAATACGTGTTCTAGAGGAGGTTGAAGTTCTATTACTTCTTCCATTACTATTGTTGTTCTTTCTTGATCCTCCTTCATAACGTCCTCCACTATTACTTTTGTTCGACTTTCCATGGTATTTACTACCTGATTTATCACTATCCCTATGTCCATGATCGTCATACCTTTCTTTGTGGTATTCTCCCCTTCGAGTAGGGTATCTATCGTTATAGTTTGATTTTCTATCCTCTTTATGATTACTATAGTGGTTAGACTTTGAATAATGATTACCATGGTGATGCTTTTGATTTTTATAATAACCATAAGCATAGCCTTTTGGTTGATGGTAATAATTCACATGATTATGTCCACTATGAGAATGACTATTACAGGTGTAATAATTTGCCTGATAATAGTTGGTGTGATATCCACAGTAGCTACCACAAACATGCTCATATAAAGGATAATAATCTCTTCTAACAGTTCGATACACATTACCGAATGGATCAAGACTAACTTCTATAAATACATCTCCTCGTTGCAGTACTACTTCAAAATTATAACTACCATGATGTGCCACTCTTTTGGCGTGTACCCAGTTGTAGCCATAATAATGATTATCAATATAATGACTAACACGATGCGGAACGCCCCAACTTTGTTCAATTCCAAATGAAGCTATAAAGGTTTGGGCGTTTGACGATGATGCAATAACAACGATTGCAAAAATGCTCAGTAAAATTTTCCTTTTCATAACTATCAATGTTTGGTTCGATAGGTACAATGCAACGATGATGCCAAAAAATATAGTAGGGTAGTGAAAGGCTATTGGTTTTTGATAAAAACACAATAAAAAAAGTTGCCAATTCTTCGACAAAGCTCAGAATGGCAACTTTTATAAAAGGGTTATCTTTTTATTAGTATCTGTAATATTCAGGTTTAAAAGGGCCTTCAACAGTTACACCAATGTATTCAGCTTGTTCCTGAGATAGCGTATCAAGCTCAACTCCAATTTTAGCTAAATGAAGTCTAGCTACTTTTTCATCTAGATGTTTTGGAAGCATATATACTTTGTTTTCATACTGATCAGTATTCAACCATAATTCTAGTTGAGCCAATGTTTGGTTTGTAAACGAATTTGACATTACAAATGATGGGTGTCCAGTAGCACAACCTAAATTCACTAAACGACCTTCAGCCAATAGTAGAATGTCTTTACCATCAAAAGTGTACATGTCCACCTGAGGTTTGATCTCTGTTTTTTTAGTATTATCATTTAACCAAGCAACATCAATTTCATTATCAAAATGACCAATGTTACATACAATTGTTTTGTCTTTCATCATTTTAAAATGACGATCAGCAATAATATCTTTATTTCCTGTAGTAGTTACTACAATATTAGCTTCGGAAACGGCATTATCCATTTTCTTTACTTCAAATCCATCCATAGCTGCTTGTAAAGCACAAATGGGATCAATTTCCGTAACAATAACGCGAGCTCCAGCACCTCTTAATGAAGCCGCAGAACCTTTACCTACATCGCCATATCCAGCAACAACAGCAACTTTACCAGCCATCATCACATCAGTAGCTCTACGAATAGCATCTACTAACGATTCTTTACAGCCATATTTATTATCGAATTTCGATTTTGTAACCGAGTCGTTTACGTTAATGGCAGGCATAGGAAGTGTACCATTAGCTTCTCTTTCTTGAAGACGATGTACTCCAGTTGTAGTTTCTTCTGATAGACCTTTTATTTCCCCAACTAACTCAGGGTATTTGTCAAGTACCATGTTGGTTAAGTCACCACCATCATCTAAGATCATGTTTAATGGCTTGTCATCTTTGAATGCGAAAAGCGTTTGTTCAATACACCAATCAAACTCTTCATCACTCAACCCTTTCCATGCATATACAGGCACACCTACCTCTGCAATAGCTGCGGCAGCATGATCTTGAGTAGAAAATATGTTACATGATGACCAAGATACTTCTGCACCAAGCTCTACTAATGTTTCAATTAAAACAGCAGTTTGAATGGTCATGTGTAAACAACCAGCTATTCTGGCTCCAGCCAATGGTTTTTTATTACCATATTCTTCTCTAAGAGACATTAGCCCTGGCATTTCAGCTTCGGCTAAAACAATTTCTTTTCTTCCCCAGCCTGCTAGGCTAATATCTTTTACTTTGTACTTTATTTTTTCGTCTATCATAATATGAATATTTTTTTTCTGTGTAAAGAACACAAAGTTACTACATAAGTTATAAACGACAAAGCATGTTTTGATCAACTCAAGGAAAACACATCTAAAATAATTGCTATTTAGAAATTTTGTTTCTGTTCTTGAATTTGAAAATCTAGAGGAATATAAAGTATTTTTCTTCTAATAAATCGATTATGTATCAAATAATAAAAAAGTCTGTTTTTAAAATTAAAAACAGACTTTTTTTAACTTTTCTAAAGAGTATGATCTTTACTTAATTACAATCTCCTTTCTAATTATTCCGCGAGCTTCTTCTTTTTTCGGCAGCATAACCCTCAAAATACCATCAGTATAATTAGCTTCAATGTTATCCATGTCTACATAATCTGGTAACCTAAAATTTCTGTTAAAAGTATTGTAGCTAAATTCTTTTCTGGTGTAGTGCATGTTGTTTTCAAATGTCTCTTCTTTTTTCTCACATGAAATTGTCAACAAACCATTTTCAAGATCTACATGGAAATCTTTTTTAAGCATTCCTGGTACAGCTAATTCTACAGTTAAGTTGTTTTCATATTCTATAATGTTAGCAGCTGGTAATTTACTGAACCATGATTTATTGAAGAAGGTATCATCATCAAAGAAATCGTTGAATAACGATGGAGCGTGGGGCATTGGGATTGGTTTTTCTAAAGTGGTCATTTGTCCTCCTTTTTTTAGTGATTAATAAAATGTTTATTAAGTTCGGTAATTATTTATAAATAAATATTGACGAATTTCACATGGTCAAATGATTATAATCACAGCTTAAAATTTGTAGTGAAATACTTGATTTTCAAATATTTACATATGTGATTGATTTACAGTGTTTTTGTATTAAAAAAAATCTTTGTTTTTCATTATTACTAACTAGTTCACGTATTTAATATGGAATTTAAATTAACAAGTGAGTTTGAGCCTACTGGTGATCAACCTGAAGCCATTGATCAATTGGTGAAAGGAATTAATAATGGAGAGACAAATCAAGTGCTATTAGGGGTAACAGGTTCGGGTAAAACGTTTACAATAGCTAATGTTATTCAACAAGTCCAAAAGCCTACCTTAATACTTAGTCATAACAAAACATTGGCTGCTCAATTATACGGTGAGTTTAAACAGTTTTTCCCTGAAAATTTGGTAGAGTATTTTATTTCCTATTATGACTATTATCAACCTGAGGCATTCATGCCTACAAGTGGATTATACATTGAAAAAGACCTTTCCATAAATGAGGAAATTGAAAAATTACGATTAAGTGCTACTTCGGCATTACTAACAGGTAGGAGAGATGTAGTAGTCGTAGCTTCTGTATCATGTATATATGGAATTGGTAATCCAGAAGAGTTTGGTAAAAACATATTGCAATTGGAGGTTGGACAAACCATTTCTAGAAATCAATTGCTTTTTAAGTTTGTAGATATCTTATATAGTAGAACCGAATTAGAATTTAAAAGAGGAACTTTTAGGGTAAAAGGTGATACTGTAGACATTTTTATTGCTTATGCTGATTTTGCTTATCGAATTATATTTTGGGGTGATGATATAGAAGAGATACAACGCATTGACCCTCATACAGGGAAAAAGCTTTCTGATGAAAAGTTGATCACTATATTTCCAGCTAATCTTTTTGTAACTGGAAAAGACACTTTACAACAGGTAATTGTAGAAATTCAAGATGATCTGGTTGCTCAAATAGCATTTTTTGAATCGGAAGGAAGATATGCTGAAGCAAAACGATTGAAAGAGCGTACTGAATTTGATATGGAAATGATGCGTGAATTGGGTTATTGCCCTGGAGTAGAAAATTATTCACGTTATTTTGATAGAAGAAATGCTGGAGATCGACCATTCTGTCTGTTGGATTATTTTCCAGATGATTTTTTGATGATCATAGACGAAAGTCATGTAACGTTACCACAAGTACGTGCTATGTGGGGAGGTGATCGTTCTAGAAAAGTAAATTTAGTAGATTATGGATTTCGACTTCCAGCCGCAATGGATAATCGACCTTTAAAATTTGATGAGTTTGAAGGACTTATTAACCAAACTGTTTTTGTGTCAGCTACACCTGCTGATTACGAATTGCAAAAATCAGAGGGAGTAGTGATAGAACAAATTATTCGGCCAACTGGATTACTTGATCCAATAATTTCTGTTCGTCCGAGTCAGAATCAGATGGATGATTTGATGGAAGAAATTGACGAGACAGTAAAGAAAGAAGAACGTGTACTAATAACAACCTTAACTAAACGAATGGCAGAAGAACTGACCAAATTTTTGGAGAGAGGTAATATTAGAGTTAGATATATTCATTCCGAAGTAGACACACTAGAGCGTGTTGAAATACTTCGTGAGTTGCGACTAGGTGTTTTTGATGTATTGGTAGGTGTAAATTTATTACGTGAAGGGTTAGATTTACCAGAAGTATCATTAGTAGCTATTTTAGATGCTGATAAGGAAGGATTTCTTCGAAATGTACGTTCACTTGTTCAAACAATAGGTAGAGCCGCACGTAATGAAAATGGGAGGGTAATTATGTATGCTGATAAAATTACTAATTCAATGCAGATAGCTATTGATGAAACTAATAGAAGAAGATTGAATCAAGTTGATTACAATAAAAAACATGGTATTGTTCCAAAGACCATAATAAAATCGAAAGAAGCTATTATGGATCAAACTAAGGTGGCAGATTCAAATAAGGGAGATAAAAAATATTATATAGAACCTGTAGATAAAACACTGGCAGCAGACCCTGTAGTAGCCTATATGAGTGTAGAAGGACTTAACAAAATGATAAAAGAAACACTTATAAAAATGGAAAAAGCTGCTAAGGAGCTAGACTTTATGGAAGCTGCGAGATATCGTGACGAAATGATGGAGTTAAAAAAAATTAAAGCTAAACGGTCATGAAAAGTACCACTTATTGATTCTCCTCTATTGACAACATTTCTTTTAAACCTTTCAATATTTCTTCTGTCATTTTATCCAAATCATATTGATGATACCACCCCCAGTCATTTCTTGCTTTTGAATCATCAATAGAGTTAGGCCAAGAATCGGCAATATTTTGACGAAAATCAGGTTTATAAGAAATCTCAAAATCAGGAATATATTTTTTAATTGATGTTGAAATTTGTTCTGGAGTAAAGCTAATAGCAGAAATATTATAGCTTGAATGTATTTTTATATTACTAGCATCAGCCTGCATTAGGTCTATGGTAGCTTTTACAGCATCATCCATATACATCATTGGTAAGGCTGTATTGGCAGAAAGGAAGCATTCAAATTTACGTTCTTGAAGTGCTTTGTAATAAATATCAACAGCATAATCTGTTGTACCACCTCCTGGCATAGTTTTATAACCAATTAGACCTGGATACCTTAAACTTCTAACATCTACTCCATATTTGTTGAAATAGTATTCACACCAGCGTTCGCCCGCTTGTTTAGTAATCCCATATACTGTATTAGGATCCATGATACAGTTTTGAGGAGTATTGTTTTGAGGAGTGTTTGGTCCAAATACAGCAATTGAGCTAGGCCAATAAATTTTATCAAGCTGATACTCTTTTGCTACTTCAAGTACATTAGAAAGACTTCCCATGTTTAAGTCCCAAGCAAATCCCGGGTTTTTCTCTCCTTTGGCTGAAAGTACTGCTGCTAAATGATAAATTTGAGTAATGTTATGCTTTTTGACCAAATGGATTATATCCATTTTATTCATGGCATCAAGAACTTCAAAAGAATCATTCATCAATTCTTCTTGTCCTTTTCTAATATCCGATGCAATTACGTTTTCTGAACCGTGTAATTTGCGTAGAGCCAATGTGAGTTCGAAGCCCAATTGTCCGCAAGCTCCTATTACCAATACCTTCGTCATGTGTTGTTTGTTTCGTTCTTCGAAAATAATAATTCCAATGAACTATTCATAAAGTAAGATGGCAATTAAATAGGAATAGTAATATTGATTTCGGTTCCTATTCTTTCTTTAGAATTCAATGTAATTTCACCTTTCATTTTAGTGATAACCTCGTGTACAATATACAGCCCTAATCCAGAACCTTCTGAATTTCCGTGACCCCGATAAAACATGTCAAAGACTTTATCTTTATGTTCATCACATATTCCAGTTCCATTGTCTTTTACTGTAATGTTTAGATTTTTTTTATTTTGTTTCACTGAAACTATAACATATCGCTCACCCTTCGTTTTATGGTGTTTAATGGCATTAGAAATAAGATTGTTTAATACGACTTCAAATCTTGCCCTATCAATTTCAAGATTGCCATTAGTTAACACTTCAGTTCTAAAATCTATGGAATTAGAGTTCTCCATATATTGATTGTTTTCTATTACATTTTTCACAAGCTCGGCAAGGTCAATTTTTTCTTTAGCTAGTTCTAGCCTTGAATTTCTAGATAGGTCAATAATATCTATAATAAAAGAATTGAGTTTGTTTATTCGACCATTAATTAAATTGAAATATTCCAGAGACTTTTCTTCTTTAACTTCAAGCTTAGCTATATTAATTAACCCAAGTATTGAAGATAGCGGAGCTTTTAGGTCATGAGAAGCACAATAAACAAAATGATCAAGTTCGGTATTAGTTTTTATTAAAGATTTATTTGCTGTTCTAAGTTCCTGTTCTATTTGTGTTTTATTATCTTCAATTTTCTTATTGATTTTAATGAGATAGAGTAAAGCAAAAATAAGCGTAGTTAGACTAATAAATAAGTTAATAAAATAGGAGGAAGTATCGGCAATACCTTCTTGTATATTTATCATTCCAAATAAATGATAGTCAGATAATTCAAGTATAAAAACCAGTACAAAGGGCAGAAGAATTAATGCATTTCTAATTTTGCTTTCATCAGAACTAAAGATTAATGCTGAAACAGATGACATAGGGAAGAAAATAAAAAATACTCCCATTTCTTTTGGTACAATACAAGCATATATAAAGAGGGTTAGATTAATGAAAACGAGAAAAATTATTTTGGCTAGCTTATGCTTCCTTTTTTCATTAAGTAAATAAACAAGACCTAATATCAATACTATAATTCCATCCATTAAAGTAGCGATGTAATTATTATGATATAGATCGTTCAATAATTGGATTGAAGAAAATAAAATTCCAAATATGGCAAATACAGATACTAATACATTGTTTCTTTGTTCTAGTGTTTTGTCAATATTTGTCCATTTATCAATGTTTAACATAGAGGGGAGGAAATACTAGTGATATATTAAGTGTGGAATTTAGCTTAAATAGTTCACTAATTAAAATTAGTGAACTTCAAATCAAGTGAATGTATAGATTTTCTATATTTGTATTACATGACTTTTGAAGAATATTTAGCGAGCAAAAAAATTGATTCAATAGCTTTTAAAAAAGCAGAGAAAGAGCTATGGACAAAGTTTGAATTCCTATTTGATCAAATGCACCCTAAGAGTTTTACCATGCAAAAACTCAACCTTATTAATGGAATTAGAAGAAAATATCCACTAAAAGAAATAGTTGAAAAGAAAGAAGTGAAGCCTAAAACCAAGCGACCTATCATCAGACCAAAAATATAACTCATGTACGATAAACTGAAACCTGTATTGGAAAACGAATTAGCATCTATAAAAGAAGCTGGTTTGTACAAAAATGAAAGAATAATTACTACCCCACAAGGTGCTGTAATTAAAACTGATGATGGGAAGGAAGTAATAAATTTCTGTGCGAACAATTATCTAGGACTTTCATCACACCCTAAAGTGGTTGAAGCTGCTAAAAAAGCAATTGATACACATGGGTTTGGTATGTCATCGGTTCGGTTTATTTGTGGTACTCAGGATATTCATAAACAACTCGAACAAAAAATTTCAGAATTTTTAGGTACAGAAGACACCATTCTTTATGCAGCAGCATTTGATGCCAATGGAGGGGTGTTTGAGCCACTTTTTGGAAAAAATGACGCAATCATTTCTGATTCATTAAATCATGCATCTATTATTGATGGTGTACGATTGTGTAAAGCGATGCGCTATCGTTATGAGAATAACAACATGAATGATTTAGAAGCTAAATTGAAAGAAGCTGATAAAGCAGGTGCAGTACAGAAAATTATTGTTACTGATGGTGTGTTTTCAATGGATGGAACTATAGCTCAGTTGGATAAAATCTGTGAATTGGCCGATAAATACAATGCACTTGTAATGAGTGACGAATGTCATTCGACTGGATTTATGGGTAAAACAGGAAGAGGGGTGCATGAGCGATGTGGAGTAATGGGAAGAATGGATATTATTACTGGTACACTTGGAAAAGCTTTAGGAGGAGCTTCTGGTGGTTTTACTTCTGGAAAAAAAGAAATTATTGAGCTATTAAGACAAAGATCAAGACCCTATTTATTTTCCAACACTTTAGCACCATCCATTACTGGGGCTTCTATTGCAGTCTTAGATATGCTTACCGAAACCACCGAGTTGCGTGATAAATTGGAAGAAAATACAAAATATTTCCGTAAAAAAATGACAGAGGCTGGTTTTGATATAACTCCTGGAGAGCACCCAATTACTCCAATAATGTTATATGATGCACCACTTTCACAAAAATTTGCAGAAAAATTATTAGAGAAAGGGATTTATGTAATCGGATTTTATTATCCTGTAGTACCAAAGAACCAAGCACGAATTCGAGTGCAAATTTCTGCAGTACATGAAAGAAAACACTTGGATAAAGCAATATCTGCATTTACCGAAGTGGGGAAAGAGCTAGGAGTATTGAAGTAAAATAAAACGTCATTTTTTAGAATTCAATTGTGTTTTATTTTCGTGGGAAAATATCTTATGCCAAATATTTAATACATAAAATAATAATCATGACCAAAGTGTTATTTGTTTGCATAGGCAATATATGTCGTTCTCCATTGGCAGAAGGAATTTTTCAACAGCTATTAGACGAAAATGAGTTAACAGATATAATTTCTTGTGACTCTTGCGGAACATCCAACTACCATATTGGAGGACAGCCTGATTCTAGAACTCAGGCAAATGCTGCTATAAATGGAGTGTCATTAAATCATAAAGCAAGACAGTTCACTGTGAATGATTTTAGTGAATTTGATTATATACTTCCAATGGACACTAATAATTTTCATGATGTAATGGAATTTCCTGAAGTTTCATCTTCAAAAGCTTCTATCAAACTTATGAGAGACTATGATACAGAAGGAAAAGGACAAGATGTTCCCGACCCATATTTTGGAGGAGATGAAGGTTTTCAGAATGTGTTTTATATTTTAGAAAGGTCGTGTAGAGGATTGTTGAAGAAATTAATTTCGTAATTTTTAATATTAAAACTCTGCAAAAAGCCTACTCTTATTGTCAACATCCACGGCTATCAATTTATAGTGTAATTTTCTAAATTGTGTAATAGTATCAATGTACATATAGTTTTCTTTAGATGAACCAAATGCATTGTTTTCTACTGGGATAGAGTTAAGATACTCATATCGAAATGCTTTATATTTTCTGCGATGTACTTCAAAGTGTTTTATGTGGGTACTAAGAGAATCAGGTAATGTCCATTCTAGTTTTATATTTTTTTCGTTTACATGAATATTACTTTCTAAAGGAAAGTCTATGTATGTAGGGAATCCATAGGAAGCTGTATCAATAGAGATGAAAAAATTGCAATGGTCATGCAGATAGCCATCTACATTCAATAAATATTCCATATTTTTCTTCAAGTCAAGCTCGATATAAAAATTATCTTGTGACGCTAATGATACACAGGTTAAGATGTTATAACTAGATACTTCACAAGGAACTCCATCAATTACTACAAGTTGAACACCTTTTAAATCTCTACATTTCTGTCCATAAATATTCACATAAAGCGTTTGTTCTTTTTCTGAAAAGTATGAAAACCATTGGTCATTGTGATACTTGATGCACTTACCTGTTAATAATTCATCCACACATTCCTTTTCTACTGTGCAATTAGCTGTATTGGATATGACTTCTCCATTTGTAATTAATGTTATTCTGTTGCTGATATTATCATTAGGTGCTTGTGCATAAACATAAATAGGAAGAAACAATAGCAATAACCTTTTCATATTTCTAATATTTTACGAGTGACTTTTTAATTTAAGTGTGCTTTTAGAATATCGAAAATTAATTAGCATGAATTAACACTCTATAATTATTTCTTGAAACTTGCTCTAACAAGTGTTCAACTTTAGGCTTATATTTTTCTAAGGATTCTTGTGTATAATTTTTTATAGTAACTAGCTGCAACCCATTATTGTAAAGTATGGTGAATTCAGCTTTAAGTACTTCCATCAGCTTTTCCATTTTTTGTGAATTATAATCAATACATGCTGAAAAAGAAATGGCACTATTCTGCATGATATGGATTGGCATATCTAATTGATGCAGCGCATCGAAGATTATGCTCAAACCTTTTTCATTAACAAAGGAAAAATCTTTGGTTTTGAATGACACCAAACATTGGTTTTCCTTGTAAATAATAACAGGTGGCATAGACGTTAGCACACAATCATGAATAATAGTACCCTCAAGTTCAGGTGTTTCAAAACACCGTACGTGTAGCGGTATTTGTTTATTTGCTAAAGGTTTTATGGTTTTGGGGTGAATTACTTTTGCACCATAAAAAGTCATTTCTGAAGCTTCCTGATAGGGTAATTCTTTAAATAAAACAGCATCGTTAATAATTTTAGGATCAGCATTTAATATGCCAGGAACATCTTTCCAAATGGTCACACTTTTGGCATTTAAGCTAGAAGCAAAAATTGCTGCCGTAAAATCTGAGCCCTCTCTACCTAAAGTGGTGGTTTTATTTTCTGTGGAACTTCCAATAAATCCTTGTGTTAAAAAAACAACTCCATTTTTATCATTTATGTATTTATGGATATTTTCTTCAGTAGATGACCAATCAATTTTTCCTTCTTGAAAAGTATTATCAGTTTTTATTAGTTGCCTTGCATCTGCCCATATTGAATTTATTCCGTTTTCATTTAAAAAATAATTGATTATGGTACTAGAAATTAACTCTCCTATAGAAACCACACTGTCATAGTATTCGGAATAAACTGTTTTGCTATTCGATGTTAGCAGTTCCTCTAATCTTTCAAACCATTTATTCACCTTAATGGCAAGGGGTTCTTTTGAAGATAGTTCATTAATTATTTCAATATGATAATTTTTGAAATAGTCTAACTGTGTTTGTAAGCTTTCATTTTTCAATGATAAGTTGAGTAGCTCTTCCAATAAATTAGTTGATTTCCCAATAGCAGAAACAACTATTACCAGTGGATCATTCTTATAACACTTAATGATTTTCACCATATTTAGTATGGCGTAACTATTTTTAATAGATGCACCACCAAATTTAAACACCTTCATTTTTTAGTGATATTAATAATATTAAATTTGCTATATACTAGATCGTATTTTTTAATAAACCTTAATGTAAGTAAAAAAACCGTATATGGAAGATTCTCGTATAGCCGCACCTATTGGTGTCAATCTAGATCGCTTTATTAATGCAAAGGAACAGCATTTTTCTTATGCTACTGGTGAATTATCACAATTATTAAGAGATATTGCCCTAGCGGGTAAAGTAGTAAATCGTGAAATTAACAAAGCTGGGTTAATAAACATTGCAGGAGCAATAGGTACACAAAATATACAAGGGGAAGATCAACAAAAGTTGGATGTTTTGTCAAATATTCGTTTTATAAGAGCTTTAACTAAGGGAGGGGAAGTATGTGCAATTATTTCTGAGGAAGACGAAAAAGTGATTGAAACGGGAAGTGACTCTGCAAAATATATTGTAGCTATTGATCCTTTAGATGGCTCTTCTAATATTGATGTGAACGTTTCCATTGGAACAATTTTTTCCATTTATAGAAGATTGTCAGTAGTAAATTCACCAATTACCAATGAGGATGTACTGCAAAAAGGTACAGAACAAATTGCTGCTGGTTATATCCTTTATGGATCATCAACTATGTTGGTATATACAACTGGAAATGGTGTAAATGGGTTTACTTATGAACCATCATTGGGGGAATATTTTTTATCTCATCATAATATGAAATTGCCAAATGAAGGTAAAATATATTCAATTAATGAGGGATCATATAATAGTTTCGAACAGCCTGTAAAAGAATATATCAATTATTGCAGAGAGCATAAATATTCAGGTAGATATATAGGTTCTTTAGTGGCGGATTTTCATCGAAATTTATTGAAAGGAGGTATTTATATTTATCCTAAAACGACAACTTCTCCAAATGGAAAGCTACGGTTGATGTACGAATGTAATTGTTTGGCATTTATTGCCGAACAAGCAGGAGGAATAGCTACTGATGGAGTTCATCGTATAATGGAAATACAACCTAAAGAGTTGCACCAGAGAACGCCATTTTTTGTTGGGTCAAAATCTATGGTAGAAAAAGCTAAATCGTATTATTAAATAGTGTCACTAACATAGACTAATGTCAAGTCAAGAATATTTTCTTCTTGTAATTACTTTTTGCAATTCTCTGTCAATAATAAGTTGAGCAATAGCTGAAGCCACTTCTGATGGAGGATTTATAGCCAATGCTTCCTTAAATTTTTGTTCGCTTATGTCAATGCGATACATTGCATTAAGTAGTCGCTGAAGGTCTTTGTCGAGTAGAAAACTTATTATTTTTGTCAGTTGTTCTTTTAGATCACTCAATATATTGTGGTGAGTAAGTTCAGTAGAGTCAAAGCCAAAGTCATTTCTAATTAGAGAAGAAACCGCAACAATATCGTCAGTTTTCACTAACATTTTACCCTTGTTCCTTTTTCTCTTTTTGAGGCTTTAGTAAATCTGGAGCTTCATTTAAAAGCACATTATACCAACTTACAATTTTTTTAATATCAGAAGTGTAAACTCTTTCCTGATCATGATCGGGTAAAATGTGTGAAAAGAAAGCTCTTAACTCATCATTGTCCGACTTACTGTCAACACCTAAGTCTCCATCAAATTCTCCATGAATTTTAGCTAATACAATGTGTAAAGGAGTAGCCTCCTCGGAAGTAGTAGTATAGATAGAAATTTCATCCAAAACGGAAACACGATGGTTCATACCAGCCACAAGCTTATTTTTTTTGGAATCAAGCGATTCTAAGATAACACCTGAACGCGTAGGTTGAAGTATTTTAAATAAACCACCTTTTCCTGCTACTGAAGCAATGTCTTTATATGTCATAGTAATATATTGTGGAGCAAAAATAGAAATTATTTTTTCGTAGTAATAATATCATCGATATAATTTAAAACCTCTTTTTTACCATTTTCATTAACTGAAGAAGTAATAAAATGGGGAGGCAATTCATCCCATGTTAATTGCAGCGTTTTTCTGAATTTTGCAATTGATGCATCAGTCTTGTTTTTTGTTTGTTTATCTGATTTTGTAAATATCAAAGCTATAGGCACGCCATTTTCACCAAGCCAATTAATATATTCAATATCGATTTTCTGAGGATCTAAACGAGAATCTATAAGCACAAAAACTAAGGTGAGGTTTTCCCTATATTGGAAATAATCTTTAATCATTACTTGCCATTTGGCTTTTTCTGATTTGCTTACTTTAGCCCACCCATAACCTGGCAAATCCACTAAGTACCAATTGTCATTAATAATAAAATGATTAATTAACTGTGTTTTGCCTGGACTAGAAGATGTTTTAGCTAGTTTCGATTTATTAGTAAGCATATTAATTAAAGATGACTTGCCAACATTGGATCGACCAATAAATGCGAACTCTGCAATATCAGGTTTTGGACATTTTTTGTAATCAGTATTACTTATTACAAATTGCGAAGAAGTTATTTTCATTAAGTAGAAGTTAAATTTTTACTTTAAGTACAGTTGCATATTTGGTTAATATTTACCTATTTTATGTTTTGTAATATGTAATGTTTCTAGTTAGTTGGCTGAATATTAGTATATAAAGCCCATATGCATTTACAAATGTAAAACGATTAATATTGTTTTTTACTTTTTTTTATTTTTTGAAACTTAATAAAAGCAACCTATATTAGTTGTATTGCAATTTTTTAAACTATTTCAAAGGTAATTATTAACCATCAACGAATGTCCTTCTTACGGAAATTATCGTTTTTTATTTTTTGCGGAATTTTATTTTTCCCACTTACACTTTTGGCTCAGGAAGACCCAAAAGAGTTATCCAAGTTTTATGAAGAACAAGGAGATTTAGTATTAGAAGATACAAGAGCACTTGATCAAGCAAGAGAAATGTATCTGTTATCTGCCGATGCTGATCCAGATAATATATCGGGTAATTTTAAAGCTGGTAATGCTTTTTTACAAACAGTTGGTAAAGATAGAGCTGCTAAATATTTTGAAAGAGTATTGGCAGCAGACAGTGAATATAGGTTTAATATATTATATTTAATAGGCAGAAGTTATCAATATGCACTTGATTTTGATAAAGCTCTTGATTACTATAATCGCTATAAAACAAATTTAAATAATAATAGTGGGTATAGGGGCAATGATAAAACTTCCTTATCGGAAGTTGATAGAAGAATTTATGAATCGATAAACGGAAAAGAGTTTGTTGAAAATCCAGCTCATTATGCAGTAGTTAATATAGGTCCTGCTATCAATTCTGAGTCTAGAGAATATGGTCCAGTAGTAAATGAAGATGAAACCCTAATGGTTTTTACCTCAAGAAGGCAGGATGGTAATTTGAATGAAAACGTAGCAGATGATAATG
>JAOUKH010000079.1 GCA_029882685.1 Cyclobacteriaceae bacterium
ACAAGGAGGAATCCTGACCAAAACGACATGTATTTATAATATGGTTAAGATTTCTACAGCAATGAACCAATTATTTTGGCTCATTGACTCCAAACTGACACAAGCATTTTTAAATGCGTTTGCTCTGGTTTATTATCATAAATACATTTGCTCTAACAAAATACAAGTGTATTTTATTTCTATCTATAAAATATCTAAGCTCAATGAAGTTGAATTCTCACCCTCAGTATTTGACTTTTTTTTCTTCACATTTTCATCCAAATCTTCAGCAAGGGTATTTTTATTACTATTCACCCTATTTTTAGAAGTTTCCACAAACTTGACATCTATAATTTTACCTTCATAGGCTTTTAGATTATACTTTTCAAGAAGCCTATCAAAATCGTTAAATATTTTTTTTTCTAATCCCATTTCAACCAAACATCTTTTAAAAGACAATATTTCTTCTTCATTTGGGATAGGGTCGTTGGTAGATAAATTTAAAAATCTACAAAATGAAAGTCTATCAAGTATTTGATATTCAATTTGATCATCATCTAAATTATAATAGTGCTGTAAAAGCAAAATTTTAAACATCAACAATGAATCATTTGGTTTTGAATATTCTCGGACAATTTCACATTTGTTCAACATGTTTTCAATGATAGAACGTAAATATTCCCATTCTATAGTTTTGCTCAAACATTCTAGTGGGTCTCCATATTCACTGATTTTTTCCAACCGATTCAATTGATTGCTTATTGCTGTAGATTTGTGTTGTTTTGTCATTAATTATCTTTTAATAAACACTAGCTCTCCTTAGCCTATTTTAATAATTTAACTTCATGTATACCCTTTTGTAATATCTCACTATTAAAGAGTCCTCCATATTTTTTATTTTTTCTTCTCTTGTTAGTTTTTTTTGTGATGTTTTAGTTTTCTGTTTGATAGAACCTTCCAATTTAACTTCATCTACAGTGGTATTAATATTTTTAACATTTACCCCATTAGTCATTGCATCATCACTATTTTTATCATCTATTATTTGTTCTTCATTTGATTCATTTTCAACTTTATTATTCTCGATAACTCTCAGAGATAAAAAAGTTAAACCTGAAATCATAATTAGTATAAATGGCAAAAACCTAAAATAATATATCATAGATTTTTTCTTCTTTTCCACCTTCCAAGGTAAATGTATTTTATTTCCCATTACTATCTATTTTAATGCTATAGATTGTACTTCCTTTCAAACTATTATTCGTATGTGTTCTTATTGAATATTGTTATACAAATTTATAAAGGATATATAATACGAGTCATCACCTGATTATGCGTATTTTTTTAGCATGATTATTTTTATTGGCACCCAATGTTGTAGAAATGATTATTGAAATACATGTTGAAGCTGTTTTCGATACTCAACCAATCACACAATATGTAGTAAAACTAGAGCTAACAGCTCCTACCCTTCCAAGAGTATTTTCCTTTTACACTTAATAAGCCAATGAAGATGGTATAAATAGGATATATTGTTGACAAAAGTATAGATGGTATTACAAAACTCATTTTATGAGAAGACTTTACAACCACCATAGCTAATATATATTCAAGTAAAATTTTAGCTGATAATAACCATGGAAAATATTGAATTGGAATTGCTTCCATCATAGATAAGACCATTGATGTCAATATAAGTGCGTTACTTCCAAAAACGAAAATTCCCAAAATCTTTGTAGCCCAATCATTATGGTATTTCCATTTACTTGCCCAACGAATTTTTTGGTTTATAAACTGAAACCAATTCTTTTGAGGGCTTGTTTTAACTGTGCCATCAAAATTTTTAATAAAACGAATTCCATCAGGGTATTTTTTTCTTACTTTTCTAAGTAAAAACTCATCGTCTCCAGTAGGTACTTTTTCATTTCCTGAATATCCACCCACTTCATTAAATACTTTTTTAGTAAAAGAAAAATTAGCTCCGTTACACATGCCAGGCAAGCCTAAATAATGGGTAACTGCTCCAGTAACAATTAATGCCGAAAACTCCAATGCCTGAAGTTTTTGGAACATATTTTTTAATGGTGAATATTGTACTGTTCCAAATACTAATTCCACACCATTATCATATGCACTATTAATACTTGCTAACCAATTTTTATGCACCCTGCAATCTCCATCGGTAGTAATTATTTTGTTAAACTGACTATTGTTTATCCCTTTAGAAATTGCAACTTTTTTTCCAACTTGATCTTTTGAAAGATCAAGAATTTTCAGCGAATATTTCACTTGGCTTGAAGCTTCTATTACTTTCTGTCGACTATTATCAGTAGAGTGATCATTTACTACTATCACTTCAAAATCTAAGAAGGGATATGTCTGCCGATTCAAATCTTCGAGAAGCGATATTATGTTTTCTTCTTCATTTCGAATAGGTACAATAATCGAAAATTTATTATTGAATGTACATTTAGTTTCAACCTCATCAATATTATTCCAAACAATAATAAGCACTAATACAAATAGCAAATAGATCATCCATATAATATAAATGGCAATCATATATCAGTGAGTTTTTTCATTTTTAACTAGGAATTATTGGTGTCTAAGAAATTAACAACTTCAAAAGCCTTTATATTTCAGTAAAACCATAATTGATATCATTCTAGGTTTTTTTTAATCGAATGCTTATTTATAAATTGCACTTGTGGCTAAAATAGATAAAAACACTGAAAAAATAATTTTGGGGCTTGACCCAGGAACAAGCGTGATGGGTTATGGGCTTATTTCAGCAAAACGTCAGAAATTGGATTTAATTCAATTTGGCGTTATTCATCTAAGTAAATATAATAGTCACGAATTGAAGTTAAAGAAAATTTTTGAACGAGTAATAAGTCTTATTGATGATTATCACCCAGATGAGGTAGCATTAGAGGCTCCATTCTATGGAAAAAATGTGCAATCAATGTTAAAACTTGGTCGTGCTCAAGGAGTGGCTATGGCAGCAGCTTTATCTAGAGAAATACCTATCACAGAATACGCTCCTAAAAAAGTTAAACAGTCTGTAACTGGTAATGGTAATGCTTCTAAAGAACAGGTGGCACAAATGATTATGACATTACTAAATTTCAAAGACAACCCTCCAAAGCTACTCGATGCTACCGATGCTTTAGGAGTAGCTGTAACTCATCATTTCCAAGGAGGAAGCAACACCACATCATCTGTAAAAAGCTGGAAATCCTTCATTAACGACAATCCGGACAGGGTGAAATAACACCTTTCAAATAACGTTACAGTTTCGATTTTATTTTTTCAGCTATTTCTTTCAATTCCTGCTGAGTAGGGTTCAATTTCGGACGGCTAAAATTGATATCATCCATCGAATTTAGAGGTACTAAATGTATATGTGCATGAGGTACTTCTAAACCAATTATCGCCACACCTATTCTCAAACAAGGAACAGCACTTTTTATTGCTATTGATACTTTTTTAGCAAACAGATTAAGATTTATCAAAGTATCATCATCCAAATCAAAAATATAATCCACCTCACGTTTAGGAATCACCAAGGTATGACCAGCAACAAGGGGATTAATATCTAAAAAGGCAATAAAATTTTCATCTTCAGCCACAATGTGACCAGAGATTTCTCTATTGATGATTTTTGTAAATATAGTAGCCATATCTATAGCCTTATAGTCCGATTTCTAATATTTCGAATTCGATGATTCCTCCTGGTGTTTCTATTTCTGCTTTATCTCCAGGCACTTTCCCTAATAAACCCTTACCAATTGGAGATTGCACGGAAATTTTACCCGCCTTCAAATCAGCCTCTTCTTCTGAAACTAATGTATAAGTAACTTTTGCATTATTCTTAACATTCTTTATTGTGACCTTAGACAATATAGATACTTTTGACGTATCAATAGAAGATTCATCAATTATCCTTGCATTACCAACAGTATTTTCAAGTTGAGCAATTTTGGCTTCCAAATGACCCTGTGCATCTTTTGCCGCATCATATTCAGCATTTTCACTTAAATCACCTTTATCTCTTGCTTCTGCTATTTGCTTAGCAATATCCGAACGACCTTTTGTTTTTAATTCGTTTAAATCGTTTTTTAGTTTTGTTAAGCCTTCTTCAGTGTAGTATGATACAGTTCCCATAACTTTAATTTTTATACTATTTACTATAAAAAAATAACGGCTTCAAAATTGAAACCGTTTCATTCATACAAGTTTTCAAATTTAGAAAAATATCTTTTTATAGCAAAAAACTTATTAATCCTTTGATTCTTGTTTTTCTGATAAATGTTCATCTACTAATTCTGGCGAATGTTCTTTTAATAATTGATGAATTTCATCGTCAAATTTTGCCAGATATAATGTTTTTGCTTTTTGTAATTGTTCAATAGTAATCCCTTTTGCTCCTCGTAAATCCGATTTGTATAAACTTGCATTATCAAAATCAGCTCCTGTAAGATAACTGCCTTGTAAATTAGCCTCCATTAAAAATGAATTTTCGAAATTTGTTTTGATGAGAAATGCACCTTCCAAATTAGCTTTTATAAGATATGCATCTTTAAAGTTAGCTCCACTTGCATATGCTCCTCGCATATCTGCTTGGTTTAAATTAGCATTTTCAAAAATAGTTTGATTAAGTCGTGTATTTCTTAAATCGGTTTCTATCAGAAAAGAATTTGAAAGGTTTGCAGTATTAAGGTTAGAGCCTTTTAAGGTTACATGATTCAAATTAGTTTTTGACAAAAAACTGTTAACCAAGTTGATTTCAAAGATATTATGCCTGTTTAATCGTTTAATATTACCTACAGTTCTAAAAGCTGCTTCTTCGGACTCCCAAAGTCGAAAATCGTCAATTTCATCTTTATAAGTTCTGATTCTTCTTCGTATTTCACCACTATTATTCAACCAAAATATTAATATACCAATTACAGCAATATCAAATAGCATTCCATGAGCTTCGGCAAGTACTTGACCGATGAAAACATGAAAGTTTTCCATATAAAAAGGTAGACTTAACCCAACTACAACAAAAGTAAGTATGATTAACACCACTACTGACGTTAGTATAGGACGCTCGATTACGTAATTAATTTTTTGTTTTATCCTCTCTTTATAAACTTTAAACTTCATATAATGAGTTGATTTTAATTATAATAATAATGAAACAATAAAACGAAAGTAATGTTAATAGATTTTAAATATATAAAGTAGTAAAATAGAATTATAGTTTTTTAAGAACTTCTTCCAATTTTTCTACTAGTACTTTATTTATCTTATAGTACGATTCTACTGACCATCCACCAACATGAGGGGTAAGAATTACATTATCTGAATTCACCAAAAAATTAAAATGTTCTAGCTCATTATCTGTTAACGAATCAAGTTTTTCATTCTCTAACACATCTAAAGCCGCACCTAATAATTTTCCTGATTTCAAATGTTTTACTACTGCACTATTAACAACTACTTCTCCTCTTGCTGTATTTATCAAATAGATATTTTGTTTAAAACTATTTATAAAATCATCATTCACACAGCATCTTGTTTCATCTGTAAGTGGAATATGGAGGCTAATAATATCACATTTCTCGAAGATTTCTGGTAATGTAACTTTTTGCTCATACCCAAATTCAAACTCTTTAATATACTTGTCATAAATGAGTATCTCGCACTGAAAAGCTTTTAACCGCTTTACTAGAGCCTTTCCCATGTTGCCATATCCAATTATGCCAATTGTTCTATTGCTCAATTCTACACCCCTATTGCTTTCTCTATCCCAAATTTTATTGCTTACTTCCTTATTAGCTCTATTAATCTTATTTAGAAGTGCTAACAGAAGACCCATAGTATGTTCTGCTACAGCATCTCTATTTCCCTCTGGAGCATTAATAACTTTTATTCCATTTTTTTCGATCCAATCAACTTCTAGGTTATCCATACCAGATCCTGCCCTACCAATAACTTTTAGCTTATTAGCATGTTGTAATAGATTACTATCCACTTTAGTTTTACTCCTGATAAATAAGATATCAAAATTGCTGATTCTATCAATTATTTCTTCTCTGGTAGACTTTGGGTGATAGTGCGGTTCTACGCCTATATTTTTTAACATTCCTTCTATACTAGGATGCATGTCATCAACAATAAGGCATTTGTAATTCATCAACAATTAAATTAAAAGGTCTATTACGAAAAAATAAATTGCCAAACCGATAATATCATTAGTTGTAGTAATAAATGGTCCAGATGCCAAGGCAGGATTAATTTCAAACCTATCTAATACCAAAGGTGTTATAGTTCCAACTAGTGATGAAATAACTACAACAGAAAACAAAGCGATAGATACTACGAAAGATAAATTTATGCTTCCTCCAAAAAGAAAATTAGAACAAAAAACAAGAAGAGCTAGTACCATACCATTTAGAAGAGATACTATTAGTACTTTGAACAATCTTTTCGTTATTCCATGTTCAAAAATAGTGGGGTTTGCCAAACTTTGTACTACAATTGAGGAAGATTGAATACCAACATTACCACCAGTAGCCTGAATCAAAGGAATAAAAAAGGCTATGGCTACAATTCTAGTCAAGTCTTCTTCAAAAAATTTTATAAACTCAGCACTAACCAATCCACCAACAATACCAATAATTAACCATGGCAATCTAGCTTTTGTAAGTAACCAAATACTATCATTTTCTTCAACATCTGCACTAATACCAGTCATCAATTGCCTTTCTTCTTCGGCAGTCTCAGTGATAACATCCACAATATCATCGATAGTAATTCTTCCTAATAATTTTCCTTGTACATTTACTACAGGAATCGCTTCTAAGTCATACCTCTGCATCATATTAGCTACCTCCTCTTCATCTACAAACGTTTCTACCGACACTACATTTTCATCATAAATATCAGCGATTTTCACTTTATCTTCTGATAGGATAATTTTTTTCAAAGAAACTCTTCCTAGCAAAATGCCATTGTCATCCACCACATATACTGCATGAATTTTGCTAACATTTTCTCTTTGTCGTCTAATCTCCTCAATACACTGTACCACACTCCAATTCAGATTGGCTTTAATAAGCTCTTTTGCCATTAAACCTCCTGCTGAATCTTCATCGTACCTCAAAAGATCTAAGATATGAGCCTCTTTCTCAGGACTATCTACACCAGCAAGTACTTCTTCTCTTTCCTTGATTTGAAGCTCACTTAGCAAATCAACTGCATCATCGGAATCAAGTTTGTTCACAAATGTTGCAATTTCTGAAGGAGAAAAATTACGTAAAAATCGTTCACGAACATCCTCATCTAAATCAATTATTATTTTTGCACCTATTTCGGTATCTAATTGATCTATTACATACTTTGACTCATCCTCATTAAAATTATGTAGAAGCAAAGTAATATCTGCCGCTGGAACGTTTTCCAGTGAAGAGAGAATAAAATCTCTATTCCTAGATTCTATCCCTTCTCTAAATTTCTCTAGAAATTCTATTGAAAGTTCGAAATGTACGGTTTCCTCCACTACTGTTGAATTTTCATGGTTAAATCTTCAAAATCTGTCACTGAAAGCTGTTCCGCTCGTTTATTTAGTACATCGAGGGAATTTATATGATCGGGTAAATTTAGCGGTTTTAATGCGTTGCGCAATGTTTTTCTCCGATTTTGAAAACCTTGTTTAACAATTCGTTTAAATAATTTTTCATCACATTTAAGTTTGTTAACCAAATTTCTTTTTAATCTAATCACACCAGAACGAACCTTTGGGGGAGGTATAAACACATCTGGTTCAACAGTAAAAAGATATTCCATGTCATAATACGCCTGAAGCAAAACACTAAGAATCCCATATTGTTTATTACCTGGAGGCGATACAATTCGTTCAGCAACCTCCTTCTGTAACATACCTACAACCTCTGTAATATGATCTTTATGGTCTAATACTTTGAAAAATATTTGTGAAGAAATATTGTAAGGGAAGTTGCCAATAACACTAAACTTACCAACAAGTTTTTCTTCTAAATTCATACTTAAAAAATCTCCTTCAATAATTTCACCTTCTAATTCAGGAAAAACTCTTTTCAAATAGCCTATAGATTCTTTGTCTATATCCACTACAGTAAGATTATCACATTTTTTTACAAGGAACTTAGTAAGAATACCCATCCCAGGGCCTATTTCAAGCACTTTTCCTTTTTGCGCTTTTTCTGTAAGACCATTTACTATATCTAGTGCAATTCTCTCATCATTTAAAAAATGTTGGCCGAGATGTTTTTTTGCTTTTACATATTTCATTCCTTATTTGGTCTAAGGATTTAATTCACCTTATCTTATAACAAAATTTTTAAGAGAGGGGTAATCCTAATTGAAAAAATTATATTGCATATAATATTATATAAATCAACTCTCACAAAAAAATGAGCAGCCGAATTCAAAAGCCAAAAATAGGAATTACAATTGGAGATATAAATGGAATTGGACCAGAAGTGATAATTAAAACACTTACTGATAACCGTATTCTATCGTATTGTACACCTATTATATATGCCTCTACAAAAACTTTATCCTATTATCGAAAGCTAATGGAAGCCAATGATTTCAACTATAGTCAAGTGAAAAAAGGGGAGCATTTTTACTCAAAAAAAGTAAATGTTGTAAATTGTTGGGAGGAAACAATAGAAATTAATCCAGGCATACCTACAGTCGAATCAGGAAAGTCAGCTTTTTTAGCTATAAAAAAAGCTACTGCTGACTTAAAGAAAAAAACCATTGATGCAATAGTGACTGCTCCTATTGATAAAAAGAATATTCAAAACGATGAATTTAAGTTTGCAGGTCATACTGAATATTTTACTCAACAATTTGAAACTAAAGACAGCCTAATGTTACTATCATCGGATAGATTAAGGGTTGGTGTAGTTACAGAGCACATACCTATAAGTAAGGTAAGTGACAAGCTAACGAAAGAACTAGTAACAAGTAAAATTTCTACTTTGGTGAATAGCTTGAAAATTGATTTTGGAATAAACAAACCAAAAGTAGCTGTATTAGGGCTAAATCCTCATGCTGGAGAAAATGGCTTGATTGGCTCAGAAGAAAATGATATTATTTCTCCTGCCATTCATGATGTGAAAAATAAAGGTAATTTAATATATGGTCCATTTCCTGCTGATGGTTTTTTTGGCACAGGTCAATATAAAAAATACGATGGAATTTTGGCCATGTATCACGATCAAGGACTAATTCCTTTTAAAACATTAGCCTTTGATACAGGAGTAAATTTTACAGCTGGACTTCCTATTATAAGAACATCTCCTGATCATGGCACAGCTTTTAACATTGCGGGTAAGAACATAGCAGATGAAACTTCTCTCCGGTCAGCAATTTACCAAGCTTTAGACATAGTGAAAAACAGACTAGAATTAGAAGCTAACACAGCTAACTCGATAGGAAAAGTAAAAAATGATTAACTAATATCTTCTTACCACTTCTTTATTTAAAATTATCTTCATAAATTTGCGCTCTTTATTAAGAGAGAGTGGTTTTGGATGCAATGAGACAGTATAATATTGATATTTTCAACCTAAGCAATACTACTCACAATTATAAGTTTGAGGTGAATAGTGCTTTTTTTGAACACTTTGAGAATAGTCTTATAGATAAAGGGAATGTTATTATTGATGTCACTCTTAGAAAGAGTGACACATTTATTGAAATGCAATTCCAAATTAATGGGGAGATAGAGTTGATTTGCGACAGGAGTTTAGAGAAGTATACTGAGAAAATTGAAAACACTAACAGTATGCTATTTAAGTTTGAAGATCGTTGGGAGGAGTTGAGTGACGAAATTGTAACAATTCCAAGAGATGAACAAAAGCTAAATGTGGGACAGTATATTTATGAGTTTATTTGTTTGGATGTTCCAATGAAAAAGATTCACCCCAAATTTAGAGACCAAGAAAATGAAGGAGTAATTTATTCTTCGATGGAAGAAGATACTACAAAAATAAATGACCCACGTTGGGATAAATTAAAAGGATTAATAAAATAAGAATTACAATTATTTAAAATAATAGAGCAATGGCGCATCCTAAAAGAAAAATTTCTAAATCGAGAAGAGACAAGCGTAGAACACATTATAAAGCAGAAGCGAAAAATTTGGTGATATGCCCTACTACTGGAGAGTTTCATATGCCTCACCGTGCCTTTTGGCATGAAGGAAAACTTTATTACAAAGGAAAAGTAGTAATGGAAAAAGAAGTGTTGGCATAACATTTTATAAAAACAATAATTAGAAAAGGGGACGTAATTGTCCCCTTTTCTAATTATTAAAAAGGTATGCAAGCCTACTATTTTTCAGTCTTTTTATGCGATTTTAGAAGCTATTTATTAAAAGTGAAAAAAAGTGTTTTCCATCTATTAAAAACACTTAACTTTGATTGTTTCAAATTAACCTTTAAACAAAGGTTGGTTCGACATGAAGAACTATTTTTATACATATCTCGATCTCAGCAAAAAGAAATCATTGCAAGTCCTCATATATTTAATTTGAAATCAAACATCACATGATGAATATAAAAAGAGCTGCTATCACAGGAGTAAGCGGATACGTTCCCGATTATATCCTAACCAATCAGGAACTCGAAACAATGGTTGACACAAACGATGAGTGGATAACTAGCCGTACGGGTATCAAAGAGCGAAGAATACTAAAAGGAGAAAATAAAGGTACTTCTGTAATGGCTGTTAAAGCGGTTAATGATTTACTTGAAAAAACTAATACTAATCCTGAAGACATTGAGCTTATTATCTGTGCAACGATTACTCCTGATTTAGTTTTTCCTGCTACCGCAAATATTATTGCAGCAGAAGTGGGTGCTGTAAATGCATTCGGATATGACTTGGGTGCTGCATGCTCAGGGTTTATCTATGCTCTTAGTACAGGAGCACAGTACGTTGAAACAGGTAGATATAAAAAAGTAATTGTTATTGGAGTGGATAAAATGTCTTCAATTATTGATTACACTGACAGAACAACCTGTATTATATTCGGAGACGGAGGTGGTGCTGTTCTATTAGAACCATCGGAAGATGAAAATGGTATCGTGGATTTTATTCATAAAAGTGATGGAAAAGGAGAGGAATATCTTAATCAAAAAGCTGGTGGTAGTCGACTTCCTGCCTCGCATGAAACCATAGACAATAAATTGCACTATGCTCGACAAGTAGGTGCTGCTGTTTTTAAATTTGCTGTAACCAATATGGCTGATTATGCTGCTAAAATTATGGAACGCAATAATTTATCAAGTGATGATGTAGCATTTTTAGTTGCTCATCAGGCAAACAAAAGAATTATTGATGCTACATCAAATAGAATGGGGATAGGAGATGAAAAAGTTTTAATGAATATCGAGCGATATGGCAATACTACCTCAGGAACTATTCCATTATTATTATCAGATTTTGAATCGAAATTTAAAAAAGGAGATAACTTGGTACTTGCAGCTTTTGGTGGGGGATTTACTTGGGGTTCTATTTACATTAAATGGGCTTATGATGCCAATTAATTTTTTACATTTGTAATTATTACCAAACTAAAATAAATGGCTACTACTGCTGATTTCAAAAATGGTCTTTGCCTAGAGTTTAACCATGATCTTTTTACTATTGTTGAATTTCAACATGTAAAACCAGGAAAAGGACCTGCATTTGTAAGAACTAAACTTAAAAGCTTAACAACTGGAAAAGTAATTGACAACACCTTTACTGCTGGGGTAAAAATAACAACAGCACGTATTGAAAGAAGAGCCCATCAATTTTTATATAAAGATGACATGGGTTTTCATTTTATGGATAGCTCTACTTTTGAACAAGTATTTCTTCAAGAAGATATTATTGAAGCTTCTCGTTTTTTAAAAGATGGACAAGAGGTTGAAATTCTTTTTCATGCTGAAACTGAAAAAGCATTGAGTTGTGAATTACCTCCTTTTGTAGAAATGACGATTACATATACAGAGCCAGGGATTAAAGGAGATACAGCTACTAACGCTACAAAAGCAGCTACTGTTGATACTGGAGCGGAAATTCAAGTACCATTATTTATAAATCAAGACGAAAAAATTAAAGTAGACACCCGTACTGGGACATATGCGGAGCGTGTAAAGTAATAATTGCTCCCCTAAATCAAAATCACACGACTATTATTATGAAAACGAAAGAAATTAGAGACTTAATTGAATTTATTTCGCAGACTGGTCTAAACGAAGTAAATATTGAAACAGAAGAGCTGAAAATTTCTGTAAAAAGAGACGCAGAAATTACCAAACATGTAATGGAAAGCACTCCTACTGTTGTTCAGGCAGCACCTGCTGCTGCTCCAATACCAGTTGCTGCTGCTACCAATTCAGCCTCCCCTGCAGAAGGAAGTACTAGCAATGCTACAGCAAGTAGCAACTATATTGAAGTTAAATCTCCAATGATTGGCACATTTTACAGATCGTCTAATCCAGAATCTCCAGTATTTGCTTCTGTAGGAGATACGATTGAAGTTGGTCAAACAGTTTGCATCATTGAAGCGATGAAACTTTTCAATGAAATTGAATCAGAAGTTTCTGGTAAGATTGTAAAAGTAATGGTTGAAAATGCTTCTCCAGTAGAGTATGACCAAGTATTATTCCTTGTTGACCCTTCTTAACCTTAAATAAGAGAATTAATAGTGAATAACTCGTTACATTCTAAATTTAATTATTGTGTTTAAAAAAATATTAATTGCTAATAGGGGTGAAATTGCCCTCAGAGTGATCCGGACATGTCGGGAAATGGGAATTAAAACCGTTGCTGTTTATTCAACTGTAGATAAAGAAAGTTTACATGTGAAATTTGCTGATGAAGCGGTGTGTATAGGTAAGGCTCCTAGTAGCGAATCGTACTTAAATATTCCTAATATTGTATCAGCAGCTGAAATCACCAATGCTGATGCCATCCATCCAGGATATGGTTTTGTTTCTGAAAATGCGGAATTCTCTTCAGTTTGTGAAGAATACGGTATCAAATTTATTGGAGCAAGTGCTGACATGATTAACCGAATGGGAGATAAAGCATCAGCAAAAGCTACAATGGAAAAAGCAGGTGTTCCTACAATCCCTGGTTCTAAAGGATTATTAAAGTCATTAGAAGAAGGTAAAAAAATAGCTAAAAAAATAAAATACCCTGTTATCATTAAAGCTACTGCTGGTGGTGGTGGTCGTGGGATGCGAATAATAAATAAAGAAGAGGAATTCGAAAAGGCATGGAATGATGCTAGAACAGAATCAAAAGCTGCCTTTGGTAATGATGGCATGTACTTGGAGAAATATATTGAAGAGCCCAGACACATCGAAATTCAAATAGTAGGTGATAGCAGGGGTAAAGCATGTCACCTATCTGAAAGAGATTGCTCTATACAAAGAAGGCATCAAAAACTTGTTGAAGAAACACCATCTCCAATAGTTAATGACAAATTGCGTGAAAAAATGGGGAAAGCAGCAATCGCAGGTGCTGAAGCTATTGGTTACGAAGGTGCTGGAACCGTTGAGTTTTTAGTCGATAAACATGGTGATTTCTATTTTATGGAAATGAATACCCGTATTCAGGTAGAACACCCTATCACAGAAGAAGTAACAGATTACGACTTAATCAAAGAGCAAATAAAAGTTGCTTATGGCATACCTGTTACTGGCATAAACTACTATCCTAATTTATTCGCTATGGAATGTCGTATTAATGCCGAAGATCCAGCAAATGGATTTCGACCTTGCCCTGGAAAAATTACTAATTTACATATTCCAGGTGGACATGGTGTTCGAGTAGATAGTCATGTTTATGCAGGTTATACCATTCCGCCTAATTATGATTCAATGATTGCAAAACTTATTGTAAGTGCTCAAACCAGAGAAGAGGTTATTGTAAGGATGAAAAGAGCATTACAGGAATTTGTAATTGAAGGAATAAAAACTACTATTCCATTCCATATTAAACTTATGGAAGATGAACAATTTAAGTCTGGAAAATTCACTACTGCATTTTTGGAAAGTTTTGACTTTTCAAAATTATAAGTTGTATAAAAGATAATATTTTTTTCACTAACAATTTTCTTTATTGGGAATTGTTAGTGTTTTTTATTTTAAACTATCCTGTAGAGTGTTTTGTCTACTACACCTTCCCTATTTGGGTTTTCTTACTTTAACCTAGTGACCTAGTAATTATTTATTAATTTGATTATCGTCCTGTTATTATATCTTCATAAAGTTTGCAATAATAAGTTTTCTCAAGTACTCTTTCACTTCTGTTTAAAATCACTTTAACTCTGTTATAATTTTTTCCAATTCAGTGTACCAATCATCCCCATACATCCTTATTAATGGTTCTTTCAAAAATTTATAAACTGGAACTCCCATTTTATCTCCTAATTCACATGCTGGATCACAGATGCCCCACTTATCATAGTTTAATGCTTCAAAATCTTCGTATTTAGTCACACGTATAGGGTACAAGTGACATGATATAGGTTTTTTATACTCAATTTTTCCTTCTAAATAAGATTGTTCTATCCCGCATTTTAATATCCCTTTTTCATCATAAATAGCATACGCACATTCCTTTCCATCAATAGTAGGCGTAGAAAATTCTTCGTCTTCATCTAAAATGTATTTCCCTTGTTTATCAATCTCCGCTATTCCTTCATCAGATAAATACGGCTTCACACGATCATATATTTCATCCAAAATTGCTAATTCTTCTTTATTTAATGGTGCTCCCAAATCACCTTCAACACAACATGCCCCTTTGCATTTTTCCAGATCACATACAAACATCTTCTCTCTGAGATCATCACTAAGTAATGTTTTTCCAAGTTCAATCATATTTTAATTTTTAGTATTACAAAATTAGCATTTGCTTCACAAATGTTCATATGATCATTTTTTCTTTTCCATTATCAAAAAATAAAGTTGAAAAACTATTAAGTATGATTTGAAAAATTATGATTTTGTGAATTATATTGTTAAAACAGTACAAAAATTCTAATTTTAACTTTAGGTATACTAACAGAATTCAATAACTATGGCAAATATCGATTATCTTAAAGATCTTATGGTATT
>JAOUKH010000080.1 GCA_029882685.1 Cyclobacteriaceae bacterium
GCCTGTATCAACAACTAAACGACAAGCACGCCACATTTCGTAGGTATATCTACCAAAACGCTCGTAAGGAGTAGCGTACATACCCATTTCTTCCCCAAGAAATTCACTATACAGACCCCAACCTTCTCCAAAAGCACTGATATAATAATTATTTCTAAAATCAGGGATACCTGTTAGTTCTTTTGCCAAAGCTCCTTGCAAATGATGTCCTGGAACAGCCTCGTGCAAAGTAAGAGAAGGAATTGTATATAATGTTCTGCTTTCAAGTTTGTAAGTATTTACCCAATACGTTCCTGACCGTTGTTGCTTCCAAGACCCAGGAACATACCTACCACCAGTATAAGTGGGCGCAATATCGTCTGGCACAGGAGCCACAGTAAAAGGAAGGGAGTATAATTTTTCAAATAATTTAGGTAATTGGGCTTCTGCTTTTTTGCTTAACCAAGCTGCATGATTTAAAAGTTCTTGTGGTGTTTTAGCATAAAACTGTTCATCTGTTCGAAGAAAAGCGATAAAATCCTCAAAAGAACCATCAAACTCAGTTTCTTTAATTATTGCAAGCATTAATTTTTTGATTCTATCGACTTCTTGTAAACCTAGTATATGAACAGAGTCTGGTGTCATGGGGAGAGTAGTGTAATAGTTTACTCTATCTACATAATATGCCTTTCCGTTGTTCAAAAATTTAACCCCTGGCTCATTTGGAGAAGCAATTAAATAATCTGTACGTAAAAAAGTATCGATTTTTTTATAAAGTGGAATAACTTGTTTGCTTATAATTTCCTGTGCTTTTGCACGTAATTTTTCAGCTTCTTTTTGATCCCAGTTTTCTGGAATTTGATTTATTGGTTTGTAAAAAGGACTTTTATTAAAATCATCAATAACCCAAGGCTCCAGTAGTTTAATATTATTGTTAATCACAACTTTTGGAGCAACTACACCTATGCTAATGCCCTTTTGCATAAGTTTTAAATGATCTTCCAACCAATTAACATAACTTGGTAGCCAATGCAGGTAATCGTCATAATCATTTACACTTTTAAAAGGAAGCCGATTAAGTACACGGTTTATCCACATATAAAATCCTCCCTCCGCATTTAAGGGGATCATAAACATATTGTACTTCACAGATGAAATAATATTTCCCAGCTTGAGAAGCATAACTTGTTTGCTGATAAATTCCTGTCTGGTAAGCTCACTGTCAGAAACTTCATTCAATCGAGTAATAAACTTCTGATATCTTTCATACTTTACCAATGCTGTAGTTTCAGTTACTTCACTAAATTTACCTTTAATGTGTAACCCTCTATACAAACTATCCTGAGGATTAATAGAGTGTTCAAATTTGTCCACATCACTAAATATCTCATTCAATTTAGTACTCGCAGTCTGAGAATAGGAGTTAATAGATAAAAATAGAATTGAAATAAAGAATAATTTTTTCATAGGTTTATCTTAATAATTTAATCAATATACCAAAAATCGAGAATTAATGACTTATAGGATTCCTTCTTTACAAGATATTGAAAAGGCACATAAACGAATAAAACCGATTGTACACAAAACCCCAATACTAACCTCAAAAAACATTAATGAGATTTCGGGAGCTGAATTGTATTTTAAGTGCGAGAATTTTCAAAAAGTTGGGGCATTTAAAGCTCGAGGAGCCATGAATGCTGTATTGAGTTTAAGTGAACAGGAGTTAAGTAAAGGAGTTTGTACACATTCATCAGGAAATCATGCGCAGGCATTGGCATTGGCAGCTCGTGAAAATGGAAGCAAGGCATTTATTGTTATGCCTCGTAATGCTCCCGAAGTAAAGAAAAATGCTGTTTTTGGATACGGAGCAGAAATAATTGAATGTGAACCAACTTTACAGGCACGAGAATCTACTGTAGAAAAGGTGATCAAAGAAAAGGGAGCTACTTTTATACATCCCTATAATGATTATAGAATCATTGCAGGTCAGGCTACTGCTGCTAAAGAGGTGTATGAAGAATTAGATAATGTTTCTTTAGACTATATTTTGACCCCTGTAGGTGGAGGTGGATTATTAAGCGGAACAGCTTTAGCAACTAAATATATAAGTAATAATACCAAAATTATTGGTTGTGAACCTGAAGGAGCTGATGATGCTTATAAATCTTTCAAAACCAAACAACTAGTGCCATCTGAAAAACCCAATACCATTGCCGATGGCTTATTAACCTCATTAGGAGATAAAACTTTCGACATTATCATTAATCATGTCGATCAGATTCTTACCGTTTCCGATGATGAAATTATGGAAGCTCTAAAACTTACTTGGGAACGAATGAAGATTATTATAGAACCATCAAGTGCAGTGTGCCTTGCTGTAGTTTTAAAAAACAAATCGCTCTTTATTAATAAAAAGATAGGGATAATTATTTCAGGAGGTAATGTGGATTTAGCTAAAATGAAGTTTTAAAAGTGTTAATTTGCAACGAAGTGTAAACCCTTCAAGCTTTATGAAAGAGGACAACATTTTAAACAGTATTTTGTTATATTTATTAAACACAAAAACGCTCTTATTATGATTGAAATTAGAGACGCAATAAAATCGGATATTAATAGCATTGTTGAATTTCAGATCAACATGGCTGAGGAAACAGAAAATATGATATTGCACGAAGACGTGATATTGCCTGGTGTGGAAGCTGTTTTTGGCGATCATCATAAAGGGCATTATTATATTGCTGAATATGAAGGTGATATCGCAGGGTCATTACTTACTACTTACGAATGGAGTGACTGGCGAAATGGAACAATACTGTGGATACAATCAGTTTATGTGAAAAACGAATATCGAGGAAAAGGTGTTTTTAAGGCCATGTATAAACATATTCAAGAAAAGGTAGAGACAAACCCTGATTTATATAAAGGAATAAGGCTGTATGTTGATAAAACCAATCTTGCGGCACAAAAAGTGTATAGTTCGGTAGGTATGAATGGAGAACATTATCAATTATTTGAGACCATATAATAACAGGAATTGCTTTATGTAAAACTATTTCCTAAATAGAGAAGAAAAAGAGCAAAATATAAATAGTAACTATTTGAATGTTAAGTATAAAAAACTTTATGATGAATAAATTAAGAATACTAACCTTAGTACTCCTTGTACCATTTATAGTAAATGCACAAAAGAAAATAGATGTTGTTACACTTTACGATGGCACTTTTGGTCAAGAATCGGTTTATAATATTAACTGGATGAATGACGGACAGTATTATTCTGCCCAAGAAGGGAATGACATAGTAAAGTACGATGTAACCAAAGGAACAGTTATTGAAACAATTTTAAAGGGTGAAGATTTGTCGCCAACAATAAAGTTTTCTAATTATTCATTTAGTGCAGATGAAAAGAAAGTGTTGTTAATGACGGATCGTAAATCAATTTATAGAAGATCTTATACTGCTTCTTTTTATGTATATGATTTTACTACTAAAAAGCTGAAAAAACTTTCGGAAGGTGGTCGTCAAGCTTATGCTACTTTTTCCCCTGATGGCAGTAAAGTAGGATTTACTAGAGATAACAATCTTTTTTATGTGGATTTGGTTTCAGGAAAAGAAACTCAAATCACGAGTGATGGTAAATTTAACCATATCATAAACGGAAGTGCAGACTGGGTGTATGAAGAAGAGTTGTACTTAACCAAAGCGTTTGACTGGTCTGGAGACAGCAAAAAAATTGCATATATCTCTTTTGATGAAAGTAAAGTGCGTGAATATAATATGCAAAAATGGAATCACGGTGAATTGTACCCCGAAGACTATCGTTTTAAATACCCTAAAGCTGGGGAAGATAATTCATCCGTAAAACTGACCATTTTTCATATAGATAAAGCAAAGAATATTTCTGTTGATCTAGGAGATAACACCGACTTTTACATTGCCCGAATTAACTGGACAAAAGACACCAATGTACTGTCGTATAGAATATTAAATCGCCTACAAAACCAATTGGACTATTATCATGCAGATGCTACATCTGGTAATTCTAAATTAGTGTTGAGTGATAAATCTGACACCTATGTTGACCTTACCTATATCGATGATTTAATTTATCTTAATGATGGAAAAACATTTATTACCTCAAGCGAAAAAGATGGGTATAAGCACCTTTATCAATATACTATTGATGGGAAATTAGTAAAACAAATTACTCAAGGTGAATGGGGAGTAGAATCATTTGCAGGAATTGACCAGAAGAGTAAAAAGCTATATTACATTTCTACGGAAATATCTCCATTAGAACGGCATTTTTATTCCATTGGGTTGGATGGAAAATCTAAGACAAAGCTCTCAAAAACTGCGGGAAATAACTCCGTGAACATGAGTAACGATTTTAAATACTACATTAATTATGTGAGTAACTCTACTACTCCTTTAAATGTTAGCCTGTTCAAAACAAAAGGTAATAGCTTGGTAAAAGTGCTGAAAGACAATAAAAAAGCTGCTGAAGTAGCAAAGGAATACAACTTGCAGCCAAAGCAATTTTTTACTACTAAAGCAGCAGACGGACAAGCATTAAATGGATATATGCTAAAGCCAGCGGATTTTGATGCCACAAAAAAATATCCACTAATGATGTTTCAGTATAGTGGACCTGGTTCACAACAAGTTAAAAATTCATGGGGAGCAAGTAATTTCACTTGGCATCAGATGTTGGTGCAAAAGGGCTACATAATTGTGGTAGTAGATGGTAGAGGAACTGGAGGACGTGGTACTGCTTTTAAGAATATGACGTATAAGCAATTGGGAAAACTAGAAGTGGAAGATCAAATTACTGTAGCTAAAGAAATGGGTAGCCGATCCTATATTGATGAAACAAGAATTGGTATTTGGGGATGGAGTTATGGTGGCTATATGTCTTCCATGTGCATGATGAAAGGAGCGGAAGTGTTTAAAGCAGGCATTGCAGTAGCACCCGTAACCAATTGGCGATATTATGACACCATTTATACTGAAAGATATCAAGGTTTACCTCAAGATAATGCTTCAGGATATGATGACAACTCACCATCATCTCATGCGGATAAGATGAGAGGGAATTTTTTATTGGTACATGGAACAGGAGATGATAATGTCCATTTTCAAAATTCAGTGGCACTACAGCAAGCATTGATTGATGCTGGAAAGCAATTTGATTCCTTTTATTACCCTGATAATGCCCATGGCATTTATAGAGGAGGTGTTCGTCCTCATTTATTTACTATGATGACGAATTGGGTGTTAGAAAATTTGTAAGTAACAAATGTGTAGGGGAATTGTTTCTCCTATTTTTATATATAAATTAATTGTACTACAAACTTATTCGTCATGGCACAAATAACGCTTAAAGGCAACCCTATTAACACCATTGGGGAACTTCCTACTATTGGTAGTAAAGCTCCTGACTTTGTTTTAACCAAAGTAGACCTCTCTCCTTACTCTTCATCAGAAATGGAAGGTAAAAAAGTAGTTATGAATATTTTTCCTAGTTTAGATACTAGTACTTGTGCTACAGCCGTTCGGCATTTTAATGCGAAAGCTGCTGGATTAGAAAACACAATAGTGCTGTGTATCTCTCAAGATTTACCTTTTGCCCAAAAAAGATTTTGCGGAGCGGAGGGTATTGAAGATGCTATTACGCTTTCTGGATTTAGAAATCCAGAATTTGCAGAATCTTATGGTGTGAAAATATTGGACATGCCTATGGCAGGCTTAAACGCTCGATCTGTAGTGGTTTTGGATGAAAAAGGAACAGTAGTATATACAGAGCAAGTACCTGAAATTGGTCAAGAACCCAATTATGAAGCGGCTTTAAGTGCGCTTTAAAGTCATTTTCTGTTTTAACCAAGCTGATTTAATACCTAAAGCAGCGGAAGTATAAAACAAATACTACTAGTTGTTTTTAGATTCGTGGAGTATGAGGTAAGATATTATTTATTAGATGAATATCACTAATACTGATATATACGATACTGAATTTGTTAGTGGTATGTTTGACAGGATGTCCAAAACTTATGGGTTGGCAAACCTTATAACTTCATTTGGGTTTACTGCTCGTTGGAGACGTCAATGTCTCAATAATTTACCAGTAGTTAAAAAACAATCTGTTGGGTTTGATTTAATGTCAGGAATGGGAGAATCATGGATTGACATCCAAAACAATATTGATGATAATAGTAAGATTATTGCTTTAGATATTTCCGATGAAATGAACCGAAAGGCTTCAGAACATTTAAAAAGATTAAAAAACAAAAATGTAGAAATTAAAAAAGCGAACATTTTAAATAATGACATACCTGACAATTCAGCTGATTTTATTATCTCTACTTTTGGAATCAAGACTTTTAATAAAAATCAGCAATCACAACTAGCTATTGAAATTCATAGAATCTTAAAAACTGAGGGTTCTTTTTCTTTTATTGAAATATCTAAGCCAAACCCATTAATATTAAAATGGATATATATGTTTTATCTTGAATTCATAATACCACTAATTGGAATGATATTTATGGGAAATTCAGAAGATTATAGAATGTTAGGTCAATATTGTAAAAGATTTAATAATAGTAAATATTTTTACTCTTGCCTTAAAAAATCAGGGTTGAAATCAGTTTATAAAAACTACTTTTTCGGTTGTGCTAGTGGCGTATATGGTACTAAGAAAGCAAATGATAAAAATTAATGTAAATAAAGTTGTTTTTTGGATAAAAAGCGGCAGTTGTTGATTTTTTAATTTCCACGTAAATCAGTAATATGAGTATCCTGATTTTTAGGTAACTACACTAAAGCTAAGTGATTGTTTAACGAATCGATAACAGCATCTGCAACTAGTAAATAAAACGGCTCAGGGTTATTATCAACCTGAACACTTTCTAATGCTCGATAATACTTCATTCTAGAAATATCATCGCCCTTTAAATTGGCTATCGTATAGCCATGTTGAAGTAATATTAAGTTCATTACTAAACGAGAAGTTCGTCCATTTCCATCTATAAACGGATGGATACCCACTAATCGTTCATGCATCTCAGCAGCTAAAACTACAGGATGTATAATTTTTTGTTGACTTTCATAATGGAAGAAGTAGTCTTCCATCATTTTATCGAGCATATATGGCTGTGGCGGTTCATGTTCACTACCAGAAATTCGAACCGGAACAGATCGATACTTTCCAGCATTTACTTTGTCAATAACTTTCAAAATAAGGTAATGTAGTTTTAAAACCACTCGAGTATTTAGTTCATCCTTATCTCTTACAAGCTGCTCCATATAATCGATTGCTTCTGCATGATTAACAGCTTCTAAATGTTCACGCATAGATTTTCCACCAATAGTAAGGCCTTCATTTACAATTAAATGTGTTTCTTGAAGTGTAAGTGTATTTCCCTCTATTCGATTACTCTGATATGTATAATCCACATGAAAATGCTCTATCATTTTCGCTAATTGAGTTGAATTAAGTGGTCGAACATTTTGCCACTTTACTTTTAAGTCATCAATTTGGATTAATTTATTTTCTAACTCACCCGAAACCTTTGGTAAAATAAAAGCATCCTTTCCACTTAAATATTCCATTCTACTTTCTGCAAGTTGCAGCACTTCTAGTGCTAGAGGCTGATATTTTACAACATTAATTATTTTTTCAACCATTAAGAGTTTTTTCAACTCATCAACAGAGTAATTATAAGCTTTACTTATTGCCAATAAATTTGTTTCTGTTGGAATTCGAGTACCTTTTTCAAACTTACTGATTAATGCAGTATCTATACCAGTTTGTGCTGCTACTTCTCTAATTACCAATCCATTCGATGTGCGTAAATTTCGTAATGTTTGATGTAAAGTTTTCATTTTGACTAAAATGTTGTTGACTAATTTAGTCAAAAACGTTTAGGAAAATAATTATTAAATAAATTATTTTCCTAAACGAACTACATTTTACATGTTTCTGCGGTATTGTCCACCTACTTCAAAAAGAGCATTAGTAATTTGTCCTAGTGAACACACTTTGCATGCTTCCATTAGCTCATCAAAAATATTTTTATTTTGAATAGCTACCTGCTGTACCTTTCTTAATTTTTCCTGAACTTTTTCTGCATTTTTGGCGTGTAAACTATTTAACATAGATATTTGGTATTCTTTCTCTGTTGTTGTTGCTCTAATTACTTCACCAGGAACAATAGTAGGAGATCCTTTTGAACTCAAGAATGTGTTTACACCAATAATTGGAAAATCTCCATTATGCTTTAGCGTTTCGTAGTATAAACTTTCTTCCTGAATTTTACTTCGTTGATACATCGTTTCCATAGCTCCTAAAACCCCACCTCGCTCAGTAAGTTTATCAAACTCTAAGAGTACAGCTTCTTCCACTAAATTGGTTAATTCTTCTATAATAAATGATCCCTGTATAGGGTTCTCATTTTTTGCTAAGCCTAACTCTTTATTAATAATTAGCTGGATAGCCATTGCCCTTCGAACAGACTCCTCCGTAGGTGTTGTTATTGCTTCATCATAAGCATTAGTGTGTAATGAATTACAATTATCATATATGGCATATAATGCCTGAAGAGTAGTCCTTATATCATTAAAATCAATCTCTTGTGCATGAAGTGATCGCCCAGAAGTTTGAATATGGTATTTTAGCATCTGTGATCTAGCGTCAGCTCCATATTTATGTTTCATGGCTTTTGACCATATTTTTCTAGCGACACGACCAATGACAGCATATTCTGGATCAATTCCATTTGAGAAGAAAAAAGATAAATTAGGAGCAAATTTATTGATATCCATACCACGACTCAAATAATACTCCACATAGGTGAACCCATTAGCTAAAGTTAATGCCAATTGAGTTATTGGGTTTGCTCCAGCCTCCGCAATGTGATAACCAGAAATGGAAACCGAATAAAAGTTGCGAACATTTTGGTTAATGAAATATTCTTGGACATCTCCCATCAATCGTAATGCAAACTCGGTAGAGAATATACAAGTATTTTGAGCTTGGTCTTCTTTTAGGATATCTGCCTGCACAGTACCTCGTACTACAGACAATGTATCTGCCTTTATTTTGTTATACACATCAACAGGAAGCACCTGATCTCCTGTTACACCTAATAACATCAAACCTAAACCATCATTTCCTTCTGGCAATTCTCCTTGATAAACAGGTCTTGGGTGATCATTATATATAGACTTTATTTTTGATTCTACCTCTTTTTCAAGTCCATTTTCTTTAATGTATTTTTCACAATTTTGATCAATAGCAGCATTCATGAAAAAGCCAAGTAACATTGGAGCTGGACCATTGATGGTCATAGAGACAGAGGTAGTTGGAGAGCAAAGGTCAAATCCTGAATAAAGTTTCTTAGCATCATCTAAACAACATATACTTACTCCTGAATTACCTATTTTACCATAGATATCAGGACGATAATCAGGATCATTTCCATATAGAGTTACCGAATCAAATGCAGTTGAAAGTCTAGAAGCAGGTAAGCCCTTACTTACATAGTGAAACCTTCGATTTGTTCTTTCAGGCCCACCTTCACCAGCAAACATTCTTGCTGGGTCTTCCCCTTCTCGTTTAAACGGATATATCCCTGCTGCATAAGGAAACTCACCAGGCACATTTTCCTGCAAACTCCATTTTAACACATCACCCCAAGCTTCATATTTTGGCAAAGCCACTTTAGAAATTTTGGAATGGGATAGAGATTCAGTATGTGTTTCTATTTTAATCTCCTTGTTTCGTACTTTAAAACTGTAGATTGGATCTTTATATCTTTTGATTTTATCACTCCACTCTTCGATAAGTTTTTTATTAAATGGATCAAGGCTAAGTTCTATCTTAGCATAAGTTTCTTGTAACCCTTTTATTAGCCTATCTTTATCATCAATATCACTATTTTTAATGGTGTCTATTGTTTTTGATATACCGTATAGTTTTTGAGCTACATCACCTTGTTCTTCTACATTTTCATCATATTTGCGATTGTTCTCGGCAATTTCAGAAAGGTAACGGCTCCGTTTTGGAGGGATTACAAAAATCTTTTCTGACATTTCATCAGTGATTTCAAAAGTAGAGTTAAGTTTTGCTCCTGTTTTCTCTACAATTTTATCCATTAGTATTTTATAGAGTGAATTTGTACCAGGGTCATTAAATTGCGAAGCAATAGTGCCGTAAACAGGCATCACATCTACATTTGATTCCCAAAGATTATGATTTCTTTGGTATTGTTTTTTCACATCTCGCAATGCATCTAGCGCACCTTTTTTATCGAACTTATTTAAAGCTATTACATCTGCAAAATCGAGCATGTCAATCTTCTCCAGTTGAGTAGCTGCACCATATTCTGGTGTCATCACGTAAAGTGAGACATCAGAATGATCAAGAATTTCAGTGTCTGATTGACCTATACCTGAAGTTTCAAGTATAATAAAATCATAATTAGCAGCTTTAAGAATTTGTAAAGCTTCATTTACATGCTTCGATAAAGCTAGATTAGATTGTCGTGTTGCCAAGGAGCGCATATACACTCTTGAATTTCTAATAGAGTTCATTCGAATACGATCCCCCAATAAAGCTCCTCCTGTTTTGCGTTTAGAAGGATCAACTGAAACGATTGCGATATTTTTATCTTTAAAATCAATCAAAAAACGTCTTACTAGTTCATCTACTAGTGATGATTTTCCAGAACCCCCAGTTCCTGTAATGCCCAATATTGGAGTAGCAAAATTACCTGCCGTTTTGTGGATTTCATCTAAAGTTAACTTTGATTCCTCTGGAAAATTTTCTGCACCTGATATTGTTTTTGCAATGGCATTTATATTTCTCTTACCAATTAATTTTACTGCTCCATTTAAATTTTGACCCGTAGGTAAATCACTCTGCTTTACCATGTCATTTATCATGCCTTGCAGTCCCATAGATCTTCCATCATCAGGAGAGTAGATACGCGTAATTCCGTAATCCATTAACTCTTTTATTTCTTCAGGAAGAATTACCCCACCTCCACCTCCAAATATTTTGATATGCCCTGCGCCTTTTTCTTTGAGCAGATCAAACATGTATTTGAAATATTCATTATGTCCACCTTGATAGGAAGTCAATGCAATGGCCTGTGCATCTTCCTGAATGGCACAATTTACAACTTCTTCAACACTACGGTCATGCCCTAGATGAATTACCTCACAACCTGTAGATTGGATAATTCTTCGCATAATGTTGATAGCAGCATCATGTCCATCAAAAAGAGAAGCAGCTGTAACTATTCTGACTTTATTTTTTGGTATATAAGGGGCTACCTGTTGCATATTTTATCAAATAATCGTTTAAAGAAACACATAGCGAAATTAACCAAAAAGGGTGGGATAGCCTAACGAATATTAGTCTCAAAACTTCCAAAAACCAACAAACAGAAAAGAGATATTAGTATTAAAAATCACTGTAAATGTTGATACATGTCAAATTTAACGTTGTTTTAGTCAACGTTTTTTAGTATCATAGCAATCAACACGTTGGCTAATAAATATTATGTTATTTAAAGATAATTCAGCAAAAATATTATTTAAAAATAAACATTTTATATTCAAATTGATTGGTTATTTTGTGTTCTGTATAATTATTCATCAATACAGTTATGCTCAGAAAAGTGGTTATCATCCTATAGATTTCTACGACAATAAAAACGGATTATCACAAGGAACTGTCAATTGCATTATCCAAGATAAATACGGGTATATGTGGTTTGGCACACAAGATGGACTAAATAAATTTGATGGTGTAAGTTTCACCGTATATAAAAATGATATTGATGACCCCAACAGCATTAGTGATAACTATATTACAGATATTGCTGAGGATAGTGAAGGGAATTTATGGATAGGCACAAGAAGTGGTGGACTAAATCGATATGACATTAATTCTGGTGTTTTTAAATCCTTCAAAAATAAGAAAAATGATTCTCTCTCCTTAAGTCATAATTGGGTTACTTCAATAGAAATAAGCTCTAATGATATGTTATGGGTTGGTACTTTTGGAGGAGGTCTAAATTATCTAAATCCAAAAACTGGTCTTGTTAAAAGCTATACTCATAATGTTGGGAATAATTTTTCAATCTCTGATGATTTCATCAACACATTATACCTTGATAAATCCAATAATCTATGGATAGGAACTAAAAAAGGTCTTAATAAACTTAATAATGATACACAAGGCTTTACTACCTATAAAAACATTCCTAATAATAATAACTCATTGAATAATGACGACATAACCTCTATCTGGCAAGACAGCAATCTTCAACTTTGGTTAGGAACAAACGGTGGAGGCTTATCCAAAATGATCAGTGATAAATTTTTTGAAACATATAAAACTAATGAAGGAAATCAAAATTCAATTAGTAATAATGCCATCTTAGCACTTCACGATGCTGGAGACAATAAGATATGGGTAGGAACAAACGGAGGAGGGTTGAATTATTTTGATCCAGAAACAAATATTTTTATTCATTACAAATTAAATTTCACTCAAATAAAAGCTGTTTACAGGGATAATGAAGGTGATGTATGGGTGGGGTTAAGAGGTGGGTTAAATAGAATTGGATATCAAAATTCTAAATTCACATTATACAGCCAAGACAATAAAGGAAATTTAATTTCCGAAAATGGAGATATACATGCGTTATGTGAAGATAAAGAAGGTTTTATATGGGTAGGCTCATCCGTAACTGGACTCAAAAAAGTTAATAGGGAAACACTAGAGGTTACGACATATAATCACACCAACAATCCAAAATCTTTAAGTAATGATGTGATTCGATTTTTGTATATCGACCATGATGAAACTATGTGGGTAAGCACTGCAAAAGGGTTAAATAAATACAACAAAAAAACTGATAGTTTTACAGTACACTTACCCAAAAAAGACAACCCTAATAGCATAAGCTCTGAGGTCGTAGGTCAAATTATTGAAGACTCAAAAAACAACCTATGGATTTGCACTAATAATGGACTAAATATTTTTGATCAAAAAACTGGAAAATTCAGTGTATTAAATCACTCAGAAACAAATAGCAACAGTCTTCATTCCAATAACGTTTCCACAGTAATAGAGGATCAAGATGGCATTTTTTGGATTGGATTTGTTTCCGAAGGACTGGATAGATATGATCCAACAACTGGGGATTTTACCCATTATGATCATAAAGATGATGACCGAAATAGCTTGTCAAACGAACGAATATCACATATCCATGATGATAAAAGAGGTAATATATGGATAGCTACTTACGGAGGTGGTTTAAATAAATTTAACAAAAAAACAAAAACCTTTACGCACTATAACGAAAAACAAGGTTTAGCCAATATAGCTTTATATTGTGTATTAGAAGACGAAAACAACAATTTGTGGATGAGTCACAACGAAGGGGTCTCTAAATTTGATATAACTACCGAAACCTTTAACAACTATCTTGAAGGGGTAGAATTTAATGGAAGTGCATTCTATCAAAGTAATATTGGTGAAATATTTATAGCCTCTTTTGATGTGGTAAGTTTTTTTCCTAAAAACATTATAAACAATAACTCTATTCCTATTGTACACATTAATGAATTCAGGTTATTTAATGAAGTAATTACCCCTTTGAACAATAAAAATATTCTCGATAAAGTTGTCGAAGAAACAGATACCATCACATTAAAGTATAATGAGAATTTCTTCTCTTTCGGATTTGTTTCACTAAACTTTTCGAATTCTGAAAACAGTCAATTCAAGTATAAATTAGAAAACTTCGATGATGAATGGAATAAAGCTCTAGGTTTCAATCATGCTAATTACACGAATGTTCCCCCTGGTAATTATACCTTTCGGGTAATAGGCTCTAATAACGACCAACTGTGGAATGAAGTTGGAGACACTATTTACATTCACATCCTTTCTCCTTGGTGGGATACCTTACTTTTTAAAATATTTACTTTCACAATTATCATTTCACTACTTGTTATTATATACCGAACAAGACTAAACAACATTCAAAAACAAAAAAGAGATTTAGAAAGGCTTGTTGGGTTAAGAACCAGGGAAGTTATGAGCCACCAAGAAGAAATTATTTTACAAAAAGAAAATATTTCAAAGCAAAACGAAGAACTTATTTCTTTAAATGAAGAAAAAAACAACCTCATACAAATGGTCTCTCATGATCTTCGTAGCCCATTAAATCAAGTGAAAGGACTCACTTCTATAATCAAAATCATTAATCCTGACCTCAATAAAGAAACAAATGATTCTATCAATCTAATAAATGATCTTGTTGACCGACAGCGAAATATGATTGGAAAAGTTCTCGATACAAAAGCTATCGATAGCCACCAAGCTAACCTTCAATTAAGTATTATTAAAGTAAATAAAATACTATTAGAAGTTATTAATACAATAGAAAAAGTAGCATCAAATAAAAACATCTCCATTACACAAGAATTATATAATGAGAGCTTATGTATTGAAGCTGATGAAAATTATCTTATTCAGGTTTTGGAGAACATTCTTTACAATGCTGTAAAATTCTCTCCTCTAAATAAGAACATCACTATTTCGACATACAAAATGAGTAATAAAGCATTTATTAGTGTAAAGGATGAAGGGCCAGGCATAAAACCTAGTGACATGAAACTATTATTTGAGCCATTCACCAAACTAAGTGCAAAACCAACAGGCAATGAAGATTCATCAGGTTTAGGCTTATCAATAGCTAAAAAATATATGGACATGATGAATGGAAAAATAAAATGTGAAAGCGAAGTAGGAAAAGGTTCTAACTTTATACTTGAGTTTGATGCAAAAGAATGTTAATTTTTGTGCCACTTAAATAACAGATCACCAGCTAATTTAGTAGCATTTTTAATTTTTCTATCTTTTCTTGATTTATTTTAGAATCTATATTTTCTAAAACACTATTTTTTTCTTTTTC
>JAOUKH010000237.1 GCA_029882685.1 Cyclobacteriaceae bacterium
AGTGTTTAAAAGCTTTCCCCAAGCTATTCTTTGAGCTGTAGTTTTTATGTTAGCCGTTTCATCTACAATAGTTGGAGACTTCCCTCCAAGTTCAAGGGTTACTGTTGCCAGGTTTTCGGCAGCAGCTTTCATTACTATTTTTCCTACTTCGCTACTCCCAGTATAGAATATATGATTGAAGGGAAGAGACAATAAAAATTTTGAAACCGTAACACCACCTTCAAATAAAGCAACTTCATTTATGTTATAAAGCTCTGAAATCATATTATTCATCAAAGCTGAAGTTTTTGGTGTTATTTCTGAGGGCTTTAAAATAGCGGTATTTCCAGCAGCAATTGCCGATATAAGGGGGTTCATTAACAACATAAATGGGTAGTTCCAAGGGGCAATGATTAGTACTACACCTTTTGGCTCATGTTTCACCAATGAAGAAGATCCAAAGAGCGATAATGGAGTGTCAACTTTTTTATCAGACACCCACTTTTTCAAGTTCTTTCTCACATGTCTAATTTCGGAAACAACAGGAAATATTTCCGAAAACCCTGATTCTTCATATGGTTTTCGGTAATCCCCATATATTGCATCTTGAATAGCTTCTCTATTATTTAAAATCCATTTTTCAAGTCGAGTAAGTCTATCAATTCTGTTTTTTATAGATTCCGAGCGTAATTGAACGGCTCTCTTTTTCTGAAGATCAAAAACTTTAGAAATTTCGTTTTCAAACGATTTGTCGATAGATACAACTACTGCCATAAAAATGATTTGAATTAATAATTATGACAAGATACTTCAACTATTGAAATACTACCAAACTCAAACTAAATTATTAAAGTTGCAAATTATTAATATTGTAGAATCCTTAACTCAACACGTCTATTTAATTTAATAGATTCGGGATCGTTGGATCTCTTTACTGGTTGAGTACCCCCAAATGCTACTGTTTCTATTCTCTTTTTATCAATTCCTTTATTCACAAAATAATCTTTAGTGACTTTTACCCTGCTCTCGGAAAGTTCCATATTTTTTTTAGCATCTCCTCTATAATCTGTATGTCCTTCCAATTTTATAAGCATGTTAGGGTTTTCTTTCATTAGCTCAACATATTGATCTAATTCTTCATGAGCCGAAGCTGGGATATGATCGTTTCCACGAGCAAATATCAGTGATTCCAATCTAATGAGTTTTCCAGATAATGTAGGCGACAAATATATGGTGTCATAGATAAACCCATCTACTACCATGTCGGGGGAGAATGTTTTTTTACCAGCAATATAACCATCCGCTTTTACCAGAATAGAATAAGATACTCCTTCTTCCATTTTAAAACTAAAAACAGTATCATTAAACACGCCTACTTTATTGCCATAAGGTAAGCTTTCATAAAAAATATTTGCTTTAACTGATTCCCCACTTTCAGCATCAACAATTTGCCCCTTTACTTCCACGAAGGTTTGTGTATTCTGACCGTAGGTATTAGCAATAAGACCTAATAAAACCAAAAAAAATAAACTTCGCTTTTCCATAGTAGTTTTGTTTTTTAGTTCATACTGCAAGTTTCAAGCCTATTTATTCATTCATGATTTTAAATTCCACCCTCCTGTTCTTTCTTCTACTTTCTTGAGTACTATTAGTAGTAACTGGTTGACTTTCACCGAAATATTTTACTATAACACGATCAGTATCTACCCCTTGTTGTATTAGGTAGTTTGCCACTGCTTTTGCTCTTCTTTCTGATAGAATTAGATTATAGTCTTCAGAACCAGTACTATCAGTATGTCCATCCACTTCAATAATCATGGTCGATCGAGTAGTTAATGTTTCAACTAACCTATTTAATTCAGGTTTAGATTCTGACTTTAGGTCAGCATTGTCAAAATCAAAAAACACATTGTTTAGAGTTACAACAGCATCTTTTTCAATAGGCACAAGTTCTAAGTCTTTTTCTAAAGGTTTGTCTTCATCATCTATCGACTTTAAAGAAAAATCTTCATGATCTATTTTCTTATCTCCATCCTTCCAATTTGTCAGGTCAAGATTTTGATTTTCAGAAATATACCCATTAGCTTCTGCACGAATTCCATAAATTTCTCCAGCAGGTAATAGCAATTCATAATTTCCAGTAGAAGAATCAGATAAAGAAATTCCTAATTCTTTACCATCCGACAAACGTTCATAAATAATTTTAGCTGAAATTGGTTCTCCAGTTTTAGCATCCAAAAGTTGCCCTTTTACCGAAACTATTTGCTCGGGCATAACATATAGAGGTAAATCAACCGAATAAATATCTACGTCATCAGCACTTACACCACGAGAGTAATAGGCCTTATCGCTTTTAACAGGAATGTAAAAGAAAAGGTCTTCGTATTCAGAATTAATTGTATTCCCCATGTTTTCAGGGTTTGACCATTTCGTCCAGGTATCATCTAACCTCTTTACGGCAAATACATCACTTCCACCAAAACCACTATATCCGTTTGATGAAAAATATAACGTTTGGTCATCTGCAGCCATAAAAGGACTAACTTCATCTCCTGCGGTATTTACATCAGCACCAATATTCAGTGGCTCGGTCCATGTGCTATCATCTTCTAAAAAACTAACATACATATCAAGCCCTCCTTTTGTATCTTCTCTCATTACTGACATTAACAATACTTTACGGCTATTGTTGAGATAGAAATACGACTTATCTGAATAATTGTATTCGTTTTTTATTTCTAATTTTTTTGGCTTTGTCCATTCCCCATTTTGTTTAGTACTTACTGATACTCCCGCTGCCATTTTTCCATTCTCCATAAATGTGTTTCCTAATAATAGTACTACAGATTTTCCGTCTGGAGTAATTGAACTCACAAAATTTGGCCCTTCATTATTAAGTATTGAACCTATATTCTTAGCTTTCATCCATTCCCCTGTTTCGGGATGTTTTTCAGAATACCATATATCTTCATCATCTTCAATACCTCCTGTGTTTTCGGGATGATTTTTACGACTGAAATACAACACCTCACCATCTGGAGATAATAGAGGCTTGTATTCTTTGTATTCACTATTAACATTATCACTTAACCGTTCAATGACAATACCATCGTTTAATGCCTGAGGAATATCTATTTCGGCAACAATTGGAATATTGGAATCAGTAATAGCAATGGCATCAATACTGTAATATTCTGGAACAGAAGCACCATCAAATTCTAATTTTACAGCAGCAACTTTATAAGTTGTAGTTTCCATAAATACATTACGAACTCGGCTTTGGATAGGAACTGATCCAGGGCTAAATGCGTGAACCAAATATTCATTTCCTGCCTCATCGTAAGTATACACATTAGTAATTGTACTAGGATTATAGGACTCAGCTATAGCAATTTGCTGAATAGACATTGGGTTAATAAACCCGACTTTTATAAACTCATTATTATTAGCACGGTCAGGAGTCCATGCGCCAGGATTTTCCCCACCAGCTGGCAATACGTTTGGCTTTCCTAAAATTTGTTGTGCTGAGTACTGAACTGGGGTTAATTCAGTAGAAAAATCAAGAACCTCCGAAGCCCATTGCACCGTTTGAGCTCTTAAAAAAACGCTTTGAAACAAGTTCAGTAAGAAAAGCAGTGTCGCTATTCTATGCATAAGAGTTGTTTTAATATCTTTTAAAGAAAAATATGCTAGTTGTCACTACTGTAAACATAAATAAAAAAATCATTTTTTTACTGAAAACAAGCATCAAATACACTATTACAAAAATGTAATTCTCTTATTAGTAGACTACTCCATGGATGTTTTACTAAAAAGTATATATCCAAAATG
>JAOUKH010000081.1 GCA_029882685.1 Cyclobacteriaceae bacterium
TAGATTACTTTTTACTTTCTGTAGAATTGTGTTTAAATAAAAACCCCTATGAGTATGTCATAGGGTTTTTTTACTATCCTTTATTTATAGGAAGGTTATCCAATAAATGTAGTGATAATAGAAGATTAACAGAACTCGTTAAATACTTCTACCAAATGATTACCAATCATTTCGGCATTTCTGCCTTCGATGTGATGTCGCTCAATAAAATGCACTAATTCTCCGTCTTTAAATAATGCGATAGATGGAGAAGAAGGAGGATAGGGCAATGTATACCCTCTAGCTTTATCAACCGCCTCTTTATCAACACCTGCAAAAACGGTGGAAAGTACGTCTGGCTTTTTCTCGCTATTTTGTACTGCCCACTTCACTCCTGGACGTGCTGCACCAGCGGCACAACCACATACAGAGTTTACAACTAAAAGCGTAGTTCCTTTATGGTCAGAGAGATGGTTTTCTACATCATCAGCAGTTCTAAATTCATTAAATCCTATTGACGTCAAATCCTGACGCATTGGGGCTACTAATTCTTCTGGGTACATATTATTCGTGTTTATATTTATCAGTTATTTAATTACAAAAATCCTAATTCCAACTTAGCTGCTTCTGACATCATATCGGTAGCATAAGGAGGATCAAAAGTTAATTCAATCTCAACTTCACTAACACTTTCTACTTCTGAGACCCTTTGTTTTATCTCATCAGGAATCGTTTCAGCAGCAGGGCAGGAGGGTGAAGTTAAGGTCATTAATATGTGCACCTTGTTTAAAGGTGGAATAATGTTTATTTCATAAATTAGACCAAGCTCATACACGTCTACTGGAATCTCTGGATCGTATACGTTTTTTATGGCATTTAATACCAATTCATTAATGTCTGTTGTTGTATTTTCAGCACTCATTTTTATTCTAAAGTTTTGTTTGTAATGCGAGTGCGTATAATTTCATTTGTTTAATCATAGCCCCAAATCCATTCGAGCGTTGTGTACCAATAAATCGGCTCATGCCAATTTTTTCGATGAAATAAAGTTCTCCATTAATAATGTTTTCAGGTGTTTGGTTTGAAAATACGCGAACAAGCATACTTACCAGCCCCTTTGTAATGGCGGTATTGCTATCAGCATTGAACACTATTTTACCATCTTTTAGTTCCGCTGTAAGCCAGACCTTTGATTGACATCCTTTCACAATGTTTTCATCAGTTCGATCTTTTTCCGAAAGATCTGGAAGTTTTTGACCTAATTCCATTAGGTAGATATTCGACATTTCAGTATCTCCTTCCAACAATGAAAAATCGTCTATTATTTGGTCTTGTATTTCGTTAATGCTCATTTATAAAATCGTGATAATTTTTTCTAGACTGACAATCATTTCGTCAATTTCTGCTTTAGTATTATAGATGGAAAAAGAAGCTCTTACGGTTCCTTCTATTCCAAATTGATGCATCAAAGGTTGTGTGCAATGGTGTCCAGTGCGTACTGCTATTCCTTTCGCATCCATCATTTGCCCAATATCAAAATGATGAATACCGTCTATAACAAATGAAAGAACGCTTACTTTTTCTTTTGCCTCACCAATAATCTTAACCCTATCAATTTGCTTTATTTTTTCAGTAGCATATACTAATAGTTCGTTTTCGTGATGAGCTATAGCTTCTTTACCGATATCATTAATAAATTCAATTGCCTTTTTAAAGGCAATTACATCTGCAATATTAGGAGTCCCAGCTTCAAATTTATAGGGGATGTCATTGTAGGTAGTTTTTATAAACGACACTTCTTTAATCATTTCTCCACCACCTTTGTAGGGAGGCATTGCTTCTAAAAGATCACGTTTTCCATAAAGGATGCCTACTCCTGTGGGGCCATACATTTTATGTGCCGACAATGCAAAAAAGTCACAATCTAATGAAACAACATCTATTTCTAGATGTGCTGAAGCTTGTGCGCCATCAATCAATACCACCGCACCAAATTGATGCGCTTCTTCTATAATCGCCTTAATGGGGTTAATACTACCAAGACTGTTTGAAGCATAAACAATTGAAACGATTTTAGTTTTTGTAGAGAGTAACTCTCGAAACTGATCAAAGTCAATTTCTCCTATTTCAGTTACTGGTATTACTTTTAATATTGCCCCCTTTTCTTCACATAGTAGTTGCCATGGAACAATGTTGGAATGGTGCTCCATTCCAGAAATAATAATTTCATCTCCCTTATTAATAGTAGCTCTTCCATAGGTAGAAGCTACAAGATTGATGCTTTCAGTTGTTCCTGAAGTGAAAATTATTTCATCCGCTTCTTTAGCCTTTATAAATTGCTGAATTGCACTTCGTGTTTCTTCAAAGTTAGCTGTAGATCGATCAGCTAATGAGTGATTTCCACGGTGGATATTAGCATTGTCCCTGCTATAGTAATCGTTGATTGATTGTATTACTGATATAGGTTTTTGATTGGTAGCTGCATTATCAAAATAGATCAGTGGTTTTCCATTTACCTGCTGATGAAGGATTGGAAATGCTTCTCTAATTGTTTTAACATCAATATTTTGAATTACTTTTTCCATTATAACTCTTCCTGATTAAATCGTTGGGCAATGATATGATCTAGGTATTTTTTCAAAGGTTCGATGGTGACATTTTTTAGTACGTCTATGGAAAAAGCATAAAGAAGCATTGCTCTAGCTTTATCCTTATCTATCCCACGGGCTCTCAAATAGAATAAAGCTTCTTCATCCATTTGTCCAGTAGTACATCCATGTGAACACTTCACATCGTCAGCCCAAATTTCTAATTGAGGCTTTGAATTAATGGTCGCATCATTGGTAAGAAGAATGTTTTTGTTCGATTGAAAAGCATTTGTTTTTTGCGCTTCTCTTCTAACGAATATTTTTCCGTTAAACACACCAGTCGATTTTTCATCAAGTATACCTTTATATAACTCATTGCTATATGAATTTGGTCTTTTATGATCTACCTCGGTATGATTATCGATGTGAGAATTACCATTTAATAAGTATAAACCAAACATATTGGTGGTGCAATTCTCATCTTCCTGTGCGATATGTAAATTGTTGCGAATGATACCACCACCAAATGTATAACTATGGGCATTTATTGTGCTGTTCTTTTTTTGGCTTGCCTGCGTTAATCCGACATGATATACATGTTCTGTCTCATTCAATATTTTGAAATAATTCAGAATAGCATTTTCTTCTACAACAATCTCAGTAACTGCATTGGAAAAACTATTTTTCTCTCCTATAGTGCTATATACTTCTATTATACTTGATTCACTTCCACTTTCTGCTACAATTAGATTTCGAGGAAACGATACTGCTTCATCTGCTCTAGCGTCAGAAATATAGTAGATTATGATAGGAGTATTTACGATTTTGTTTTTGCCAATTTGGGCAAATACCCCATTATTACAATAGGTGCTATTCAGTAATGCGTAACTATCTTCATTGTTTTTAGAATAATTTCCAAAATGTTGGGCAATAGTATCTGGGTTTTCGGAATACGCATTTGCTAAGGGTTTAATGTCAATTTCATCACTTTTAAAATGAGAATCGCTTTCAGAAAATTGGCCATTAATAAATACCAATACATTTCCTTCTAGCTCATTAATGATGTAATCATTTCCAAAACTAGAAGAGTCATTTTTACTTTTAAAAAGTTGATTAAATGTAAAATTTTTAGTTAGTGCCTTCTTGAAATTGGTGTATTTATATTCCTCGTGACTGTTTGGGATACCTAATTCTTTGAATTTGTGTAATGCTTTTTTACGTAGATCATGTATGGGCAACGTCTTTTGTCCATTAAGCTGATGCTCAAAATCACTAAATTTATCTATAAAAAGCTGATTAATATTTATGTCAACCTGTTGACTCATTCCAAAATTGTTTGAGGTTAAATTTATACTACAGAATTAGCTTCTTCTTTTATCCAATCATACCCTTTTTCTTCAAGCTCCATTGCTAATTCCTTGGTGCCTGATTTTACGATTTTGCCGTTGTATAATACATGTACAAAATCGGGTACGATATAGTCTAGTAATCTTTGATAGTGCGTTACTACTATGGTTGCATTTTTCTCTGACTTCAATTTATTTACTCCATTTGCTACAATTCGCAATGCATCAATATCAAGCCCAGAATCGGTTTCGTCAAGTATGGCTAGAGTAGGTGCTAGCATAGCCATTTGAAATATCTCATTTCTTTTTTTCTCTCCACCAGAAAACCCCTCATTTAAAGGACGGCTTAATAATGATTGATCAATTTCAACCAATTTCATTTTTTCCTTCATGATTGAGAGAAATGATACCGCATCTAACGCCTCAAGTCCTCTGTATTCTCGCACCTGATTTACAGCTGTTTTAAGAAAATTAGTTGTGCTTACGCCAGGTATTTCAATCGGATATTGAAAGGCTAAAAACACCCCTTCTCTGGCCCTGTCTTCTGGCGATAGTTCTAATAAATCATCTCCATTAAAAGAAACTTCTCCACCATCTACATTATATTCTTCTCTTCCTGCTAAAACGGAGGCTAATGTACTTTTTCCAGAACCATTTGGTCCCATAATAGCATGTACTTCACCCGGTTTTACTTCGAGGTTTATTCCTTTTAATATTTCTTTTCCTTCAACGGATGCTTTTAAATTAGTTATGTTTAGCATATGTTTAATAATGTTCAATGTTTATTGTTCTACGTTTATTCTCACACCTGTTATTTATAATCGACATCTATTTTTTATGATCATATATGGGGGAGATAATAATTAATATATTTATTATACTTTAAAAATATTAACCTACTGATCCCTCAAGTGTTAGTGCCAATAATTTTTGTGCCTCAACAGCAAATTCCATCGGTAGTTGATTTAATACTTCTTTACAATACCCATTAACAATGAGCGCAATTGCTTTTTCAGTATCGATGCCGCGTTGGTTACAGTAAAAAATTTGATCTTCACCTATTTTTGAAGTTGTAGCCTCATGTTCTACCTGAGCAGAACTATTTTCAATATCAATATATGGAAAAGTATGGGCGCCACAATCATTACCCATTAATAGAGAATCACATTGTGAAAAGTTACGTGCATTTTCTGCTCGTTTCATAACCTTTACTTGCCCTCGGTAACTGTTCTGAGATTTACCTGCTGATACCCCTTTTGAAACAATTCTTGATTTAGTATTTTTTCCAATATGAATCATTTTTGTACCTGTGTCTGCTTGTTGATAATTATTGGTAACAGCAACAGAATAAAATTCACCTACGGAATAATCACCTTTTAAAATACATGAAGGATATTTCCATGTTACGGCAGAACCTGTTTCAACCTGAGTCCATGATATTTTAGAGTGGTCACCAGCACAAATCCCTCGTTTAGTAACAAAATTGTAAATACCTCCTAGACCATTTTTATCTCCAGGATACCAATTTTGCACGGTACTGTATTTCACTTCGGCTTTTGTTGCTGCTTTAATTTCAACTACAGCGGCATGAAGTTGGTTCTCATCTCGTTGAGGAGCAGTACATCCCTCTAAATAACTAACATAGGAATCCTCATCCGCAACAATTAAGGTGCGTTCAAACTGCCCAGTATTAGCAGCGTTTATTCGGAAGTAGGTAGATAGTTCCATTGGACAGCGTACACCCTTTGGAATGTAGCAGAAAGAACCATCAGTAAAAACCGCAGAGTTTAGCGCAGAAAAGTAGTTGTCATTAACAGGGACAACTGTTCCTAAATGTTTTTGTATTAAATCAGGGTGTTCTTGTACCGCCTCACTAAACGAACAGAAAATGATACCTAATTCACCCAGCTTTTCTTTAAATGTTGTGGCTACAGACACACTATCTATTACAGCATCTACGGCAACGCCTGTTAGTCGTTTTTGCTCTTCGAGCGAAATCCCCAGTCGTTTAAATGTATCCCTTAGTTCAGGGTCTACTTCATCTAAACTCTTCAGCTCTTTCTTTTTCTTAGGAGCAGAATAATAAATAATATCCTGATAGTTAACTTTATGGTAGTTTATATTAGCCCAATCAGGCTCTTCCATAGTTAACCACAGTCGATATGCTTTTAGACGCCATTCTAAAAGCCAATCGGGTTCATTTTTTTTAGAAGAAATTAACCTAATGACACTTTCATTTAGTCCCTTTGGTGCTTCATCTACTTCTAGATCTACTGTCCAGCCGTGTTCGTATTCTTTTGAGGTAAAATCCTCAAGTATTTGTTCATCTTTGCTCATTCTGCTATTTAGACTAATTTCAAATAGTGTGCTAATGTACAACAAAATCTTAAAATTTATAATTCCATATTATATTTTTTTTGAGTAGGATTGATTTTGTTGAAGCTTACTATATGAAAGAAAAATAGATGTATTTAATGTAATACTAAATTGGTGATCGTTGTAATTTCTCACTATCAATTGAATATCAATCAGATGATGCTATTTTAAATAGCATTAGATACTTAAGGAAATCAATTTATGGAGCAATAAGATGTTTGATAAACATGTAATATATTATTAAGAATCTGTGATTTATTCTTTTTCAATTAAATCATTAATTAATAATGAATTTCATGTCAATTTTTTCAGTTCATCTATTTTAAATTCTAGAATAATAATTTCTATTTGATTTAGACAGTAATAAATGCTAATTTTGTGCGATTTTAATACCGAGAATTTTAAAAAATACTTGAATGACAGATTTATTTGACAAGTTTGATATGTCGCAGAGTTCTCTTGGTCAGCATGCTGACTATCTTGAGGATTACTTTATGTTTCCTAAGCTTGAGGGAGCGCTAGGGCCTAGAATGAGTTTTAATGGAAAACCAGTATTGAACTGGAGTTTGAATAACTACCTAGGACTTGCCAATCACCCAGAGGTAAGAAGAGTAGATGGTGAAGCGGCTAATGAGTGGGGATTAGCCTACCCGATGGGAGCAAGGATGATGTCTGGAAATACTGTCCATCATATTGAGTTAGAACGTCAGTTGGCGTCATTTATTAGCAAGGAAGATGTAATGCTTTTAAATTTCGGATATCAAGGTGTACTTTCTATTATAGATGCAGTTGTTGATAGAAGAGATGTGATTGTATATGATGCAGAATCGCATGCTAGTATTTTGGATGGTGTACGATTGCACATGGGAAAACGTTTTGTTTTTCCTCATAACAATATTGAAAATTTAGAAAAACAATTAAAGCGTGCTAAAAAACTAGCAGATGAAACGGGCGGAGGGATATTGGTAATTACCGAAGGTGTTTTTGGTATGTCAGGAAATTTAGGAAAACTAGATAAGATAGTTGCTCTTAAAGAAAAATACAATTTCAGGTTATTTGTAGACGATGCGCATGGGTTTGGGACAATGGGAGCTACTGGTGCAGGAGCAGGAGAAGAACTTGGTGTTCAAGATCAAATAGATTTATATTTCTCTACATTTGCTAAATCAATGGCAAGTATTGGTGCTTTTGTTGGTGGCAATGCTAGAGCTGTTAAATTTTTAAGATATAATTTAAGGTCTCAAATTTTCGCTAAATCATTGCCAATGCCATTGGTAATAGGTGCTATGAAACGATTGGAACTATTAAGAGACCACTCGGAACATAAAGATAACCTATGGAAGATAACAAAAGCACTACAATCAGGTTTAAGAGAAAATGGGTTTAATATAGGAACTACACAATCCCCAGTTACCCCCGTAATACTTAGCGGCTCTGTTCCAGAAGCCTGTAATATGGTTTATGATTTGCGTGAAAATTATGGAATTTTCTGTTCGTTAGTAATTTACCCTGTAATTCCAAAAGGAATTATTATTTTAAGACTTATTCCTACTGCGGTGCATACACTTGAAGATGTCAAAGAAACCATTGCAACATTTAAGGAATTGAAGAGCAAGTTAGATGATGGTGTCTATTTGCGTGAAGAAATTTTAGTGTTGGAAAAATAAAATATTGAAAAAAAGTACCTTAAAAGGTTGTAGTATAATGTTTTTGACTATATTGCTTCCATAAATGAAACTAAACATCAATAACCAAAAAATTATTTAACATGAGCAGATTTAAGCAAGTAAGTGATTTAGTAATGTCTTTAGAAGGCGATTTTGAAAAATTCTACGACAAAGGAAATCAAGCTGCAGGAACTAGAGTAAGAAAAGGAATGCAAGAATTGAAGAACCTAGGACAAGAGATTAGAATTGAAGTTCAAGAAGTAAAGAACAAAGGGTAAGTTTACTTACCTTAAGTTATAAATAGAGTCCTAACGATAGTTAGGACTCTATTTTTTTTGCCCATACTCCCTATTTATTGTTGTTTATTCAAAACAACAAAGTCGCCTTTTTAATAAAACACAATTTAATTTCTTTAGTTGGATGAAGGATTATTGTGTTCTTAGATGAAAATCATCAAATTAATGTAACTCAATATAAAAAATAACTAAATGAATATGTGTTGAATTAGTGTATTTTAAAGCTTTTTATGTAGTTGTAAAAACTAGGTCTGATGTATTTGATTTCAACAAACAGGGTGGTTAAAATAAATTGGTCTCATTATTGTATACAGTATAATGAATCTAAAACAATACTATCATGAAAAAGTATATTGTTATTACACTAATATTGGTATTTGCACTTTCTGGGTGTGAAATCATTATCCAAAATGAAGGCGCTATTTATATTGATAACCGTGATAAATTTTTAGGAAATTACCGAATTGAAGAGTTTAGCGATACCTACAATGAAATATCTGAGTATTCAATATATATATCAAAATCTCTTCAGGATGCAGATGTAATCTATATAGATAATTTTTATGGTGTAAATATTGACATATTTGTAATTGTGAGCGGTAATAAAATGACAATACCTCTACAAGAAATTAATAACTATGAAATTGAAGGAGAAGGGTGGTATGAATATGATAAATTGCATTTCGACTATGTTGTTCGTGATTTAACCCGATATCATGTGATAAATGATTATTGTTCGGCAGTAGCTTGGTGATTTCCAGTCATAAATGTATAAAACCGATTAACAAGATAATCGGTTTTTTTTTATTCAATAATTTACTAATCCGAGGATTACTCCGTAATTAGTGAAAAGTTTATCTAAAATTGAAATCAGAAAATGCTAAGATCAAGAACTTATTCTAGTTTACTTCTATTTATATCCCTTATATGTATCACAACAGCGTTAGCTCAGAAACCTATTCAGTATAATTCATCTGAAATATATCATCAGCTAAAAAAATTAAACACACTTGGTAGAGTAATGTACTTAGCGGCTCATCCCGATGATGAAAATCAGAGAATTATCACCTACTTTGATAATGAAAGGATGGTGGATGCTGCCTATTTGTCTCTTACCCGAGGTGATGGTGGACAGAATTTAGTAGGGGCTGAAATTAGAGAGAGCTTAGGTATTATAAGAACACAAGAATTACTCGAAGCAAGAAAAGTTGATGGTGGGGAGCAATTCTTTAGTAGAGCAAATGATTTTGGGTATTCTAAATCTGCGGAGGAGACACTTGCTATTTGGGATAAAGCTAAGATACTTGGTGATGTTGTCTGGGCGATTCGTAAGTTCCGACCAGATATTATAATTACTAGATTTCCTCCAGATGCACGTGCAGGTCATGGTCATCACACTTCTTCTGCTGTGTTGGCAAAAGCTGCTTTTGAAATTTCTAATGACCCAAAAATGTATCCAGAGCAATTGAAATATGTTGAGGTATGGAAACCTAAACGTATTTTTATTAATACAGGAAGATGGTGGAATGATACTATAAATGAAAAAACGCCTGGTGTAGTGAGTATAAATGTTGGTAAGTATAACACCTTGCTAGGAGAGTCTTATACGGAAATTGCTGCTAGAAGTAGAAGTGCACATAAAAGTCAAGGGTTTGGTGCTACGGGAAGTAGAGGCGAACAACTTGAGTTTCTCGAATTAATGATAGGAGATGAGGTGAAAACGGATGCTTTGGAAGGAGTCAATCTAACATGGAATAGAATAGAAGGAGGGAATGTAATTGAGAAAAAAATTAGTGACATAATAGTTAACTATAATTTTGAAAACCCTTCCTACATTGTAGATGAATTGTTGGAAGTGCGAAAAATGATTGAAGGCATTGAAGATGATTTTTGGAAATCACATAAATTGAAGGCTATTAATGATTTAATTATTCAATGTAGTGGAGTTTATTTGGAAATGACTTCTAGCAACTATTATTCTACTATCAATGAAGAAGTGAATGTTAAGTTAGAATTGATCAATCGTTCTGAATTAAATGTTCAACTCAATAAAATAGTATTTGATAAAGTTACGCCACTTAAAGGGATTATCGATCAAAGTTTGCCTACCAATACTAAAATAGAAATAGAAAGAACTATTCAAATTCCCGATAACATGAAATCTACGCAGCCTTACTGGCTAGTCGATAAAGGTACATTAGGAACGTATAATGTAAGAAGTCAAGTACTAATAGGTTTGCCTGAAAATAAACCGAGTATAATGGCTACTGCTTTTTTAGATATTAATCATGAACAATTGGAAGTGGAATTGCCTTTAGTTTATAAATGGAATGACCCTGTGAAAGGAGAACAATACAAGCCTTTTGTTATTTTGCCTGAGATAGCACTTAATATTGCTAAACCTGTTTATATTTTTAATAATAAGGTTGCGAATAAGAAAGTTGATGTATTGGTAAAATGTTTTAAAGATGAGACAAATGTTGAAGTTTTTCCAGAACTTCCACAAGGATGGAAGTCAATGCCTGAGAACATTCATTTAAATTTAAAAAAAGGAGAGGAAAAACATATTTCGTTTTTAATATCTCCACCTGCTAAACAAGAAGTAGCTGAAATTTCTTTTGTAGCAAAAGCGGGAGAAAATAAATTTCATCAAAGTTATCTTGAAATAGATTATGATCACATTCAGGCGCAAACCTATTTGCCAAAAGCAACATCTAAAATTGTTAAGGTTGATGTCGTTACGAAAGGCGCGCGCGTTGGCTATATACAAGGCGCAGGAGACAAGGTGCCTGAAGCGTTGAGGAATATGGGGTATGAAGTTGATGAGTTGGAAGAGGAAGATGTTACAGAGGAAAATTTAATGAATTATGATGCGGTTATGTTAGGCGTTAGGGCATTAAATACAAATGAGCGTATTAAATTTATAATGCCTGAATTATTGAAATATTCTAAAAATGGAGGAACCTTGGTAATACAATACAACACTAATCGAAGATTAAAAACACAAGACTTTGCTCCTTTTGAATTAAAACTTTCTCGCGATCGGGTAAGTGAAGAGGATGCAGAAGTGGGTGTATTGCTTCCAAATCATGAAGTGTTAAATACTCCTAATAAAATCACCTTATCTGATTTTGATAATTGGGTGCAAGAAAGAGGTCTTTATTTTCCAGATACTTGGTCAGAAGAATATGCGGCAATTTTGTCTATGAACGATAAAAATGAATCGCCTAAAAAAGGAAGCTTGTTAATAGCAAAATACGGAAAAGGGTATTATGTATATTCAGGTCTTTCGTTTTTTAGAGAGCTGCCTGCTGGTGTACCTGGTGCCTATCGTTTATTAGCTAATATCATATCTTTAGGGAATGAGAATTAATGTTGTTCAAAATGTAGTAGTATGAAAGAACAAGTGAATAGTAATGATAATTTAGGATCTCCACCTTTTTTTAGGAAGTGGTCGGGAATGTATGGTTTAGTAATAGGTGTACTTGCTGTATTAGTAATAGTTTTTCATTTTTTTAGCCTTTATTTTTCATGAGTGTATTAGACTGGGTTGTACTGTTTGGAACGCTAATTTTTATCGTAGCGTATGGTGTTTGGAAAACACGAGGAAGCAAGGATATTGATGATTATTTAAAGGGGGGGAACGATGCCAAGTGGTGGGCTATCGGTATTTCCATAATGGCTACTCAAGCTAGTGCAATAACTTTTCTTTCAACCCCTGGGCAAGCCTATGCCGATGGGATGGGTTTTATTCAATTTTATTTTGGTCTACCCATAGCCATGATTATACTGTCTGTCACATTTGTTCCATTGTATTACAAATTAAAAGTATTTACTGCGTATGAGTTTTTGGAAACACGATTCGATTTAAAAACACGATCATTAACAGCGATCTTATTTTTAGTACAGCGAGGTCTTGCAGCAGGAATCACCATTTATGCCCCATCTATTATTCTATCCACATTATTGGGATGGAATCTTGGCATTACCAATTTATTTATAGGAGCATTAGTGATTATTTATACCGTATCAGGAGGCACCAAAGCAGTAACTCAAACACAAAAACAGCAAATGGCTGTAATGATGGGAGGGATGATCATTGCTGGTATAGTGGTGATTAATTTGCTTCCAGCTAATGTGAGTTTCTCTGATGCTATACATGTGGCTGGTAAGATGGAGAAATTGAACTTGGTCAATTTTAACTTTGACTTACATGATAAATACAACTTTTGGTCAGGAATAACTGCAGCACTATTTTTGTTTGTGTCTTATTTTGGCACAGACCAATCTCAAGTTCAACGCTACCTTACAGGACGTTCTGTTTCTGAGAGTAGATTAGGTCTTATGATGAATGGGCTTCTTAAAATTCCAATGCAGTTCATTATTCTTTTTATTGGAGTAATGGTTTTTGTTTTTTACCAATTTTATCAACCTCCAGTATTTTTTAATAAAGTAGCAAAGCAGCAGGTAGAAGAAAGTACATATGCAGGTGAATTAAAACAACTAGAAAAAGAGTATACTACTTTATTTGATGAGAAAAAGGAAGCCATCCATGGACTTATTACAGCAGTAAATGAGAAAGATGATGTGAAAATTAGCGTTGAAAGAGAGAAAGTATTATCTCTAGAAGAAAAGTCAAAATTGATTAGGAAAGAAGTGAAAGAGGTGGTGAAAATGGCCAACCCTAGTGCTGAAACAAATGATAAAGATTATGTATTTATGACCTTTGTAATGGACAATTTACCTATTGGATTAGTAGGGTTGTTATTTGCTGTAATTTTTTCGGCTGCGATGTCTTCTACTGCCTCTGAACTTAATGCATTGGCGTCAACCACTACAGTAGATTTATATAAAAGATCAATGAGAAAGAAAGAATCAGAGTTACATTATGTATCTTCTTCCAAATGGTTTACTTTTTTGTGGGGGGTAATAGCAATACTATTTGCCACCTATGCCTCTCTGTTCGAAAACCTTATTCAAGCGGTGAATTTATTAGGTTCTTTGTTTTATGGGACGATTTTAGGCGTTTTTGTAGTAGCTTTTTATTTCAAGTACATTAAAAGTAATGCTGTTTTTATTGCAGCTATTTTAGCTGAAATTGCAGTTGTGGTAATCCATATCTTAAACACTAACCAAACAGCTCCTAGTTGGCTCACTATGGGATACCTGTGGTACAATGTAGTAGGATGTATACTTGTGGTTATTTTTGGATATTTACTTCAAGCTATTGGTGGTAGAAAATAATGATGCTACTCCAAAATTATTTTTTGAAGGTAAAATTTTTCCAATTTATCCATTTTATTAAAAATAATTTCTCATAAATAATACGATTATATTGTCATTTTGGATATTTTTAATAATTCATAATACAATGTGATTAAAATTTGTATTCAGTAATTTCAATTTATAACTTTATGGCATTCTTGAAGTTTCTAAACACAAAATGGATAAAAATCACAATCAACAATTAGACGGTAATTATAAAAAGTTCTTCACGAAGTATACAATGCTTTGTGAATATTTGGAAAATAATGACAATGTATACCCCAATGAAAAAGCCAATAAGCAATTATTTAATTGGGTTCGAAATACGAGGAGATTTTGCAAAAATGGAAAAATGGAGGAACGAAGAGTTGAACTACTGAAAAAAATTAATTTTCCTTTTAGTACAAAAACGATTATCCCTTTTGATAAAAGGATAATTCAGCTCTTAGAATATAAAAAAGAACATGGTTCTTTACATGTATCACAAACGTTATACGGTAGAGAAACGGATAATTATAAATTATCGAGGTGGGTAAATGAAATGCGTAGAAAGTTTGCCGAAAACAGGCTTGGATATAAATATGTAGTAGAACTAAATAACATAGGGTTTTTATGGAATATGGACGATGTCCGTATTGAGAAAAAAATAAATGCGTTAAAACGTTTTTATAAAATTCATGGCCATTATGATATCCCACAAAAGGGAAAATATAAAAAATTAGGAAACTGGGTAGCTGGTCTACGTTCGAGAGGTATTAAAACGATACGTCATAAGAAATGGTTAGATGATATTGGATTTGTTTGGGTTGGTGTTAAAGAAAGGAAAAGGCGTTCGCTAGAGAAAATGAATGAAGTTGATATGAAAGTAATGTCAGAACGTTTAAAAAGAAATCATCGGAATAAAATAAAAAAGTAAGCCTAATTTTTATTATGATATTATAAAAAAAGGAAGAGTGTTTATACCCTTCCTTTTTAAAAACCTAAACTTAACCTATGAACGATTAGTGAAAAACTAAGTTCATAAGTATATAACGGATAGGTTACAGTAATGTTTTATTTGAAACAAAATTAATAAATATAAACATTTATGAAAGGCTAAATTGCATAGTACAGTTAATATGAGGTGTGATTTTTTGAGATTCTTCCAGTCAGTTTGCATTAAGTCTTTATATATGAATAAGTGCTGTTCGCAGGGCTTATGATATCCTACCAAGACATATTGCCTATTTCAAAATAATCATCTGCTTATTTCGTGCAACTTTGTCGTACATTTTAGGTAACTTTATTATGGCTGCTTTCTTTTGTTCTCT
>JAOUKH010000238.1 GCA_029882685.1 Cyclobacteriaceae bacterium
ATTTTTAATGACCTCCGTGATGAGCATCAATTTAAAAATATACTTACACAGTTAAATCTTCCATTGAATTCCAATAATTTTGATCTGGACACAAATTAATAAACAGTATACTAAAACTCTTGTTTGTGCCTCACAAGGAAGTCATAATATGACGAAAATACAGAGAAACCAAGTTAATAAAATGATGTTATGTCGAATCCACCATTTGGCAAAGGAGAAATCGTTACCATAAAAAATTAAAACCTGTTTGATTTCACCAGCTCTGATCCCGATAAAACGGAATCAGTCTTGCCAAGTTAACATAGAAAGTTTTAAATAAGTTAGTCTTAATATAACCTCTGATGTAGAGGTTATATTAAGTTGTTTACAAAACAAGGTTTTACAACTAAAGACTATCTAATTCTACCTTACCATTATCAACATTATACATTCCTCCAACAATTCCTATTTCGTTATTAAAAATCATTTCTTTTAGAACAGAACTTTGTTTCATAATGTTAGCAATAATAATCACTGGTGCGTTACATAGGTGTTAGAATTGTTAAATTAATTCCTGAAAAACCCTATCGTATTTTCATAATTGCCTCCGCAGGACTAGCTGCCTTGAAATTGTTTTATTAATCAAGTCCACTAACAGTCAGTAAGTAGAATTTGATCCGTTAGAGTTTTCAATATTTCTCTGAAAATGTTTTAGGATAAACTTAAGATTTCTCTAAAAAGTTAGGTATATATCAGGTATTTATTGATCCCAGTATAAAAGATCATATTCATATGCATATTGAATCCCTACCTTCTTTGAGTATAAGTATTTTGGTAAAGAAATTGGAAGGTCGTTCATCTTGGTTACTACAACAAAAGTTTCCATCCCTGGGTAAACAATATTGGGCTCACCATTTTTGGGTAATAGGGTTCGGTTGTTGGAGTACTGGATATATAACTGATGCCGTGGTAAATGAATACTTGGAGTATCACCGCAAATCCAAAGGTGATGATCATTCGGGTTAAACAATGAAACCAAAAGAAAGTTTGAAAATTAATAATGATATAATACTATTAATTCACATATAAATACTGGTTTTAGTTATTCTTATAATTTTTTTTTAAATCATTCGCAACATATGTTAAATCATTCGCAACATACTTGTTATGTTATATCTTTCTTTTATCACCAACTTGTACATGTTAATATATTAATATAACAATTATGTTTAATCTATAACTAAAATATCATGAAAAATTTAAAAAAATTTACCATTACATCAATAATAATGGTGTTATGTCTAATGATCATTTCTTGTGAGAAGCCTTATAATGTGCCTACTGATTTGCCTAGAAATAACAATACAAACTTTATTGTTTCACTTTCAGCAAGTCAAACTAATGCCTATCCCATAAATTATGCTCCGTTTACAATACAGGTAGAAATACAGGGAGAAAGTAACCTTAATACTAGTCCCACAGTAGTATTAAAAGCTTCTCATCTATTAGATCCTGAGAAAAGTTATTGTGAAGGCAATTTCCTTCTTTCATATAGTAATGGAGATACTCTTTATGGCAGCTATACAGGGGAAGGAATCAATCCATTTTCCCATATGATCATTAAAGGGGGAACAGGAAAACATGAAAATGCTAGTGGTTTATTAAGTGTAGATGTCAGAGGTTATAATCCTGTTGACCCTTTCACAATGACCCTATCAGGGTATGTTAATACAGGTGATATATCCGATTAATACTAATGATATATCTGAACTCAATTAAAAGTTGAAAAATGTGAATAATTAAGTGAGGCTATCTTGCATTTGTTTTAGAGACGACCTCTCTTAGTTTAATTCTTTCTACGGTTACTTGAAAGAATGATTAAAATAATCTTAAATATTCCTTGTCTCTTTCAAGTATATTTAATATATTTATATTTATTATTAATAAGAGTCTATAATATTGTTTAGTTAAATTAACCAATCTCTAATAATGGATTTTAAGGAATGCATGGATCAACAATTCCTTAAAAAGCTTGAGGATATTGTAGAGAAGAACCTAAGAGATGGAAATTTTGGGGTAGAGGAACTGAAAAAAGAAGTTGGCATGAGTCGATCGCAAATGCACCGCAAATTACGTGCACTTACGAATAAATCTATCAGTCAGTATATCCGAGAAATAAGACTGGAAAGGGCTCAAAAAATGCTACAACAAAAGGTTGGTACATCTGCGGAAATTTCCTTTCACGTAGGTTTTAATAGTCCTACCTACTTTAGCAAATGCTTTCATGATCATTATGGTTATCCTCCTGGTAAAGCATGTAATATTACATCCACCAAAACTTCATTAAAACACTCAAACTTGCTGAAGTACCTTTTATATTCTTTTGCTCTATTGGCTGTGGTAGCACTAGGGTCAATTATAGTGTTAAAAAGGAGCGTTGAAGCCAATATCTTTGAAAAATCTATTGCTGTACTTCCCTTTACAGATATGAGTCCTTTTGAAGACAAGAAATATTTTGCAGATGCTATACAGGATGATATTCTTACAAATTTACAAAAGGTAGGTGATCTGCGGGTAATTTCAAGAACCTCTACTGAACAATACAGGAATTCAAGCAAAAGCGCAAATGAGATCGGATCAGAATTAAAAACAAAATATTTGTTGGAAGGGAGTACCCGTAAAAATAATAATCAAATAATTCTGATTACTAAGCTCATAAATACACAAGACCAAAGTCAAATATGGGTAAACCATCATACTTCTGAATACACGGTCAATGGCTTATCGGAGATTCAAAAAGAGATTGCTGCAAATATTGTTTCTGAAATGGCAATGAATATAACTTCTAAAGAAGTAGCTGAAATTACTCAGGTAAAAACTAATAATATTGAAGCATATGATAACTATAAACGTGGAATGTTCCACTGGTCTCAATTATCAAAAACTAGTATCAAAATAGCCCACCAGTATTTTGAGTTGGCCAGAGAGAAGGACCCAAATTATGCTTTAGCCTACGTAGGGATTGCCATGGTCTGGGGAGCATACGTTCAACAAGGATATATGTCTTTTGAAGAAGCTATGCCAAAGATACAGGAGGCATCGGATAAAGCTTTGGCATTAGATAACTCACTTATAGAAATTCACTATTTGTTAGCTTTACAGAATTGTTGGCGGAAATGGAACTGGGAGGTTTCAGTCATAGAATTCCAAAAGACAATAACATTGAGTCCTAACTTTGCTGAAGCACGGGTTCATTATTCACATACTTTAAACATATTAGGTTACCCAGAAGAAGCTGATATCCAAGCCAAAAAGGCAATGGAAATAGAGCCTTTTAACCCCTTAGTTCAGGCTCTTTATGGTCAGCACCTAAACTTTATGAGCAAGAGTGATGATGCTATTAGAGTAATGGAAAATTTACTAATTACTGACCCAAGGAATGACGTTGCACTTTCAAATTTACGTTCGTCCTATCACAATAAGAAAATGTATGAAAAGGCTATTGATACCTGGGAGAAGTTTTTAACGGTACGTAAGGACTATTCTTCCATTGTGGTGTTAAAACGTGGATACAAAGAGGGAGGATACTCTATGGCTTTGCAACGTACTGCTGAGCATTTTATTGCTCGTAGTGATACCAGTTTTGTTACACCATGGCAAATAGCAACACTTTATACCCGGGCAGGGTTGAAGCAAGAAGCACTATATTGGTTGGAAAAAGCTTTTGAATATCATGATCCTAATATTGTTTATATTGGTATCGACCCTATTTTTAATGACCTC
>JAOUKH010000082.1 GCA_029882685.1 Cyclobacteriaceae bacterium
GCTTGATAATTCCCCTATTATAATAAGCTCTTCCAAAATCTTCCTTTTCATTGATAACACGGTTAAGATCATTAAGCGCTCCTATTAACGAGCCTGACTGCCCTTTTACAAGTGCTAAATGATATCGAGCATAAATATGGCTATCATCTAATTTTATCGATTCTAGCAAATCCCAAAAGGCTTCATTATAATTTAATGTTTTCATATAAGCCTTTCCTCTAAGATAGTAGGCATCAAAATTCTTCTCATCTAAATTAATAACAGTTGTAAAGTCCATAATCGCACTTTCATAATCTTCACTATTCCAATAGCAACGTCCTCTACCTAAATATGATGCCTCCTCCGATTTCATATTTTTTCTGATAGCTTGTGTGTAGTACTTATTACTTTTTTCGTAATCTTCTAATTCTTCATAGCAGCGAGCAATGTTGTGATAAACTTGCCAGTTATTTTGGTCATATTTTTCCACATAGTCGTAATGCTCAAGTGCCTCTTCAAAATCTTCGTTTTCAAATGCAGCATTACCAGCTTCCATATGGTCAACACATGAAATACAGCTTATAACAAAGAATAAGAGTATAATTTTTTTCATCCAACTATAAACTTAGTTAAAAAATAGTATTTTGAAAATATCTAGTCCATAAAAAAGGCTTGGAGAATTCTCCAAGCCTTTTAACTAAATTTGTGATATTAAGATTAGCTGTTCATAGAAATCAAGAACTCTGCATTGTTTTTAGTTCCTTTCAATCTATCTAGTAAAAATTCCATCGCTTCGTTAGAATTCATATCACTCATAAATTTACGCAGTATCCAAATGCGTTGAAGTTCTTCTTTATCCATTAATAAATCTTCTCTACGAGTACCAGATGCAGGAACATCAATAGCAGGATAAACACGTTTGTTAGATAGTTTTCTATCCAACTGAAGTTCCATGTTACCTGTTCCTTTAAATTCTTCAAAGATCACTTCATCCATTTTAGAGCCCGTCTCAATTAGAGCAGTAGCAATAATAGTTAATGAACCACCGTTTTCCACATTACGAGCAGCACCAAAGAAACGTTTAGGTTTGTGTAATGCATTAGCATCTACACCACCTGATAATATCTTACCTGATGAAGGAACTACTGTGTTGTGTGCCCTTGCCAAACGAGTAATAGAATCTAACAAAATTACCACGTCATGACCACATTCCACCATTCTTTTAGCCTTTTCCAAAACTAAATTAGATACTTTTACATGTTTCTCTGCCTGTTCATCAAATGTTGAAGCTATCACTTCTGCTTTTACACTTCTAGCCATGTCCGTTACTTCTTCAGGACGCTCATCAATAAGTAAGATCATCAGATAGCACTCGGGATGATTCTCTGCAATTGCATTGGCAAGGTTTTTCAGAAGTACCGTTTTACCAGTTTTTGGTTGCGCTACTATCATTCCTCTTTGTCCCTTACCTATGGGAGCAAAAAGGTCAACAATTCTAGTTGAATAGTTAGAAGGTTTAGAACTTAAATTTAATTTCTCTTCAGGAAATAGAGGAGTAAGGTATTCAAAGGCAACCCTATCTCTAATTTCTTCTGTAGTTTTTCCATTTACAGTTTCTACACGCAAAAGGGCAAAATATTTCTCTCCCTCTTTAGGAGGGCGAATTTGACCTTTTACGTTATCTCCAGTTTTTAAACCAAATAATTTGATTTGTGACGGAGAAACATAAATATCATCTGGGCTTGCCACATAATTATAGTCTGAAGATCTAAGAAAACCATAACCATCTTGCATGATTTCTAGCACACCTTCATTAGAGATTGTACCATCAAAATCTTTGATGTTACTTTCTTTTCTCTTCGGGCGATCTTCTCTTTTAAATGGCTTTCTTCTTTCTTTATTTTCATTTACAACTTTTTCAGTTTCATCTGGAGTTTTATTAGACTCAGAAGACTTCGTTTCTTCAGGTTTATTTTCTGTTGCATCAAACGACACAGAAGATTTATCTAATTCTATATCAAATGTTTCAAGAAGCTCCTGAGAACTTAATTCTTTGTCTTTAGTTTCTCCTTTTTCAGGGATTTCTTTTTCCTCTTTTTCCTCTTTTTTCACGTTTTCTCTTTTAACACGTGTGAGTTTTTTCTTCGGCTTGTCTTTAGATTCATCATCTTTTTCCTTTTTGGAAGGAAGTTCACTTTCAGGAGTGATGGCTTGTTGATCCAATATTTTGTAGATCAAATCTTGCTTGCCCAGTTTTTTGTAGTTTGAAATTCCTAACTGTTCAGCAATTTCTTTCAATTCTGAAAGAAGCTTAAAGTTTAATTCTTCAATTTTATACATAAAATGTTAATATGAAATGTAATGATTTATAAGGTTATATATTTTTAGATTTCTTCTATTGCGGTAATGCAATTCTCCGGTTTGGAATAAGTACGTGCGCTATAATTTGATTAGTTAGAAATGGCTTTGGAAAGACCTGATAGCCACTGCTTGACAATGCAAGTATAGACTTAGATTTATCAATAAACAAATAAATACCTTTTTTTATATCAGTATTATGAAAGATGACTGATTTAGGTTCTGTTTTCGGCTTAAATTAATTTATTTTGCAGCTATTTAAATCGAATTCTATGTTAGAGATTGCTCAAATAAGAAATAACAAAGCCAAAATTATTAAAGGGCTTAAAAAAAGAGGTGTTCAAGAGGCTGAAAGCATGATTGAAAGGGTATTAGAAGTTGATACTAAGAGAAAGGAAATCCAAGGGAAGCATGATAATACACTAGCAGAATCAAATCAGTTAGCCAAACAAATTGGTCAATTGATGAAGGAAGGAAAAAAAGATGATGCTGAAATCGTAAAAGGAAAGACTTCATCGCTAAAAACAGAAAGTAAAGCTTTAGGTGAAAATCTTAGCAGCATAGAAAATGAGTTAAAACAACTTTTGTATAATATTCCTAACATCCCTAATAAAGATGTACCCGAAGGAAAGAGTGCTAATGATAATGTAGTAATACATGAGTATGGTAAAACCCCTCAGCTACATGAAGGAGCTAAACCTCATTGGGATTTGATTAAAATATATGACATCATAGACTTTGATTTGGGAAATAAGGTATCAGGGGCGGGTTTTCCCTTTTATAAAGGAAAAGGAGCACGATTGCAACGTGCCATGGTAAATTTTTTTCTCGATGAAGCTCAAAGTGCAGGGTATAATGAAGTCCAGACACCTATATTAATTAATGAGGAATCGGGCTATGGTACAGGTCAATTACCAGATAAAGAAGGACAAATGTATCATGCCACTGAAGATAATTTATATTTAATTCCTACTGCCGAAGTACCTATCACTAATATGTATCGTGATGTAATTTTGGATGTTAAAAATTTACCAGTTAAACATGTTGGTTTTACCCCTTGTTTTAGACGTGAAGCTGGCTCTTGGGGAGCGCATGTACGAGGTCTCAACCGTTTACATCAATTCGACAAAGTGGAAATAGTTCAAGTACATCATCCTGAAAATTCCTATTCTGCACTAAAAGATATGTGTCAACATGTTCAAGGGTTGTTAGAAAAGTTAGAATTACAATATCGAGTACTTAATTTATGTGGAGGTGACATGGGGTTTACTTCAGCCCAAACATTCGATATGGAAGTCTATTCTGCCGCACAAGAAAAATGGCTTGAAGTAAGCTCAGTTAGTAATTTTGAAACCTATCAGGCAAATCGATTAAAGTTAAGGTATAGAGATGAAGATAAGAAAACGCAACTACTTCATACGCTTAATGGGAGTGCCCTAGCTTTACCTAGAGTTCTAGCAGCTATACTGGAAAACAACCAAACTCCCGAAGGTATTAAAATTCCAGAAGTGCTTGTGCCATATACAGGCTTTGAGTGGATAAATTAGTTGTTTTTATATAATCCTAACTCCATTTATCACATATTGTTAGGAAAGTAAGTAGATAAATAATTATCATTATAGTTCATTAATATATATAGATATGAAACCAAACTTACTTTTTATTATTGCAGCCTTTTTGATTGTTGTATCATGTAGTCCATCGGATAAAGAAGAATCTTCAAATCTAATTTATCCCTCAACGTTTAAGGTAGATACTATTGACACTTATTTCGGCACTGATGTTCCTGATCCTTACCGTTGGTTAGAAGATGATAACTCAGAAGAAACAGCCCAATGGGTAAGTGAGCAAAACAAAGTTACGCATGGATATCTTGCACATATTCCTTTTAGAGAAAATATTAAAGAAAGGTTAGAAAAGTTGTACGATTATGAAAGGGTATCAGCCCCAACAAAAAATGGAGATTATGAATATTTTTATAAAAATGATGGATTGCAAAATCAATCTGTTCTTTATAGAAAAAAGATAGGTGATGATTCTGTCGAAGTGTTTTTAGATCCAAATAAATTTTCAGAAGACGGCACTATTTCCCTAGCAAGTAGAAGTTTTACTGATGATGGGAAACTATTTGGGTATATGATTTCCGTTGGAGGTTCCGATTGGCGCAAAGCATTAGTAATGAATACTGAAACCAAAGAAATTGTTGAAGACACACTTCATAATATCAAATTTAGTGGCATATCATGGAGAGGTAATGAGGGTTTTTATTATAGCTCGTATGATAAACCAAAAGAAGGGAGTGTTCTGTCTGCTAAAACTCAGATTCATAAATTGTATTACCATAAGCTAGGGACGTCACAATCGGATGATCAATTGATTTTTGGTGGTGAAAAACAACCTTACCGTTATATTGGTGGTTATGTAACCGAAGATAATCGATATTTAGTAATATCTGCTTCAAAAAGTACAAGTGGGAATGTGCTTTTTATTCAGGATTTAACAAATGAAGATCAATCAATTGTACAGGTTGATAATGATATATCTACTGAAGAGCATGTTTTATTCACCGAAGAAGATAGAATAGTGATTGAAACTAATTTAGAAGCTCCAAATAAGCGTGTTGTAGAAACAACCATTCAAAATCCAATTACGGAAACATGGAAAGACTTAATTTCTGAAACTGACAATGTGCTAAATACTAGTACAGGAGGTGGATATATATTTGCAAGATACCTTGAAGATGCTAAAACTGTTATTAAACAATATGATACAAAAGGTATGCTAGTTAGAGATGTTGAATTACCAGCTATTGGTACAGCATATGGTTTTGGATCTAAGGTTGATGAGAAGGAATTATACTACACATTTACTTCATTTACTTATCCGAATACTATTTTTAAATACGAAATGGAAACAGGAGAATCGAGTCTTTATGAAAAACCAGATATTGATTTTAATCCTGATGATTATGTTACCAAACAAATTTTTTACGAAAGTAAAGACGGCACTAAAGTTCCTATGTTTATAGTTCATAAGAAGGGAATTGAATTAAATGGAAAAACGCCCACTTATTTGTATGCGTATGGAGGTTTTAACATTAGCCTACGACCTAGTTTTAGCATATCTAGAATTGTATGGCTAGAAAATGGAGGTGTTTATGCACAACCAAATATTAGAGGTGGAGGAGAGTATGGTGAAGAATGGCACAAAGCAGGAACAAAAATGCAAAAGCAAAATGTGTTTGATGATTTTATCGCTGCAGGAGAGTACCTCATTAGTAATAACTACACATCTAGTGATTATCTAGCTATTGCTGGCGGCTCCAATGGAGGTCTTTTGGTTGGAGCTACTATGACACAACGTCCAGATTTGGCTAAAGTAGCCTTTCCTGCTGTTGGTGTAATGGATATGTTGCGTTATCATCAATTTACAGCAGGAGCTGGTTGGGCTTATGATTATGGAACAGCAGAAGATTCTAAAGAAATGTTTACCTACCTTAAAGGATACTCTCCAGTACATAACCTTAAACCTGATGTGGAATACCCTGCAACTATGGTTACTACTGCTGATCATGATGATAGAGTAGTACCTGCTCATTCATTTAAATTTGCCGCTACATTACAAGAAAATCATGTAGGAAATAATCCAGTACTTATTCGTATAGAAACCGATGCTGGTCATGGAGCTGGAACACCAATTTCAAAAACAATAGAACAACAGGCAGACAGGTACGCTTTTGCATGGTATAACATGGATGTTGTACCTGAAATGGCTAAAAAGGAATTTTAAACTTAAAAGTTAGAGTAAAATATACATTAATGCTATTCATTTTTGGATAGCATTAATTTTAACCTATGAATATCAGAAAAGGAATTAAAAAAGATATACCAAGAGCTCTAGAGTTAATAATTGAGTTAGCATCTTTCGAAAAGTCTGAAGATGAAGTGATGACAACAGTAGAAAGTATGGAGAAAGATGGATTTGGATCTAACTCACTTTTCGAGTTTTATGTGGCTGAAAATGATACGGAAATTATTGGTATAGCACTGTTTTACTATAGATATTCAACATGGAAGGGACGAAGGTTATACCTGGAAGATTTAGTTGTTACTGAAACAGAAAGAAGAAGAGGTGTAGGAAAAATGTTATTGGATAAATTGATAGAACATGCTAAATCTCATGATTGCTCAGGCGTTGTTTGGCAGGTGCTTGATTGGAATAAATCAGCTATAGATTTCTATAAAAAAACCTACAATGCTAAAATTGATGGTGAATGGCTTGGTTGTTCTGTGGAAATTTAATCTATATTGATTCTAATAATGTCCGAAATGCTACATGTTTATCCTTATAGCGTGTAAAGAGATCTTGCTGTAATTTTGGAGCATGGTTTTGTAGATATTCATTTATTTCATCTACTGAATTTGTAAAGTATTGAATGGAATAAGATGGGTTGTCTCCTTCTTGCTTACTAAGTACTTTAAACATTTTATATTCCACAAAGTAACCGGTATTTATCACTTCAGGGATGTGTGTAGTTTTCATCCATTCTAGCCATTCTTGTTCCACACTTTCGTCAATACCTATGGTTACATTATATAATATCATGATAGCTCCTTTTAATGTAAAACGAAGATAATTGAATTGATTGAAAACACCGAATCAAATTGTGAAAGTTATTTAGTATAGAAATTCAAATAAAACACATAATTAACTTTTTCAAATTCACTACATAACACATCGTTTATTTAATAACATGAGTTCAATTTAAAAACAGTCTTGCAACACCCTATCATTCCCTATTCCATAGATATCTCCGTTTTGAAAAAGGTGGAGAAAACAAAAAACTGAGGCTATCAAGATCAAGTTTCTAAACAAAAAACCAACACTTACTAAGGCTGTTTATAAAATCTTCATAATCAATCATTTATTGTATTAAAATGTTTATAGTTATATTTTTTATTCTATAATCATCAATTTATATTTTTTATTTTAATTATTTAATTATAAATTGATGAAATTATTAAATCTAATACCTATGAATAAATACATAGTCCGGACACTTATTGTTTTACTTTTTTCTTCTCAAATTTCGTTAGCGCAAGTCACTGCCCCCTTCGTAGCGAATCCTATTCCTGACATGGATATAAATGAAGATGATCTTTTTAACTTTCAACTACCTGACAGTACTTTTGGTTATGTAGACTCTGTTGGTAGTAATTATAGAGTGGAATTTTTAGCAATACCAGAGAATTCTACTTGGATTTACTTAGCTGATAGCATTACACTTAGGGGGATACCCACTCATTTAGATACTGGGAGCTACATGATGTCGGTATGGTTATTGGACTCTGGGTCTGGTTTTGCTCCGGCAATTGATACATTTATGATAAACGTTCATGAAGTTAATGATAACCCCGTTTCAATAGGTTCTATATCAAGCCAAATACTCTTGGAAGGCTTTTTGACAAGTGAAATAAACTTTCAAGATGTGTTCTTTGATGAAGAAGATAGCACCAACCTTACTTACTCTGCCTCAATTGTATCTGGTACTTCTGTGTCTATCGAACTTTTGGGGAATTCGATACTTATAAATGAGTTGGGCATAGGAAAAACAATAGTAAATTTAAATGTACAGGATCCACATGGTGGTTTTATTGATGTTAAAATAACGATTATAGTCAACGCATTAAACGAACTAATGACTGTAAATACTGGTAATACAGGTTCCTCTGGTCTAGCAGATAATAAAGTATCCGAAATATTTAAAGATAATGCTAATAATATTTGGTTTGGTACCGAATATGGAATAAGTATTCTTAGCTCATCAGGAGAGTGGGAAAATTTGATCTCAAAAGATTATTTTGGAAATCCTACTGGATTTTGGCAAAAAAATAATGGTCAGATGCATATCGCATACAGAAGTGCAATACAAACGTATGGTGATGCTGGTTGGGGGCACTATTTCCCTAGTGACTCTATTAATTCTATGGCATATATATTGGCTAGCTGTACCGATAGCAGCAACACCTTTTGGCTCGCTGGGAAAGATCAAACGTACGAAAACGTAATCATCGCAAGTAACAACGGTAATGGATGGAATCAACGATATAGTTTCCCAGAAACAGGAGAAGTGACTTTTATAGAATCCATTGGCGATTCAATATACTTAGGGACAAGTTCTGCCATCTATACTTTTGATGGTACAAATTTAAACGCACTTCCAATTAATCTTGACGTTGGGGAAATGCCAACAGCAATTACCCAGATTATGGGAGATAGTCTGGTAATTTCGACAAATTATAATATGTACACCTATTCTTTTTCTACTGGAAGTTATATCCTTATTAATAAAGGAGCTAGGGATGTTCTCTATAAGAATGATAAATTATATGCGATTAACAACACTGAGCTTACTGTTGTAGATGGAAGTCATACTGGTTATTATACTTTTCCTCAGCCCATTTCGGATAGTCTGAATATTACGGTTTATCCTACTGGCATTTATGATATAAATGACTCCACCATAATGGTTTCGGGACACTCTGGAGTTTATGTAATAAATAACCTTGACGTTCCAAATCAAAACATGACACATTATCATACACTTGATGGCCTTCCGTCTAATAACATACGGAACATGTGGCAGCTATCACCAGACACCACTTGGATTATGACTGAAGGAGGGGCAGCACAATTTTCTAATAATAAGTGGCAATATTTAGGGTATAATTATCAACCTTTACTGCAAGCTAACGATGGCACCATTTGGGGTAACTATGGAACTATCTTCAATCCAGGAAATGTAGATTTAATTACCTATCGAAGCGGTCTTTGGAAAGTTTATAATTCTTCTTCAACTGGAATTGTAAGAGCACATTCAATGGATGATGACATAGATGGTAACATCTGGACGGCAAGTGATAATGGGTTGTTTAAGTTTGATGGTACTGCATGGACTGTCTGGAATACAAATAATGGTTTAAACCACAACGAGATACAATTAGTTTTTGTAGATTCTAAAAATAGGATATGGGTAGAATACTCACATTCTATGCCTGGTTGGGAGTCTGGCATTTCAATGCATAATGGACAGGCTTGGACTCATATTGAAGAACTAGATGGACTTATTGATAAATCTGTTAATAGCTTCATGGAACACTCTTCTGGGGATATTTGGGTATCCACACAACAAGGAATTTCAATTATTGACAGTGTAGGAAATATATCAAACCTAAATGGAGGAAATGGATTAGCACTAGATTACATTGAAAAAACTGTTGAAGATTCGGAAAAAAACGTTTGGGTTTTGTATGATTTCACGCAATCTGTTGGTATTTCATCAATAGATAGTACAGGTATAATATCACATTTTACCGTTGATGATGGGTTACCTTCTAATGATGTAAAAAGTATGCTCATTTTAGCAACCAGTTTAAGTAATGGTCGTGTTGAAGCAGGACATGAATTAAGGATGTCTTTAGGTACAGGAAGTGTTGGCATTGGTGAATTCAATCTAAGTTCCCTTTTGGGAGAAAATAACAGTGTTGGAGATACTACAATTGTTGGAGATACTACAAATGTACCAACGGACACTGTTAATGTCACTTCTCTTAAAAAAGGCATGGAAGATATTAATGTCAATATATACCCTAATCCATCACGTGGTATGACAAATATCAATGCCACTACTTTTAATGAGTCACTTGTGGCGATATATGATCTTAAGGGCAATAAACATTTTATGACTGTCACTAATTTAAGTGAAGGTGTAATAAGGATAGACACTAGTCATTTTAAACCTGGAATTTACATTGTTAAAATAATGTCGAAAGATAAAAATGCAATTAGAAAATTAATTGTAAAATAGATTCAGTTTGTTAAGCTACTATTTAGTAGAAGCCTACTTTGAACTAAGGATTTTAAATATTTGCTATTTTCTGTAAAAAACGAGCTAGTGCTCATTCATTTTGAAATATAAATTAAAAATTACTGACTTCTTAATTCTCCTGTTTCCACATTGGGTCAGTCTATTTTAATAATGAAAGTATTAAGCAGTATTTTTTGATTTTCACCATCAATATAAATGATTTCTTTAGTATGGTTTGACTTAGGTAGTTTCACTAGAAGTTGATAAATGGTTTTCATAAGTTCAATAGCCCTTTAAACAGTTATATGCGGTTTCATAAGTTTTAGTTGCCTATCCAACTCTTTATAAACCTTATAAGCACAAAATACGATGCAAAGATGTGCTTTATACCTTGCGAACTTACAAGTCTACACAATAGAGGACTGAAACAAAAAAATCAAGTTTTGGTTCATTAAATAGCTATACGTTATATAGTGTTTAAGTTAAAAAAGGTTTTTTGAAATAATTCTTATTGTTTAGGTATAATATTTTTTAGAAAAATTATTTTTAAAGATTGTTTGGCAAGATTTACTTAATAAATTTTTGTTATAAATATATCAACTACTCTAATATTCTTTACTTTTAATAACTTGGTTACTATATTAAAGCAATGGTTAAATTAGTTGATGTAAGTACATATTGATTGTATGAGATACCTTTTGATTATTAATATTGTTTTTTCACTGTTCGCTGATTCCCTATCTCAGAACACTTTAGATATTGGGTTTGAAAAAATAGGAGTAGATGATGGGCTTATCAGTGATAAGATATATGATATTAAGCAAGATGAACAAGGTTTTATTTGGATTGCTACTTATAATGGTCTTGATCGGTATGATGGGAATAAAATAGTCCATTATTTACCCATATATAATGATAGCTCTTCTCTCCCTGAAAGTCTCATTAAAAAAATAATTATAGATGCTGAAAATAACTTATGGCTAATCACCAATTCTTCATATTTGGTGAAATACAATCGGCTTTTTGACAATTTTAATACTCTTCATGTTAATAAAACTAATAAATTAGACGACCCTATCATTATTTCGGATGCTTGTGATGGTCTAAATAATACTTTATGGGTTGCAACATTAAACAGTGGATTAATAAAGTTCAATACGAAAAGTGGAACAACAGAAAATGTTTCTGTCCCTGGGTATGATAATCTATCGATTTATAAGGTTTATAAAGCTGATGAATATCTATACCTGGATATGGGTGACCCAGCTTCATTGCTTAAGTTTAATATACAAACGAAGGAGGTAAGCCTTATTAGAATTTCGAACGTTCTTTCTAAAAAAGCATCATCTTTTTTTTCTAAATCTATATATATTGATTCTACTGATGTTTTGTGGGTTGGGACAATAGGAAAGGGTTTATACCGTATGGAAGGTGATAAAGTAGAATGGTATTCCAGAGATAATGGGAAACTTTCTGGAAATATTGTCACCTCTATTCTAGATTATGATAAAGAATATTTATGGGTAAGTACAGATGATGGAGGAATTAGTATACTTGACAAAAAGGGTAATTTAATCCAAATTCTTCGTGAACAACAACAGAAAATGTTCAGCCTCTCCGTTAACAATATTGAGAACCTTTTCAAAGATAGACAAGGCGTAATTTGGGTTAGTACTTATTCTGGAGGGATTAACCGTTATGATCCAAATAAGTATTTATTTAACAAAGTCACCAAACTTACCTACAAACCTAAAGCATTAGATAATGACAATATTCTGTCTTTTTTTGAAGACAATGAAGGGGATATTTGGATAGGAACGGATGGTGGTGGAATAAATAAGTTAACTCCATCTGGGGATTATCATCATTTCATCTTCGATAAAAATAATTCAAACTCAGTCTCAGGAAATGTAATCACAAATCTACAGGAAGACAACAATGGACAGCTCTGGATCAGCACTTTTGGAAACGGTATTTCAATATATAACAAGAAAACGGAGCAATTCACCAGACATAATACAAACAGCAACATAGATCTAAGAAATAATACTGTTTGGGATATAATAAAAGACAAAGAGGGTGCTATTTGGCTTGTAATGGATGAAGGGAATGTTGCCCGTTACAATAGTACATTGAAACAATTTGAATATTTGCAAAATGATTCACCAAATAAAAAATTACTATTTCCCCGATTTTTATTTGAAGATAGTGATGGAATATTGTGGTGTACTTTTGTGGATAATGGGTTGTGGAAGATAGATAAAGAAAAAATGTTAATTGAAAAAGTTGATCTCAATGAGCTAAATTATTTTTCAATAAACCATATCATAGAAGATCGAGAACATAGAATTTGGATGGCCTCTGAACGTTTTGGGTTGGTAGAACTTATCAAAGAAAACGACCAACTTTCTTATAAAATAACACCTCTATTGGATGGCCATGAAAACATTTTATTTTTAAGAGCTATAGTAGAAGACGATGAGGGGTATCTTTGGCTAAGTTCCAATAATGGGATTTTCAAATTTGATAAAAATACGTTAAAGTCGAAACTCTTTACCGTTGAAAACGGGCTTCAAAGCAATCAGTTTTCTTTTGGCACATGTCTTAAATCAAAAGATGGAACAATTTATTTTGGAGGCTCCAAAGGATATAGTTATTTCAAACCTGAAAATATAAAGACTAAAGAAAATACTGAAAATATTAAAATTACAAAGTTTACAATTTTTGATCATGAAGTTTCGATTTCCAAAGAAGGAGTTTTAAAACAAAATATATCTGAAACAAAAAAAATCATCCTAAACCATGATCAAACAACTATAGGTTTTGAGTTTTCTGAACTCAATTTTGTTAGTACATCTCAAAAACATTTCTGTTATATGCTAAAAGGATTTGATAAAGAATGGTTTACCAACAGGACAGAAACAAGTGTGAGATATACCAACCTTTCTCCTGGTAACTATACTTTTATTGTAAAGTCATCAAAGAATAAACAATGTATAGACGCTAATGCAACCTCACTATCAATAGTAGTTTTACCTCCTTGGTGGACAACTTGGTGGTTTCGGTCATTAGTAGCTATTATGATACTGGCGATAGGTTTATTTATACACTTTTTGAGAATCAGAGTTCTTCATGAGCAAAGAAAAAAACTGAATACTATGATAGAAGATAGAACAGAAACTATTCAGAAACAAAACCATGAGCTTTCACAAAAGAATAATGATCTTGCTAAAAGTTCTAAAGAGTTAAATCAGGCAAATAAACAACTTGATGAATTTGCTTATGTTATTTCTCATGATTTGAAAGCTCCTCTTAGGAGGATAGCAAATATTTCACAATGGATAGGTGATGACTACAAGGACAAACTTGATGAAACTGGTGTTGAATATTTAGATTTAATGGCTTCTAATGTATCTAAAATGGAAAAATTAATAATAGATATATTAGACTATTCTCGTACAGGGAAAGCCGAAAGAGTATTTGAAACCATTAATTTAAATGACATTCTAAATGATATTGTTAATACGCTAGAGATTCCCAAAAACTTCTCCATTGAGATAGAACAGCTCCCTGAGTTTGATGGTGTCAAAAGTGAATGGTATCAAATTCTACAAAACATGGTCTCCAATGCCATAAAATATAATGACAAAGAAGAGGGTATTATAAAAATATATCACAACAAGTTAGAAGAAAAACACATCATTAACGTATGGGATAATGGTGTAGGGATTAGTGAAAAGCACTATAAGAAAGTATTTGAAGTATTTCAAACATTAAATATTGATCCTGATATAGATAGTACTGGTATTGGTCTTGCAACTGTAAAAAAATTGGTTGAATTAAATGATGGTAAAATTTCTATAGCTTCCGAATTAGGTAAGTATTCTTGTTTTAGTATTGAGTTGTCCCTAGATATTTCAACCAAATTAACCTAAATAAACTTTGCCAAAATGGATTTAGCATGATCTTAACCCTCAAATAATGATTTCTCTATTTAACATCCATTGATAATATTGCCATGCACATCTTTATTCCCTGAATTATATTTCCAATACGAATATTTTCGTTCGGGTTATGCTGATTATTATCCATGTTCACCATCGGCACAATAATAGCTGGCATATCAAGTGTATTTACCACCGAGATTAATGGTACAGTTCCTCCCATGGTACGTATGCTCACAGGTGGCTCATTAAATTCTTCTTGCAGTGTTTTTCTTAAATTTTTAGCAAAGGGAGTATTCATGTCTGCCCGGTAGGCATTTGTCCCAGCATTACCTGCAAATTTAACAATTTTAGAATTGGCTAGTCGTTCATCATCGGTTGGTTCTCTGTCAAGGATTAGATATCCTTGTTTTTTAATGTGTTTTCGTATCTTTTCTAACTGTATTGCCCCTTCTGTTTCTGATACTAGTCGCACATCCAAATATGCTGT
>JAOUKH010000083.1 GCA_029882685.1 Cyclobacteriaceae bacterium
TATAATAACAATAATTTGCTTATTTATATTTCTCATAATGAGAAATATATTATTATTCTGGTAATTATTGTTTGCCAAAATCTATCTATTATTTTGGGATAGTATGTAATCATACTGTCTGGTTTACCAATGTTTTTACGCAGGAATTCTTTATGTGAAATAAATAACTTCAGAAAGTTAATGTTTAGACCATAAAAAAGCCCTTAGATTGCTCTAAGGGCTTTATTTATGCAGAGGAGGAGGGATTCGAACCCCCGGTACCTCGCGGTACAACAGTTTTCAAGACTGCCGCATTCGACCACTCTGCCACTCCTCTGTGTTTAATTCAACAGCTTTTGCCGAATTGGAATGCAAATGTAGGAGATTTTTTTTTATTACAATAGCCTGTTATTATTTTTTCGCTAATATTCTTCATCTCCCATACTACGGTGAGCTTGGTGAATGCTTGCATTCACCTCATAACCTACTAAAAGTACTGTTGAAAGAAGATATTGCCAGATCATTAAACCTAGTAAGGCTCCAATGGAACCGTATAGCTTGTTATATGTTCCGAAATTGGCGATGTAGTAAGAAAAACCATACGAAATAAATAAACAGAACAAGGTAGATAAAATTGCTCCTATAGAAAAAAATCGCCAATTGTAGTGTACTGCAGGCCCGAAATAATACATCGAGGATATAGCAATAAAAAACACAATAAATAAAACTAAAAAACGGATGATGATAATTAAATAAAATTCTAACCCAGAGGTATTAACCAACTGAAATTCGTGAATAAAGTCGAGTGCAAATTGCCCTAATACCAGCAATATTATAGCTAAAAAAAGCACAAACGCTAACATAATGGTTAGTGCTGTAGCTATAAGTCTAGTTTTGAAATAACTCCGCTTGTCCAAGGTGGCATAGCAACTATTAAAGGCATTTATTAGGGACATCATACCATTAGTTGCAAGGAAAAGAGACAACAAAGCACCAAAAGTTAATAATCCACCTCTAGTGTTACCAATAATATCTTCTATTGTAGAAGAAACAACAGTAAACATACTTTCAGGCATAATTCCTTGGAAAAACCCCATAATACTTTCCTGATTCACTTCTGGAATAAAATTATTGATATAAGCAGTAAGTGTGAACAAGAAAATAATAGCAGGAAAAATAGCTACCGTAAAACTAAAGGCAACTCCGTTGGCACGATCTAAGATTTGATCACTCCAAATTTTCTTAGCAAATATTCGTAGCACACTATATAAAGAAATCTCACCACTATAAAATTTTATGTTTTTTAACAGGCTGATGCTATTAGCATAAATTGATGTACTTTTTAGATATGATAGAATCTTGTTACTCATCAAAATAGTTGCTTAACAATTCCTCCATTTGAGGCGGAATTTTACAAGGTTTTCTAGTGTCTTTATCTACAAAGACCAATATAGTTTTTCCCTTGTTAATAAGTTCATTTTTTTCGTTAAAGATATCACAATAAAAAGTGATACGAACTTTTGGGTTTTCACGAATACTGACTTTAATAGTCAATAACTCATCATATTTAGCGGGACCTAAATATTTAGAATGATTTTCTAGCACTGGCAACATAAACCCTTGCTCTTCCAGCTCACTATAGGATAGGCCTAACGCTCGCATACATTCAACACGTGCTACTTCGTAGTATGAGGCATAATTACCATAATAAACCACTCCCATTTGGTCAGTTTCTCCGTATCGTACACGTATTTGAGTTTCTGCTGTAAACATTCTAATTCCCGTTTTGTCTGGCCTTTCTCATTTCTATTGATAATGCTCTTTGATATTTACTGGCATTAATATTATGAACCTTTAATGTGCTGGCAAAATTATGATAACCAGAAAAATCCTCTTTGGCACACATGTATAAATAATTGTGCTTATTGTAGTTCAACACAGCATCTATAGAGCTGATAAAGGGCATATTAATAGGCCCAGGTGGTAAACCACGATATTTATAGGTGTTATAGGGCGAATCTATTTCTTTATGAATATTTAGCACTCGTTTTAAAGTAAAATCCCCCGAAGCAAACACTAAAGTAGGGTCCGCACTCAATGCTATACCTCTTTTTAGTCTATTTATATATAATCCAGCAATTATAGGGCTTTCTTCACTTTTTATACTCTCTGCCTGAACTATTGAAGCCAAAATTGATACTTCCATTGGAGTCATGCCTAATGCTTCAGCTTTAGCTAGCCTCTCATTATTCCAAAAAGCATTGTATTCCTGATGCATTCTGTTAACCAGTGCTTTAGCCGAAATAGTATAATACACCTGATAGGTGTTAGGGATGAACATTGCAATAACATTTTGATCAGTAAAACCAGCTTCGTTTTCACTTACAAATTCATCAAGTGCTACATTAAAGTCTTCAACAGTAACTCCTGTTTTTGAAGTAATTTTTTCACCAATATCTTCTTTTAAACGAATGTTATTGAACGTAATATTTACAGGTATTTGATTCCCAGAACGTAACAAACGTATGGCATCAATATTATTCATGTTTTTCTTCAGGAGGTATCTTCCAGGCACTACTTTTTTATCGTAGTTCATAATTTTTGCCAAAAAACTAAAAGCCACAATATTATTAACAACCTCCTCCTTAATAAATTGATTTTGGATGTCATGAAAAGTAGCGTTTGTTGGAATAATAATTTCCCTATCGGGCATATCAACTAAAATATTGGGTGCTTTGACTACCTGATACCCATAAAATGAAAAAGATGAAATCAATATACCAAAAAGGAGTAATACTATAGTAGATAGATATTTTCTAATCATTGCTATTTTTTAATAGTACAAGGGCAAAAATAGTAATTTGTTTTATACATAACTGAGAATGGCTTAAATTGCCATTAAATTTTTAGTATGGCAGCAAAGCTCATTAAACTATATTCAGATAATCCTGATATCAGAAAAATCAACCAAACAGTAGCCGTACTTAAAAAAGGAGGCGTAATTATCTATCCTACCGATACTATTTATGGTATTGGGTGTGATTTGTTTAATAGGAAAGCAATAGATAAGCTTTGTCGCATAAAAGAAATAAAACCCAAAAGTTTAAACCTTTCTTTTATCTGTCATAACATGAGTGATATTTCTCAGTATGTAAAACATCTGGATACACCAACATTTAAAATCATGAAAAGGGCATTACCTGGACCTTTTACTTTTATTTTAGAGTCAACTAGTAAAGTTCCTAAAATACTGGATGTAAATAAGAAAACCGTTGGAATACGTATTCCTGATAATAACATTCCAAGAATGATAGTTGAACAATTGGGTAACCCTATAATAACTACTTCTATTAAGGATGATGATGAAATTATAGAATATACTACAGATCCTGAGCAAATTTTTGATGAATATGAGCATTTAGTAGATCTCGTAATTGACGGAGGTTTTGGGGGGAATATTCCGTCAACAGTAGTTGACTGTTCAGGCAATAGCCCTGAACTTATAAGGGAAGGGTTGGGGAAAATAGATGATATATTGTAGAAATGTCTGCTATTTTAATCGACATACAATACTTACCCACTTTAGAATATTTTTGCTGTCTTCAACAGGCTGACAAGGTAATTATCGAGGCAAATGAAAATTACGTTAAACAGTCGTTCAGAAATCGAACTACTATTGTTACTGCTAACGGAGTAAGTTCACTTTCAATACCAGTTGTAGGAGGAAATAAAAAGACCAATATTCAAGATATTCAAATTGATTATAGTCAAAATTGGATTAACAACCATTGGCGGGCAATGCAATCTGCCTATGGCAAAGCTCCTTATTTTGAATATTATGCCGATTACTTTTTGCAAATTTTTAATGAACAGATAAAGACATTGTTTTTGTTAAACAAAAAAATACTGACATTATGTCTTAAATTTTTACAGATGGAAATTGTGATCGGTTTTTCAGAAAGCTATTCTCACGTGCCAGAAAAAGGTATTATTGATCTACGTTCGGTTATTCATCCTAAAAAATCCTATCTAAATAATAAACATTATTCTTCCCAACCCTACATTCAGTTGTTTGGCAATGAATTTGTTCCTAACATGAGCATTGTAGATTTACTTTTTTGTGAAGGGCCTAATGCTCATAATATAATAAAAAAATCAACAGTGATTTCTTGAACATTTAAAATAACTATAGCGTTAAATAAAAAATACATAACTCGATAGTTATTTAATTTATTAAGTTTTACATTTAATAATAAGAACGCTTTTAAGTATCAAAATATGGAAGCAAAATTTTCAAATAGAGTTAAGGAAGTAATTTCGTTGAGTAGGGAAGAAGCTCTTAGACTGGGTCATGACTACATTGGCACTGAGCATTTACTGCTAGGTATTATTCGTGAAGGTGAAGGTGTGGCCGTGAGCTTAATGAAGAAACTGGGTCTTTCACTTGAGGAACTTAGAGGTACAATTGAGAGTGCATCTAAAGGTACAGCAAATCATAATGTTAAAAACTTAGCGAACATTCCACTTACTCGTCAATCGGAAAAGGTATTGAAAATCACTTACCTTGAAGCTAAAATTTTTAAAAGTCAATTAATTGGAACCGAACATCTTTTGCTTTCAATCCTAAGAGACGAAGATAATATTGCTACACAGATACTTGATAAATTTGATGTAAGCTATGATGTGGTAAAGGAATTGTTGGAATATCAAACTGAAAACCCAATTGCTTCATCTGATACTGATGACCCAGATGATGATAGTTCTAGAATATTTGGTGCGCCATCAGGCGGATCAGGAAAAGATAAGCCTTCAAAAGGAGCGGAAAAATCCAGAACTCCAGTATTGGATAATTTTGGAAGAGACCTTACTAAGCTTGCCGAAGAGGATAAAATGGATCCTATTGTTGGAAGAGACAAGGAAATAGAACGAGTAGCTCAAATTTTATCTAGAAGAAAGAAAAATAATCCAATATTGATTGGTGAGCCAGGGGTGGGTAAAACTGCTATTGCTGAAGGATTAGCATTACGAATAGTGCAGAAGAAAGTATCTAGGGTGTTGTTTGGTAAAAGGGTAGTAACACTAGATTTAGCTTCGTTAGTGGCGGGAACAAAATACCGTGGACAGTTCGAGGAACGAATGAAAGCGGTAATGAATGAGTTAGAAAAATCACCTGATGTAGTACTCTTTATTGATGAGTTACATACTATCGTGGGTGCTGGTGGTGCTTCTGGATCGCTAGATGCTTCCAACATGTTTAAACCTGCATTATCGAGAGGTGAAATTCAATGTATAGGGGCAACTACCTTAGATGAATATCGACAATATATCGAAAAAGATGGTGCATTAGCAAGGAGGTTTCAAATGGTGTTAGTAGATGCAACTACTCCTGAAGAAACTATTCAGATTTTAGAAAACATCAAGGAAAAATATGAAGATCATCATCATGTAAATTACACACCTGAGGCAATTGAGGCTTGTGTGAAATTATCAGATAGGTACATTAGTGATAGACATTTACCTGACAAAGCAATCGATATTTTAGATGAAGCTGGTGCTCGAGTTCATATTAAAAACATTCATGTTCCTGAGAATATTATTAAGCTCGAAGAAGCAATTGAAAATATTAAAACGGAAAAAAACCGTGTAGTTAAATCACAAAAATATGAGGAGGCTGCCCAGCTTCGAGATAAAGAAAAAAAACTTATCGAAGAGCTAGAAATAGCAAAAGAAAAATGGGAAGAAGAAGCAAGTAGCCAAAGATATAAAGTGACTGAAGATCATATTGCTGATGTAATTGGTATGATGACAGGAATACCTACCAATCGTATTGCTCAAAAAGAGAGTAACAAATTGTTGGGAATGAAAGAAGAGTTGAAAGGAAAAGTAATAGGTCAAGAAGAGGCCATAGTTCAACTTACTAAAGCTATTCAACGAACTCGTGTTGGGTTAAAAGACCCTAAAAAACCGATAGGGTCATTTATATTTTTAGGCCCTACAGGAGTGGGTAAAACAGAACTTGCTAAAGTACTTTCAACTTATTTATTTGATAAGGAAGATAGCCTCATACGTATTGATATGAGTGAATACATGGAGAAATTCTCAGTCTCTAGACTTGTTGGAGCGCCTCCTGGATATGTAGGATATGAAGAAGGTGGTCAACTTACTGAGAAGGTGAGAAGGAAACCTTACAGTGTAGTATTGCTAGATGAGATAGAAAAAGCTCATCCTGATGTATTCAATATACTATTACAGGTTTTGGATGATGGTATTTTAACTGATGGATTGGGAAGAAGGGTTGATTTCAGAAATTCTATTATTATCATGACATCAAATATTGGTGTTCGAGATTTGAAAGACTTTGGTGCAGGAATAGGTTTTGCCACAAAAGCGAAGCAGGATAATGAGAGTGAAATAATGAAATCTACTATTCAGAATGCACTGAAAAAAGTGTTTAGCCCTGAATTCCTTAACAGATTGGATGATGTAATTGTTTTCAATTCACTTGAAAGAAAACATATTCACAAAATTATTGACATTACTCTTTCGAAATTATTTAAGCGTATTAACACTTTAGGGTATAATGTTGAACTTAATGCTAAAGCAAAGGATTTCCTATCTGAAAAAGGGTATGACCCTCAATATGGAGCTAGACCACTAAATAGAGCTATACAAAAATACTTGGAAGACTTGGTGGCAGAAGAAATATTAAAAGGAGATATACAGGAAGGTGAAGTATTATTAGCTAGCCATGATGGCAAAAGTGATTCACTTACCATTTCTATAAAAGGAAAATCAAAAACTAAGGAAAAAAGTAAGAAAAAATAGTTTGTAAGTTAGGTATTATAGATACTGACTTCAAGTACCTCAGTATGCGTACTAGAGAGTTGATCATACTCAAAAGTTTCGTGTATGTACTTGAAAATCTTAGTTTTTAAAGATAGAATATTTGTAAGAACAATTAACCATTGTCATCAGCAAACCATTCTGCATAGCTTGTTTTTGTTTCTTCCAGTTTTAGGCTGTGTAGTTTAATCTCGGCAGGAAAATTCTTTGCTAAAATAGAAGCAAAATCAATTATCATATTTTCACAAGTAGGGTTATATGGTTTTAAGACAAGAAGTTGATGTAGATTTTTTGCGCTATTTAGAAATTCTGACTTTTCGTAGAGCATAAGCGAATGATCAAGAGGAGTAATAATTTCACGGTTCACTATTGCTTTTAAATCTGCAAAGTCCATTACCATTCCGTTTTTGGGACTATTATCATCATGAATAGGGTTTCCTTGAATAGTAACATACAAAAAATAAGAATGACCATGTATGTTTCTACATTTACCATCGTGTCTCTCTAATGCATGAGCCATTTCAAAACTGAATTTTTTGGTTACTCGTACTGTATTCATTGGTTTAACAATTAATAATGACCACTATACTTTCTTATAAACCACTCTGCTGAAACTAATAGAATTAGAAGAATAAAAACCCATTCTGAATTAATTAGAGGCTGAAATGATTCTTCACTATGAATAATTTCAGGAGCTTTATCATTCGTAATTCGATCGGTGAGGCTATTAAAGTTTTCAAAGTTATAAAATTGCCCTCCCGAGTTTAATGCTAGTGTTTCAAGCAATCTGAAATTAGCAGTGAGGCTTATGCTTTCAATATTTTTTTGTTTCACTAAAAATTCTCCCGACACTTTTTCTTTCCGCCCATTGAGTAAAGTAGTTGCTGTATATTTATACACTCCTTCTTCTAATCCTGAAACATTAAAACGACTATTGCCAAGGCTTGTAATATAATTATAGTTGGTAACAACACCATTTTCATTGCTAATGGTTATATCTACACTCTTGTCATAAATTGGCTCGTACAAGTCGTTGTAAATTTCGGATTCAAATTGAATGCTTTCAGATGTTGTGATTTCACGATTTACCGTATGGAATTTAAATTTGCGCTTGTCCTGTCTAGTACTTAGGTATTGTACCATCTTTAGTATTAGTTCATTAAAAGCGGTATGCCTTTCATATTTGGCATATTCATACAGCTTCCATTTCCAAACACCATCAGCAAGCATCAGTGCGCTTTTATTATTATCAATCTCAGAAATGAGTAATAAAGGGTTTCTGGTGGTAACCGATCCCAATTTTTGATAAAGAAATACTTGAACGTTAGAATTTACCCTACTAAAAGGAACTTGAAGTGGAGGTACATTTCTTAATAAATCTTTTAAATCATCCGAAATTGAAAACAATGAAAACCCTTCATTGAAACTAGAAGTAATGTCGTCTGTTTCTCTTCCTAATATTTCAACTTGGGCAAAGGAAATTTTTTCATTGAGGGTTTTAAAGTTGCTGTTCGAGGAAGTGATAATCCAATATGGAATATTTTCATTTTTGTATTTTTCAAACCACGAAGTAAGGATATTTCTTTTATCTGGAAATTGATGAAATATTATTAAATCAAATTTCCCATCAGGCTCTTTATTAATCCCTGGGATAAATACCTGAAACTCATAATTACTATTGGTTTCAATAGCACTTCTTATCGCTTTAATATCAGGGTTTGGAGAGGCAGCGATCATCAATATTCGTTCTTTACCTTCTATTACCTCAATATAAGCTTGAGTAATATTGTTTTGTACATTAAACTCATTCGGTTTGCTAGAAATAACAACACTGTATCGTTGTAAGCCCTTAGATTTTGCTTCCAACAAAAATTCTACCGTTTCAACGCTTTCATTCAGTTTAGGCACAAGTTTTTTTTGATCAAGTAAACTTCCATTATTATACACTGAAATAACTATGGATTCATTTATAAACCCTCTGTTTTCGATTTTTGCAACAAGCGGAAACTGATTCCCTTGATACGATATCTTATTATATTTTAATTCCTTAATTAATAGATCCTTTTTAGGAATGGTGTCACCCACACCTACGGTATTCAGCTTAAAATTATAGTGCATATAATCAGGTGAAACCCCACTATTGTAAATCCCATCAGTTAATAATATCACTTCAGCTAGATTTCTGTTTTCGTAGTCATTTTCAATTTTTTTTAGAGTTTTATGGAGATTAGTTGCTTGCTTGTTGAAAACTATATCTTCGGTTGAAATATTAATGTTTTCTAAATCCCTTACCTCAACCTTGTAATTGGAACGGATGAGATTGCCTCTCATTTCTTCAGTTTTAGAGGAAATAAGAGCAAGTTTTGTGCTATCCAGAACAGAAGCAATAGAAGTAGAGTTGTCCAGGACAATAACAACAATAGGCTTTTCGAAATAATTTTGTAATTGTTTTAAAATAGGGACAACTAACAGCATTGATAATAGAAATACCAGACAAAAACGAAACCCTGCAAGGAGGTATAGTTGGTTTTTATTCCATTGCTGTGGCTTTCTGTAAAGCAAAAAAGTATACAACCCTGCCACAATAAGGCAAACGACCATATATATTGGATGGTGTTCAAATAATAGGGAGGGTTGTTGCATAAAAAGTTAACTAGGGGTATTAAATTTTAGAATGGCAATATAATTTTTTTTACCCTTTTGTGGTCGTAAAGTTTACAATAGTTATTGGTGTTGTTTACTATTGGCAATAATTAGATTTTTAGAATCTATGAATTGTTTTACTTTACACATATTGGTTTTACTCCATTGGCAAACGATTGTTAACCAAAATCCGATAGAAATTATTGTAAATATAATAATTACAAACGTTGTTATTTTGTAGTGAATCTTTAGCAACCTCATGTACTAAAGACACCATATTTTTGTGGAAGTTATCAATTCATGATGAGCGGTTTAGAAAGTTTTTAACCGCTAACAATTCGGTTAAATTTGGTAGTTAATAGACTATTTGCCTGTTGCACAACCCCTATTTTCTTAAAATTCGGAATTCCCACTCCATAACCCAGTGCAAACGCATTTAACCTTCCAGTAAGTCATTCCGTATGTTTTATTGGCAATAGCCAATAAAAACGAGGAGGAATCCTAACCAATATGACATGTATTTACAATATGGTTAAGATTTCTACAGCAATGAACCAAAATAATTGGTTCATTGCTGTAGAAATAACACAAGAATTTTTAAATGCGTTTGCCTGCTCAATAACCTACATGTTTTGAGCTTAAGATTATTTTTTAAAGCCTTTCTTTCCAAAATATCAACTTTCAGGGTTGCGTAACCATTACGGATGTTAGGTGTTGTTATTTTTTATCTATGTATGTTTTTCTGTATTGTTCAGTTATTATCCCTTCATTTTTCTCCCAATCGAACATGTATTTATCGTCATGTCCAAATGTTCCAACTCCATCTGCAACAAAAGTTTTTGGATTTGCATCTTTCACAAGTAGGTTTTGAAAGAAGACGTTATCCTTGTCTTTTATATAGTTGGATTGTTTTGGTGATTCGTCCATAAAATATGTGTTAACTATTTCAGCTGTTTCATAATCTAATGAATCAATCCTTAAATTATGATAATAGTAATGTAATTTAGTTTTCCCCCAGTCTTCATTAATTGCCTGAAAATCTTTTGCTTTGACATTATCCAATAAATCAAATTTATAGAATACATGTTCATTGTCTCTTGACCACAAATATTCACTAATAATTTTAAATGATTTTGGCTCAGCATTTTTTATAATACAATTGGTTTCGCCAAACTGTAGTAGAAAAACATAATTCTTATCTTTCCAATAGTATTCCGCAACTTGTTCAAATGAGTTAGGATCTGCATTCTCTAAAATTGAAGCATCCTTAAACACGTAATTTTTGTCTTTCCCAAGGTCAATATTTAAGTCATGTTTGATTGTTCTAAATGTTTCTGCATCTGCCTTTTCCATTAAGGAGTATTCCTTCGTCCAGTTTCCACCATGTATCCATTTGTGGTAAACCTGACCATCTTTTTCTTCGTAACCACTATGACAACCTGATATTATAACCAAGGTGGTTAATAAAAGAATAAGATTTAAGCAGTTTTTCGATTTTACCATTTTATATAACACCTAACGTTATTATTAGAATAGTGCGGAATTAACTGCTACTACGCTTAATTATATTACCAAAGATAACAAATTGAGATAGCGTTGCAAGACCAAATTTGCCGCACAATTTTTATAAATTGTTAGGTTTTCGTGCCTTGACCATAAATGTTTAGTAAAAAAAAGCAAAAATACTAAATCATGAATTTATATCAACTTTTAAATTACATTTGCATCCCGAAATATCGGCTTCAAATGAAAGGTTAAGTCTAAATAAATAACTATTTCTAGATGTCTTTACTAGGTTAACTTAAATATCTAGTATTTAAAATGTTTAGAGAGTATATTTCAGATAGTCATAATGAATTAATAATTTATGCTGCTGATAATTTTTCGCAATTTCCTCGTAGAGATTCATCCATTGTTTCACGTACTGATAGGGCTTTAGCTGTAGCTTGCTCAAACGATTTGGTGCTTTTAAGAAGCCGATTAGATCAAGATTACCATAATTGGATAAGGTCACTTGGACTAGGCTCAGACCTAGTGATTGACTATGGTGCCGGTATGAAAGGATTAAGCCTTTCTGAACTTATAATAATAAATCCCGAACCAGTTATTGAAATAATTCGGGAAACTAATAGAAGTCCCGTATATGTTCCTTGGTTTTCAAGTAATATTGAAAAGGAAGCGGCAAAAGTTATTGGAGCTGAGCTATTTGGAGCTTCTGAAGCTGAAACGCTGAAATATAATGACAAGGCATCGTTTAAAAATATTTGTACCCAACTAGATATTCCTGTTGTTAATGGTGTCTTATTTAATATTCAAGCCCAAAACAGTAAAAATTATAGCTCAATGGCGAATATCGTCAAAAAACTTTTATACAACCATAGAGGTGTTATCATACGAGGTACTATAGGGGAATTAGGTACATCGCTTTACAAAACAACGGGTCATGATATAGCCGAAATATATCAGAGTATATTATGCAGTGGTGAAAAAACATTACTTATTGAACCATTTTTAAATGTATACTCGTCTCCTAATGATCAATGGATAATAAGCAGAGATAAGTCTATTCATCACATCGGTACAAACGAACAGATTTGTATTGACGAAATGGTACATGCAGGCAACTCAAATAACATACAGCTTTCTGAGCAATCTCTAGCTTATATATATAAAACTTCGCGTAAAATTTTATCAAGAATGGTTAGCACCGGCTATATTGGCGTTGTTGGAATTGACTATATAGTAACAGATACTGGAATTTTTCCGATTGAAAACAATGCCCGTTTTAATGGTTCTTCTTATGTAAACCTGATAGTAGATAATATAAAGAATGCAACAGGATCCATACCCTTATGGAAATCTATGAAGGTTAAAATACCTCCCTGCTCTTTTACTGAACTCATGGCAAAACTAAAAGACAACCTTTATAATGGTGTGAAAACCGACTCCATATTCCCTTATAATTGTGAAGATTTGAATGAAACAGGAAGTTTCAGCGTTATATACTTATTTGAAAATACAAAGGCCTTTTCTATCTTGGAGCAAAGAATAAGAGAAATAACTGTTGAATCAACTTTGATCCTAGAGTAATATCTTAAATTTTAGACACGCAGTATGAAACCTAACGCTACGTTAAAAAACGTTGCGTATTCCACCCGTAGCAAATGAAACCGCACGTTGAGAGTAAATGTACAAACTGAAATGCACCCAAGCAAGACGCTATGTTCATATACCGAATGTTACCCACCGTTATGCTATGTTGACTCGTTGGTTTAGCATTTTGATATTAAAATTCACCTTGGCTTCCAATGCGTTGAATACCTTCAATATTGTTTCTATAGTTACATTTCCAGTGTTATTCTCAAGTCTAGAAATTTGAGCCTTCTTCACGCCAATAAGTTGTCCAAGTTGTTCTTGTGTTAGGTTTCGTTCTTTTCTTGCCATTTGTATCATGTCACCAATAATTTCAAGTTTCAACTCGAATTCATATTGATCACGTTCTAGCGTGCCAGTTAGCCCAATTAATTCGTTCTTTGTTTGTTCAAGGGTATATCGTTTCATAGTTACTTATCTTTTAAATATTGCTGTCTTATACGTTCTGCTTTGTCAATTTCTTTTTTATCAACTTTGCTCGTTTTCTTAACCATCCCATGAGTTGCAAATACTATTGTCTCCGTTTTATCTGTCTTATCCCAGAAAGCCAGAAGTCTGTATTGAAAGCCTGAATATAAAGTTCTGAATTCCCAAATTTCACCTTCCAGCTTCTTAAATAATTTTGGGTCAGTATGAAATTTAGACCGATCCATATTTTGCAATATTTTATTTCGATGTTTTGCATTTAGGCTTTTTAAGAATTCAAATGCTTGCTCTAGCAATTCGACTTCAAATCTATGAATCATTAAGTTTACATTTATGTATACGTCACAAACATATAAAAAGTTTCTTTAAATGTAAACTAATTAAAGCTAACTTTGTGAATTTAACTTGAAATATCACTCTAAAGACATGGTGGGTAACGCTACGGTATGATTCGTTTTTATACGATAGCGAGTCATTTTGTCCTTACGGTCAACTAAAATGAGTATGCTCACCATTGGCTAGATGTTCTGAAATTTCTAGTTTGCATTGACTTTTCAGATAGCTCAGTTCGCATATTCATTTTAGCAGTGTATGTTATGAGCTTTTATAAAATGTGAACCCTATTTATCTTCCAATAATTACTCCTTCTAAAACGGCCATATATCCGCCAAGTGCGCCTAAAAGGTTTATTGCGCAATGAATGGCAATTCCGAGGTAAACATTTTTGTTTTTCCACACAATATAGCTGATGATGATTCCTACTGCCATAGTTCCTAGTATGTTATGCGGTTGCCAAAAATGATAAACCCCAAATAAGGTGCCGTTTATTACTGGAGCCCAATTCTTTAGCCAGGTCATCCTAGGAAGTAGGTAACCTCGAAAGAAGAATTCTTCGCATACTGGCCCAACGATCCCATCAATGAATATACCCATAAGGAATACATTAGCTAACAACCGCATGTTATCAGTACCATAAGAAGGATTAAAATACCATTCAGGTAGCCAGCCAAAAACATTGGCTCTTAAAAACTGACCAACTGGGTATAGAGGTACATAAATAAGTATGCATCCAGCTATTCCTATAAATGTCCAAAACAGAAAACGTTTCAAGGAAATTTTCTCTGTGTAGTTGATCAGGTTTTTGATTTTTATTTCTTTCATTCGTGCTTTAATTGAAAAATGTAATCCGACTAGTGGGGCCAGAATAACCATTTCCGCTATCAGTAGAACTAAAAATCCGGGATATCCCATCTTAATGATTTGCTCGGCTAGCAAAAGGTAAAAAAGAGTAATAGCTACTCCCACATAAAAGTGCTCAATGAAGAGCTGTGGTAATTTGATTTGCTTCAGTTTTTTCTCCATGTTTCAATGTTTTTTGGAGCAATTATACATATTCATACTGTTCAGTTCGACCGAATACATTTATTCGAACGCTTTTTAT